>NZ_LT827010.1:2010000-2310000 GCF_900119315.1 Actinoplanes sp. SE50/110 | reverse complement strand
CAGCATGGAGATGATCTCCGCCGGCACATCCACCTGTCCCGCGATGTCCGACAGGTGCCGGGAGAGCAGTTCGGGAAGTCGATCAACGCCGTCGACGAACGCCGCCCGCTCCCACGTCAGGTGGTTCAACCCCACATGGTCCAGGACCACCGAGCCCGGCGGAACCTCCAGATAGGAGGCGAACCGTCGCTGGAACCCGATCGCCACATTGCACAGTCCCACCGCCCGGTGCCCGGCATCGAGCAGCGCCCGCGTCACGATCCCCACCGGGTTGGTGAAGTCCACGATCCACGCCCCGGGCCTGGCCCGCGCCCGGATCCGTTCGGCGACGTCCAGAATCACCGGCACCGTCCGCAGCGCCTTGGCGAGGCCACCCGCCCCGGTCGTCTCCTGTCCCACACAGCCGCATTCCAGCGGGAACGACTCGTCGCTGATCCGCGCCCGCTGCCCGCCGACCCGGAGTTGGATGACCGCGGCGTCGGCATCGGTCACCCCCGCGTCCAGGTCGGTCGTCCAGGTCACCTTCCCCGGATGCCCGTACTGCGCGAAGATGCGCGCCGCGAACGCCCCGACGATGTCCAGGCGCTCCGCGGACGGGTCGATCAGAACGAGTTCGGTGACCATGGTGCCGAGCCGGGCGAACCCGTCCACCAGCTCCGGGGTATAGGTGGATCCGCCACCCACGACCGCGATTTTCAACCCTTGAATCCTGTCAGCGTGATGCCCTGCACGAAGCTGCGCTGGGCGAAGAAGAAGATGATGATCAGCGGCGCCATGGCGAGCACGGTGGCCGCGGTGACCAGGTTCCAGTCGACGTGGTGCACGGTCCGGAACGAGGCCAGGCCCAGCGAGAGCGTCCACGAGTTCTCGTTCTCGCTGGTGTAGAGCAGCGGCCCGTAATAGTCGTTCCAGCAGTAGAAGAACTGGAACAGGCCGGCCGCCGCGATTCCCGGCCGGGCCATCGGCAGCACGACGCGCAGCAGGGTGCGCCACTCGCCGCAGCCGTCGACCCGGGCCGCGTCCAGATATTCGCTCGGAATGGTGAGCAGGAACTGACGCAGCAGGAAGATGCAGAACGCGTCGCCGAACAGGGCCGGGATGATCAGCGGGGCGAGCGAGCCGGTCAGGCCGTACCGGGCCCACATCAGATACAGCGGGACGGTCACCACCTGCGGGGGCAGCATCATCACGCAGATCACCGTGAGGAACAGCGCGTTGCGGCCGCGGAACTTCAACTTCGCCAGGGCGTACGCGGCGGGCACGCTGGAGGCGAGGGTGAAGACGGTGGCGGACACCGCGTACAGCATCGTGTTGAACAGATAGTGCGGCAGCGGGGTTGCCTGGAACACCCGCACGTAGTTCTCCGGGTGCCAGGTGTTCGGCCAGTAATCGCTGGTCAGCGCCTGGTCGCTGGTCATCAGCGAGAGCAGCACCAGGTACGCGACCGGGGTGATGAACATGATGCCGAGCGCGATCGCGATGCTGTGCCGGGCGATCCAGGCGAGCCGGATCCGGCGCCGTTCTGCCGCGGCCCGCACGATCGGGCGGTCCAGGACGAGACTCACGATTCCTCCCCGGAGAACGCCTTGGCGCGGCGCAGCAGGACGACGGTGATCGCGAGCGCGACCACGAACAGGGCGATGGCCAGCGCGTTGGCGTAGCCGAGCGCGCTGTAGCGGAACCCGACGGTGAACAGCCACAGCGGATAGGTGAAGGTGGAGCCCTCCGGGTAGCCGAAGGACTGGGAGATTCCGGCGCCGACGGTGGCCTGCCCGCTGGCGATCGAGCCGGCCACCGCCGCCTGGTCGAAGTACTGCAGTGTGTAGATCACGCCGGTGACCGCCGCGAACAGCAGCACCGGGCGGATCGTCGGCAGGGTGATCGACCGGAATCTGTGCCAGGCGTTCGCGCCGTCCAGCGACGCGGCCTCGTAGAGGCTCTCCGGGACGCCGAGCACCGCCGCCAGGAAGATGATCAGCAGGTCGCCGCAGGCCCACAGGCCGAGCAGGACCAGCGACGGCTTGGCCCAGGCCGGCGAGTTGAACCAGAGCGGGCCGTCGATGCCGACCATCGACAGGACGTGGTTGACCGGGCCGGTGCCCGGCTTGAGCAGGTAGACGAAGGCGATGGTGGCGGCCACCGGCGGGACCAACGACGGCAGGTAGAACAGCGTGCGGTAGAAACCGGCGCCCCGCTTGAACTGCGCGATCATCATGGCCATGCCGAGCGTGAAGAGCATCCGCACCGGGACGAAGACCGCCACCATCCACAGCGTGTTGCGCACCGCCTGCAGCAGGAACGGATCGCCGGCCATCCGCCGGTAGTTGTCCAGCCCGACCCACTGCGGCACGGTCAGCAGGTCGAATTTCGTGAACGAGAAGTAGACCGCCGAGATCAGGGGGTAGACGAAGAACATCCCGATGCCGAGCAGCGCGGGCGCCAGAAACGAGAGGGTGACCGCGCCCCGGCGCAGGCGAACGCCGAGCATCGCTCAGCCGCCCAGGCTCATGACGCTGTTGATCTTCTGGTCCGCCGCGGCCAGCCCCTGGTCCAGGTCCCCGCCCTTGCCGGACTGGTAGCTGGTCAGGAACTGCCCGAAGGTCTCCTGGTAGGCCGGCCCGGAGGCGGACGGCGGGGTGGTCATCGAGTTCGGGTTGCGGAAGATGTCGATGAACGTCTTGAAGTCCGGATCGGCGTTCAGGCCCGGGTCGGCGATCGCCTTGGTGGTGGTCGGCACGTTCTTGAGCAGACCGGCCAGCTTGGTCACCGCGGCGTCATCGGTGGTCAGATATTTGATGAGCTCCCACGCCGCCTCGGGGTTCTTGGCGTTCTTCGAGATGCCCATGATGTTGCCGGTCACGTAACCGCCGCCGTATCGGGCCGGGTCGGTGGTGGGCAGCGGGGCCACCCCGTACTTCAGCTTGGGGCTCTGATCCTTGAGGAAGGCGAGGCGGTATTCGGCATCGATGTTGATCGCCACCTGGCCCTTCTGGAAGGCGTTGTCGGCGCTGAACTCGTCGCCGAGACCGGCCTTGAACCTGGTCAGGTTGTCGTACCCGTACCAGTCGACCAGGCTCTTCTGCCAGTTCAGCAGGGTCTTCCAATTCGGGTCGGCGCCGACCGCGCTCTTGCCGTCCGGGGTCAGCCATTTCGCGCCGGTGGACGGGGCCAGGTGGGCCGCGGCGTTCTCGTAATAGTCGTACAGCGGAAGAAAGCCCACCGTCTTGAGCGAGCCGTCGGCATTGCGCACGGTGAGTTTCTTGGCGTCCTCGGTCAGCTCGTCGAGCGTCTTCGGCGGCCCGGCGATGCCGGCCTTCGCGAACAGGTCCTTGTTGTAGAACATGCCGTACGCGTCGGCCAGGAACGGCATGGCGCACCGCTTGCCCTGGAACTCGGTGTAGGACCGGGTCGTCGCGTTCAGCTGATTGAGGTCGATTTTATCCCGGTTGATGTACGCGGTGAGATCCACCCAGGCGCCCGACGAGCAGAATTTGCCCACGATGTCGGTCGAGTACGACAGCCCGATGTCCGGCCCGTTCCCGGCGCCGATCGCCTGGGTCACCTTCGAGTCGTCCTGACCGGATTTGACGGTCACCTTGATGTTCGGGTGGCTCGCCGTGAAGTCGCCGACCACCTGGTCGATGGCCTGCGCCTCGCGCTCGGTGAAGAAGTGCCACAGCTCGACCGTCCCGGAGACCTGCGTCCCGGGATCGGCGATCTTGGTCTCCTTGGGCGCGGGGGTGCAGCCGGTGACCAGCAAAGCCGCACTAGCTAGGGCAAAAAGGGCATAGGGCATCCGTTTGTTCACTTTTATGCTCCTTGGCGAATGTTTTCCGAGGGGAAGGATCAGGAGTCGCGGATGGCGGTGATCAGTGCTTCGCGGACCGCGGCCAGCCCGGCGTCCAGCGCGCCGAGCAGCACCGCGTCGTCGTCGATGGCGGTCACCGCGAACGAGCTCTCCAGCGGGGCGGCCCGCAGGAAGGCCCGGTTCACGGCGGCGAGCAGGGTGTCGCCCCCGGCCCGGGCGACCGGCCCGGCGAGCACGACGAGGTAGGGGTCGAGGACGGCGACCACGGCGGCCAGGCCGGCCACGATCCGGTCAGCCAGCACCTCCAGGAACTCGGCCGGCGCGGCCGCCACCACCTCGGCCGGCGTGTCCCCGGCCAGCCCGTGCTCGCGGGCCAGCTCGAGGATCGCGCCGCCGCCGAAGAGGTCCTGCAGGTCGAGCTTGCGGTCGGCGGAGTCCGGGGCGTAGACCGGCATGTACCCGATCTCACCGGCGCCACCGCGGGTGCCGCGCAGCAACGTTCCGTTGATGTCGATGGCCAGACCGAGGCCCTCCTGGCCGATCCAGAGCAGCGCGAAGCCCTCCGCGTCCTGCCCGGTGCCGCGCCGGCGCTCGGCCACCGCGGCCAGATTCACGTCGTTGTCGACGCCCACCTCGGTGCCCAGCGCCGCGGCGATCGCCGGGACCAGGCCGGGCCGGCCGAAACCGGGGACGTGGACCAGCCGGATGGTCTCGGTGCGCGCGTCGTACGAGCCGGGGACGCCGAGTTGCACGTGCCGCAGCCGGTCGGCCGGGACCCCGGCCGTCACGAGCAGCTGGTCGACCGCGTCGGTCAGGGTGGCGACCGGGTCGGCGGCGAGGAAGTCGACCCGGGACTCGAACCGGGCCCGCACCTCGCCGGTCAGGTCGCAGAGCGCGGCGGCCAGCGAGGGGGTGCCGCTGGCGCCGACGTCGCGGACCGAGACGGCCACCGCGTACGCGGCGTCCGGGTCGGCCGCGTAGATCTCGGCGTTCGGCCCCGGCCGGCCGCTGTCGTGCCCGACGACGGTGACCAGGCCGGCCTCGGTGAGCCGGCGCAGCGCCTCGGAGATGGTCGGGGTGGACAGCGCGGTGAGCCGGCGCAGGTCGGCCCGGGTGAGCATGCCCGGGTCGAGCAGGTGTGCCAGCGCCGCGCTCTCGTTCATGGCGCGGAGCAGCTTGGACGAGCCGGCCAGACGCGTCAACGGAGCCCCCGGAAGCGATAGGAAAAGTGTTTAACAGTTGGCTCATAGTTGGCCACCGGGCGATCGGTGTCAAGAGCGATCTTGCGACACTCATCTATTGCTAAGCCAACTTAACAATCGTAGGCTGCGTCCCCATGCCCCTTCACATTCGCAGAAGGACGATCGCCTACGCCGCATTGTCCCTGCTCATCCCCGGTATCGCAGTCACCTACGGCCTCCTGCCGGCCGACGCCGGCACGGTCACACCATCGACGGTCGTCGCCGTCGCCAGCAAAAATCTCGACGATCCGGCGAAGAAGGAGGTCGCCATGGAGATCGTTTCGGCGGCTGAGAACTCGTCGCTCGACTGGCGCGCCCAGTTCGCCTACATCGAGGACATCGGCGACGGCCGCGGCTACACCGCCGGCATCATCGGCTTCTGTTCCGGTACCGGCGACATGCTGGAGCTGGTCGAGGCGTACACCGCCACCGAACCGTCCAACGGCCTCGCCAAGTACCTGCCGGCCCTGCGCAGGGTCAACGGCACCGACTCGCACAGCGGCCTGGGCTCGAAGTTCGTCAAGGCGTGGCGGGCGGCCGCGGCCGACCCGGTCTTCCAGGCCGCCCAGGAGTCCGAGCGGGACCGGGTGTACTTCAACCCGGCGGTCGCCGACGGCAAGGCCGACGGCGTCCGCGCGCTCGGCCAGTTCGCCTACTACGACGCCGCCGTCGTGCACGGCTACGAGGGTCTGCGCGCCATCCGCAAGCGCGCCCTGGCCAAGGCGAAACCGCCGGCCCAGGGCGGTGACGAGCGCAAATGGTTGAACGCGTTCCTGGACGAGCGGGTGGTCGAGATGAAGAAGGAGGAGGCGCACTCGGACACCAGCCGGATCGACACCGCCCAGCGGGTCTTCCTGAACAAGGGCAACTTCGACCTGAACACGCCGCTGGACTTCAAGGTCTACGGCGACCCCTACCACATCGGTTAGGTCCGGACGGGGGACCCGTGGGCGAGCCCCGTCGCGGCGACCGGAAGCGATCAGGGAAGATCGCGGGATGCTGGGCGACGACGACGCACTCGACACCTCGGTCCTGACCGAGCGCCAGCGCCGGATCCTCGGGGTCATCCGGGATTCGGCGCTGCGCCACGGCTACTCGCCGTCGACCCGGGAGATCGCCGACGCGGTCGGGCTGGCCTCCACCTCGGCGGTCGCCCGACACCTGCGGGCCCTGGAGGATCTCGGCTTCCTGCGGCGCGGCCGGGCGACCCGTCCGATCGACATCCGGATGTTCCTGCGGGCCGGCGACGGACCCCGCCGCGATCCGGGCACCATCGGGGTGCCGGTGCTCGGGGAGATCGCGGCCGGCGCCCCGATCCCGGCGCAGGAGACCGCCGACGAGGTGCTGTCGCTCCCCCGGGATCTGGTCGGCCGGGGCAGCGGCCTGTTCGCGCTGCGGGTGCGCGGCGACTCGATGATCGACGCGGCGATCTGCGACGGCGACCTCGTCGTGGTCAAGCAGCAGCCGGAGGCGTACAACGGCGACATCGTGGCCGCGATGATCGACGACGAGGCCACGGTCAAGGTGTTCCGCCGCCGCGCCGGGCACGTCGTGCTGCAGCCGCGGAATCCGGCCTACGCCGACATCGACGGTGACCGGGCCACCATCCTCGGCAAGGTCGTCTCGGTGCTGCGCAGCGTCTGATCCGACTTTCGGCCGAGGCCGGGCGCCGGGGAACCGGTCCGCAGTGCGATGCGCCGCCCGGCCTGCGTTCGTAGGCTCGATGCCATGACGATCGACACCGGGCCGGCGATCCGCACCCCGGCCTCCCGAGCCGCCGCGCTGCCGGTCGCACTGGTGGCCGGGCTGCTGCTCGGTGTGCTCGACTTCCTCTGGATCAAATTCGTACCGGGCCCGTTCGGCGGGCTGGGGAACTCGGTCGCGGTCTGGGCGGTCGCCGCGTTCCTGCTCACCTTCCGCCACCGGTGGACCCTGCGGGTCAGCCTGCTGGCCGCCGGGGTGCAACTGATCGTCGCGGTCCCCGCTTACCACCTGGCCGCCGCTCTGATCCAGCACGACGACCCGGCGAACGCCTACGACACCACCGCCCTGGCCTGGGCGGGCCTGGGCGTCGTCGCGGCGCTCGTGTTCGGCACCGGCGGCGCGCTGGCACGCGGGGCGAGGACCCCGGACACGGTGCGGCATCTCGCGCTCGCCCTGCCCGGCGCGGTGCTGTTCGCCGAGGCGGGCCTGCAGCTGCGCCGGATCGGGGAACCGTCCTACTCGACGGGCGCGCTGACCGCGTACGCCGCGATTCTGCTCTTCCTGGGCCTGCTGACGACCGTGCTGATGGTGCCGGCCTGGCGCCGTCGCGGCCTGGTTCTGGCCCTGGCCCTGCCACTCACCGCGGCCGGTTTCGTCGCGTTCGACCTGACCGGCCTCCACTGACGCGCGGTGGGCCGCTTCCCCCTGCGGCCCACCGCGCCCGGCGGGCCTCCTCAGCCGGCTTCCGGGTGTTCGATCACGTTCTGCAGGTAGAGCGGCTCGCCGAGCTTCTCGATCAGGCCGAGCTGGGTCTCCAGGTAGTCGACGTGGTGCTCCTCGTCGGCGAGGATGTCCTCGAAGATCCGGGCCGAGGTGATGTCGCCGACCGACCGCATGTAGTCGTGCCCGCGGCGCAGCCGGTCGACCGCCTCCACCTCGATCTTCATGTCGCACTCGAACTGTTCCCTGACCGACTCGCCGATCCGGAGCGCGAACAGCTTCTGGTAGTTCGGCAGGCCGTCGAGGAACAGGATCCGGTCGGTGAGGACCTCGGCGTGCCGCATCTCGTCGATGGACTCGGCCCTGGTGTGCTTGGCCAGCACGGTGTAACCCCAGTTGTCCTGCATCTTGGCGTGCAGGAAGTACTGGTTGATCGCGGTCAGTTCCGCGGTGAGCTGCTCGTTGAGGAACTCGATGACACGGGCGTCACCTTGCATGCCTAAATACCCCCATAACGTGACTTTTCGGGGATAAGAGTACTTGCCGTAATCGCTAGGCAGCGGAGGGTAGTCGCGTGTCGGCGCAGCCCTCCTCCTCGATCAGGTCGGCGATCCGGTCCAGGCAGCTGCCGCACCCGGTGCCGGCGCCACACGCGTCGCCGACCGACGCCTCGGTGCGCGCGCCGCAGCGGATGGCGGTGCGCACATCGCGTTCGCGGACGTGGTGACAGATGCAGACGAACATCGGCGACGACCTTTGCAACGGTTAGCCTTACCTTGCTTAGGGTGCCCTAAAACCCCTGCTCACGCAATTGCCCCGCAGGATATTGATTCATACAGATTGCTAACCGATATCGATACGTTTACGGTGGGAGCGCTCCCAAGCGGAAGGAACGCTCATGTCCCCCGTATCCCCCGGCACCAGATGGCTGGCCGCCGCGGCCGCCGGCGCCACCGTCGCGGCCGGCGCCGTCCTGCTCACCACCGGCACCGCCGAGGCCGGCACGATCAGCGGCCCGCTCTACCGCGACCCGGACACCGCGGTGGCCCGCTGGGTCGCGGCCCACCCGAACGACTCCCGCACCGCCGCGATCCGCGACCGGATCGCCAGCCAGCCGGCCTCCCGCTGGTTCGCCGACTTCAACCTCGGCACCATCGGCTCGGAGGTCGCCGGCTACGTGAACGCGGCGAACGCGGCCGGACAGATCCCGGAGCTGACCGTCTACGGCATCCCCGACCGGGACTGCGGCGGGGCCAGCGCCGGCGGCGCGCCGGACCTCAACCAGTACCAGAACTGGATCTCCGCGATCGCCGCCCACCTGGGCAACCGGACCGCGATCGTGCTACTCGAACCGGACTCGATCGCGCTGCAGACCTGCCTGAGCGCCGACCAGGTCACCGCCCGCGACGAGGCCCTGGCCACCGCCACCCGGACGCTCAAGGCGGCGAATCCGAACGCCAAGGTCTACCTCGACGCCGGCCACTCCGCCTGGAACAGCGCGGGCGAGCAGGCGAACCGGCTGGCCGCGGCGGGCGTCGCGAACGCGGACGGCTTCTACAGCAACGTGTCCAACTTCAACCCGACGTCGGCCGAGGTCAGCTTCGGCAAGGCGGTGATCTCGGCGCTGAACGGGCGGGGCATCTCCGGCAAGCACCAGATCGTCGACACCAGCCGCAACGGGGGCGCCTCCGGGGACTGGTGCGGGGACGACAACACCGACCGCCGGATCGGCCTCTACCCCACCACCAGCACCGGGGACGGCGACGTGGACGGTTACCTGTGGGTGAAGCCGCCGGGCGAGGCGGACGGCTGCCGGTACGCGGCCGGCTCGTTCCAGCCGGACCTGGCGTTCAGCCTGGCCAACGGCGTCCCGAACCCGCCGTCGCCCAGCTCGCCCTCGCCCGGCTCACCGTCGCCCAGCTCGGCCTCGCCCGGTTCCTCGCCGGCACCGAACCCGGGCGGTGCCGCCTGCTCGGCGACCTACCGGGTGACCAGCTCCTGGCAGGGCGGCTACCAGGCCGCGGTCACCGTCACCGCGGGCCGGGCGATCACCGGCTGGACGGTCGGCTGGACCCTGGCCGGCGGCCAGACGATCAGCCAGGCCTGGAACGGCACGCTGAGCGTCAGCGGCTCGGCGGTCACCGTCCGCAACGTGTCCTGGAACGGCTCGCTGGCGTCCGGCGCGACGGCGGACTTCGGACTGATCGGCACCGGCGCGGCCACCACGCCGGCGCTGACCTGCACCGCGGCCTGACCGATCAGGATCGTCATCCAGGGCGGGGCGCACCGACCGACGAAGTCGGTCGGTGCGCCCCGGATCGTCCGCTGTGGAGCTTCATGCTGTTCGATGACGGGATGCGGGTCGCGGTTGCTTCCGCGGCCTGGTCCCGATCGAGCCTGCGCCGGGTTCGGCCTGACCTTCGTCCTCGGCCCGGGGCGGCACCCGGTCGCCCACCCGGTCCGTGGCGGCGAGCTGATCAACATCGTGGCACGCCGCCGACGAGCGCACCGCACGCCGGTGGAACCTGCCGCGGATGGTCGCCTGGATCCACGACGTCTACGCCGCGATCGACACCGGCAGCGAGGCGTAGGACGGGATCAGCACCCTACGGCGGTACGTTCGCCGCCCGATCCGCCACGGCCCGTCGCCGGCCAGCAGGGTGCGCAGCAGGCCGGCGATCTCGGCCCGGGCGACCGGCGCCCCCAGGCACAGGTGCCGGCCCGCCCCGAACCACAGCTGCCGCTGCTCCGGCAGGTAACCGCGGTCCAGGTCGAAGCCGCCGGCCGCGTTGTTCGCGGTCCAGGTCAGCATCAGCACCCGCTCCCCGGCCCGCAGCCGCCGCCCGTCCACGGTCACGTCCGCGCTGACCGCGCGCCCGATCAGCGGCGCCGGTGTGGTCACCCGCAGCCCCTCACGGACCGCGTCGGGCAGCCGGTCCGGCTCGGCCCGCAGCCGGTGCTGCGCCCCGGTGTCGTGCAGCAGCGCCACGGTCCGGGCCATCGCGCTGGCCGCGGTCTCGGTGCCGGCCACCATCAGCAGCGTGGCCAGCCCCTCCGCCTGCCGCTGGTCGAGGCCGAGCTCCCGGCAGCGGCCCAGCACGGTCTCCGGCGGCGCGGTGCGCCACGACCCGGCGACGTTGGCGGTCAGCCGGGCCACGATGGCCCTGGCCCGGCCGACCGTCTCCGGCGCGAGGTGCGTGGAGGCGGTGGTGCCCAGAGCCAGGGCGGCGAGTTCCTCGCCGGTCGAGAAGATCTGCCGGTACGCGTCGTCGTGGTCCGCCGCGGGGATCCGCAGCAGGTCCGCGACGATCCGGCCGACCAGCACCCGGGCGAGATCGGCCACGTCGACCGTGCGCCCGGCCCGCAGCTGCGCACCCGCCCGGGCGAGCCGCGGCCCGATCACCCGGTCGGTCAGCTGCCGGGCGCTCTCGTCGGTGAACAGGTCCCGGGTCCGGGTCCGCAGCCGGTGGTGCCCGGGCCCGTCGAAGATCTCGTAGACCCAGTCACCGAGCACCTGCGCCCAGAGATGCCCGACCCCGCCCTCGCCGAGCAGGGTGAAATGCTCCGGATCGTTGAGGATCCGCCGGGCGGTCAGCGGGTCGGCGGTCACCCAGCCGACCCGCGGCACCCGGCGCAGCCGGCGGGCCAGCCGACCCGCGGTCAGCAGGAGCGGCAGCCTGGGGTGCGCGGCGGCGAGAACACGGAACTCATGACGCCCGGCGATGTCCATCACCCCGCCATCCTCACCCGTCGCCGCCCCGCGCGCCCTTTCCCGGTGCTGATACCGTCCGGCCGGTGACCTCGCCCACCCCCGGCCGCCAGGCCGCCGGCTGCGCGAGCGGGCTGGGCTGCGGCGTCGTGGTGCTGATCGTGGCCGCCGCGCCGCTCGCCCTGGTCTGGCTGGTGCTGCGCTGGGCCGGCGTGCATCTGCCCAGCCTCGTCACCGTGCTGCACGGGCCGCCGGCCGGGACCGGCTGGCTGGCGCTGAGCACGATCGCCGCGCTCGCCGTCCTGGTGGTCGGTGCCGGGCTGGTCGCCTGGATGTTCCTCAGCGACTCGGTGCCCGAGCCGCTGCCCCGGCGGGTGTACCTGGTCTGGCTGATCCCGGCCCTGCCGGTGCTGGACCTGGTGTCGATCGTCGTGGCCTGGATCTGCCGGGCGCTCGGTCACCCCGACGCGGCCCGCCTGCTCGGCACCGGCCCGTGGCTGGCCGGCGCTGCCCTGGCCACGGTCGCCGCGGTCGTCTACAGCGGCCTGGTGGCCAACGACCGCTGACCGGGCCCGGCCGTCGCCCCCGAACCGTATGCCGCCGGCCTGGCCCTGAGCCGCCCCGGCGGCTCAACGGCCCCGGTTGCGCGGATGGTTCCTGGCCGCGCGCTCGTTGCCGTGGCGGTAGTTGCCGGTGACCCGGGCCATCAGCTCCTGCGGGTCGCCGGTGTCCACGTCGGCCAGGAAGCGGGCCGCGACCGGGCCGCGCAGCACGCCGGCGGGCCGGCCGTGGTGGAGTATCTCCACGTCGCCGTTCTTACGGATGCGGTAGGTGAATCCCTCAGGTGTGCCGGACATCGCTGCATCCTCGTCAGGGACGGCGCCGGCGGCCATCGAATTTCGCGTCGCCCGGTGGGTCAGGACCACCAGCAGCTCGAACCGGGCGGCCGGGTCGTCCAGGTCCGGGCCGAGCAGGTCGCGCAGGCGGTTCAGGCGGTAGCTGACCGTCTGCGGGTGCACGAACAGCTCGGCCGCCACCGCGCCCCGCGATCCCCAGTGCCGCAGCCACGACTCCAGCGTCACCAGCAGCTGCTCGCGCTGCGCCGGCCGCAGGTCGTGCAGCGCCGCCAGCCGCCGGGAGGACAGCGCGGCGAGCGCGCCCGGCTCGCCGCGCAGGGCCAGCGCCGCGAAATGGTCCTCGACGAAGACCGGGCCGGTACCGGTGCCGAACAGCTCGGCGACCCGCTCGGCGAGCCGGACCGCCTCGGGCGCCTCGGGCCACGGCAGGGCCGGCCCGACCGCCGCCGGACGCCCGTCGAACGCCTCGGCCAGCGCCGCCCGCCCGGCGCGCGGCCCGGCACGCAGCAGCAGCACCGCGTCCCCGGCCCGCTCGGCGACCACGCCGTCGGCGGCGAACCGGAACCGCGCGTCCCGCGCCTGATCGGGCGGGAGCAGCACCGGCACCACCCGGTCCAGGGCCGCCCAGCCGATCGCGGCGGCCGCCTCGCGGGCCACGTCCGCCGGGGCGCCGCCGCGCAGCAGCAGGTCGGCCACCCGGCGGCGGCGCCGGTCCCCCTCGCCGGCCTGCTCGCGCAGCTGCCGGGCCAGCCCGTCGGTGCAGGCGGTGGCGAGCTCGTCGACGAACGCGCTGGTCGCGTCGGACAGATCGATGATCTCCTCGACGGCCACCGGCGCACCGGCCCGCGCATCGACCAGAGCCTGGGAAGCGGCCCGCAGGAGCAGCCGGGCGGCCGTGCGCAGTCCGCCGAGCAGCAGCTCCGGCCCCCGGTTCTCGCGGGCTTCGGCGGCGCCCAGCGCGACGAACACCTCCCGGATCCGCGGCGGCAGCGCCGGATCGTCGGTGCCGGCCAGGTCGAGGAAGCGGTCCAGGGCGACCCGGACCGCGGTGTGCACGTCCCGGTCGAATTTCGCCCCGGCGGTCTCCGCGACGGCCGGGTCGGCGGCCGCGACCGCCTCGGCGATCGCCGGCACGATGGCCGGCAGCCGGGGCCGCATGGCGGCGGCGAGGTCGGCCGGCACCCGCCGCCAGGGAGTCGTCACACCGGGATTTTGTCACCCCGTGCTAACAACCGGCCAGCAGATCGCGCGCCGGACCACGGTGCTTCATACCCTGATCGGAGTGACGATGGTGCCGGTCACACCCGACACACCAGGATCGGATCCCGCCGTGAAACACCGGATGTCCCGCCGGCACGTGGTCGACATGTGCCGGACGATGCTCGACCGCGGCTACCTGAAGGCGACCGAGGGCAACGTCTCGGTGCGCATCCCGGGCCACGAGCTCTACGCCGTCACGCCGAGCAACTACGACTACGACAGGATGCGCGTCGAGGACGTCTGCATCGTCGACTTCCGCGGTCGGCACGTGCCGGACGAGGGCGGCGCGGGCGGCCTGGTGCCGTCGATCGAGTGCGGGATGCACGCCAACATCTACCGGGAGCGGCCGGATGTGAACGCGATCGTGCACACCCACCAGCCGTACGCGTCGGCGCTGGCCTTCCTGCGCAAGCCGATCCCACCGCTGACCGACGAGCAGGTGCGCTTCCTGGGGCGCGAGGTGGCGATCATCGACTACGCCCCGTCGGGCACCGGGTTCCTGGCCAAGAACGTCCAGAAGAAGGTGAAGAGCGGGGACAACGCCTTCATCATCGCGAACCACGGGGTGGTCGCGGTGGGCACCGATCCGTCGCGCGCGGTGTTCAACATGGCGCTGCTGGAGAAGGTGTCGATCGCCTATCTGATGGCCCTGGCCTCGGAGGCGGGCAAGGTCTACACGATCCCGGCGACGATCCGCGAGATCGCGTTCAGCAAGCTGAAGAGGGACGAGGCGCGGATCGCGTCGCAGATCGTCGACGCGGTGGAGCCGGTCCGGGTTGCCGAGGACGAGGAGCTGCCGTCGGTCGCCGAGGTCGTCACCGCGCAGACCTCCGACGAGTCGCACGGCTACATGATCAGTGAATACCTCGACGTGCCGGACACCATGCGGCGCCTCAAGGCCCTCGTCGACCAGCCGATCCGCGGGCTGCGGCACGACGCGCTGCTGGACACGCTCGACTACTTCGCGACCAGGTGCACGGCCAGCAGAGAGATCACCGAGCGGGCCAAGAGGTTCATTCCCGGCGGCGTCCAGCACAACCTCGCCTTCAACTACCCGTTCCCGCTGGCCATCGACAAGGCCGAGGGCGCGTACCTGACCGATCGGGACGGCAACGTCTACATCGACTTCCTGCAGGCCGGTGGTCCGACGATCCTGGGCAGCAACTATGCCCCGGTGAACGCGAAGGTGGCCGACGTGATCCGGGAGAGCGGGCCGGTCACCGGCCTGTTCCACGAGTACGAGCTGAAGCTCGCCGAGATCATCAACCGGTACATGCCGCACATCGAGATGTACCGGTCGCTGGGCTCCGGCACCGAGGCCGTGATGGCCGCGGTCCGGGCGGCCCGGGCGCACACCGGCAAGAAGATGGTGATCAAGGTCGGCGGGGCGTACCACGGCTGGTCCGACACGGTCGTCTACGGCCTGCGGGTGCCGGGCAGCTTCCGGATGAACGCGAAGGGCATCCCGTGGGGCGCCACCGGCCGCACCCGCGAGGCGTTCCCGCACGACCTGGGCACCCTCAAGCGCAAGCTGGTCGAGAACCGGGCGCGCGGCGGCACCGCCGCGGTGATCGTCGAGCCGTTCGGCCCGGAGTCCGGCACCCGGCCGGTGCCGCACGGCTACAACGCGGCGGTCCGCAGGCTGTGCGACGAGTTCGGCGCGATGCTGATCTTCGACGAGGTGGTGACCGGTTTCCGGACCGGGATGGGCGGGGCGGCCGGGTACTTCGGGGTGACCCCCGACCTGACCGTGTTCGGCAAGGCCGTCTCGGGGGGCTACCCGATGGCCGGCGGCGTCGGCGGCGGCGCCGACGTGATGAGCGTGTTCGGCTCCGGCCTGGACGGCAAGAGCGGCGCGCACATCCAGGTCGGCGGCACCCTGTCGGCCAACCCGCTGTCCTGCGCGGCCGGCTACTTCGCGATCCAGGAGATGGCCCGGACCAACGCGCCGGTGATCGCCGGCCGGGCCGGCGACCGGCTCACCCGTGGCCTGCAGAAGCTGATCGACAAGTACGGGCTGCCGTACGTCGCGTACAACCAGGGTTCGATCGTCCACCTGGAGTGCAGCGGCGTGATGCTGCTCGACATGCGCAACCCGCTCAAACTGCTCAAGGAGAACAAGGCGCGCAAGACCCTGATGGAGCAGATGGGCGCGGCCTACGCGGCGCACGGCATCATCACCCTGGCCGGCTCCCGGATGTACACCTCGATGGCCGACACCGACGAGGTCATCGACGACGCCCTGTCCCGGTTCGACCAGGTGTTCGCGCTGGTCGAGGGGGTCTAGGTGGCCGTCCCTCCGCAGATTCTCGCCGTCGACCTGGGCACCTCCGGGATGAAGGCGGCCCTGGTGGCCGCGGACGGCACGGTCACCGGGTGGGCCGAACGCCCGGTGCCGCTCGTGGTGCTGCCCGGCGGTGGCGCCGAGCAGGATCCGATCGCCTGGTGGGACGCGCTCGCCGAGGTCGTCGCCGACCTCGGCCGGGCATTCCCGGACCACCTGCGCGCGGTCACCACGATCTGCTCGTCGACGCAGGGCGAGGGGACCATCGCGGTCGACGCGGCCGGGGCGCCGCTGACCCGATGCATCTCCTGGCTCGACATGCGCGGGGCGGCACATCTGCGGAGGCAGTTCGGCGGGTTCCCGGCGTACGACGGCATCTCGGTCCGGAGGATCGCCCGATGGCTGCGGCTCACCGGTGGCATGCCGTCGGTGACCGGAAAGGATCCGGCCGCGCACATGCTCTTCGTGCGGGACGAGATGCCGGCGGTCTACGCGCGGACGCAGACCTTTCTGAACGTGCTGGACTGGATCAACCTGAAGCTCACCGGCCGCACGGTCGCCACCGTCGACTCGATCCTCACCTCGTGGGTCACCGACAACCGGAAGGCCGACGCCATCCGGTACGCGCCGTCGCTGGTCGCCGCCAGCGGGATCGACCGGGACAAGTTCCCGCCGATCGTGTCGTGCACCGAGGTGATCGGCACGCTCGCCCCCAGCGCTGCCGATCACCTCGGCCTGCCCGCATCCGTTCAGGTGGTGGCCGGAGCGATCGACAACACCGCGGCGGCCATCGGGGCCGGCACGGTGCGCGACAACGAGCCGCACCTGTACCTGGGGACGTCGTCGTGGATCGCGGCGCACGTGCCGAGGAAGAAGACCGACGTCGGCAGCGGCATCGCGTCGATCCCGTGCGCGCTGCCGGACCGGTACCTGATGACGGCGCTGCAGGCGACCGCGGGGGCGAACCTGACCTGGCTGCGGGACAAGATCGTCGAGTTCGACGACCCGCTGGTGTCGGCCGGCCATGTCAGCCGCGACGAGGGCACCATCTTCGACGCCTTTGACAAGATCATTCCAAGTGTGCCGGCCGGGGCGGACGGGGTGCTCTACATGCCCTGGCTCTACGGCGAGCGGGCGCCGGTCGACGACCCGCACCTGCGGGCCGGATTCCTCAACATCTCGCTGCAGACGACTCGGTCGGACCTGCTGCGGGCGGTGTTCGAGGGGGTCGCGCTGAACACCCGGTGGATGGCGAAGGCGGTGGACCGGTTCCTCGGGACACCGGTGTCCACCATGGTGATCACCGGCGGGGCCGCGCGGTCGAGCTCGTGGTGTCAGATCTTCGCCGACGTGCTGGGGATCGAGATCCGGCGGGATGCCGATCCGGTGGTGGTCAACGCGCGCGGGGCGGGTTGGATCGGTGCGGTCGGGGCTGGCATGATCAACTTTGCCGACATCTCGGACTTAGCGCGCAACGACCAGATTTTCACCCCGGGGCCGAATCACGCCGCCTATGACGACATTTATAAGATCTACACCACTCTGCACAAGCGGCTGGCGCCGATCTACCGCAGCCTCCACCAGAAAACCTGAGATCACCATCAGGCCGGGGTACGCCCTGAGCCCACCGCCGCGGCCAGCTCCAGCGCCGCGCGCCGGACGTCCCCCTGCCAGCGGCTGGGAAACGCGTCGACCAGCCGCCACCCCGCGCGGTGCAGAACCGCCTGGCGTTCCGCGTGCACCTCGGGGCCGTCCGGGTGCACGGCACACAGCACCCCGACGAACTGCCCGCCGCCGGTCAGCCCCGCGCCCTCCCGCATCCCTGCATCTCGCTCCGCCACGGCCGGCGCCGCACTCGCTCGTGCCCTCTTCCCCGGCTCCTCGACGGCCGGCACCGCACCCTCTCGCGCCCCTTCGCCCCGCTCTTCGACGGCCGGCACCGCACCGCCGATGCAGAGGTCGACGATCCACGGCCCGACCCGGTATCCGGCCCGGACCTCGACGTCGAGCCGGCGCAGCTCGGCGGCGAGCTCCCCGGCCCAGCCGCCGGGCTCGACCGGCGCCGGGGCGACGGGGCGCGGCTCTTCGGCGTGTTCCAGATAGTCGCCGAGCAGTCCGGCCGGCCGGGTCAGCGAGGTCAGCACGATCAGCCGCCGCCGGGCCCGGGTCACCATCACATTGAACAGCTGCGCGTCGGTGACGAATCGCCGACGGCTCGGCGGGTCCCCGTCCAGCAGGGCCAGCGAGACGATCACCACCTCGGCCTCGCTGCCCTGGAAGGCGTGCACGGTGCCGACCCGCAGGCGCAGCTCCCCGATCCGTTCGGCGGGCAGCGCGGCGAGCAGCGCCGCTTCCAGCGCCTCGGCCTGCGCCCGGAACGGGCTGACCACCCCGATCCCCCGCACCCCGGCCGCGGCCAGTCGCTCCACCTGCTTCAGCGCCGCCTCCACCTCCGCCTCGTTGACCCCCTTGACCAGCTCAGCGGCCTGCACGTGGACCACGTCGACCGCATCGGTCGCGTCCGCCGGCGGGGTGCGGGTCATCACCGACACCCGATCGCCGTAGAACCTGCGCGCCGGGAAATCGATCAGGTGCGGCACACTGCGATGGTGCTCGGCCAGCCAGGTCGCCGGCGCGCTCGCCGCCGCCAGGTCGTAGGTGCTGACCCGTCGCACGTCCAGCCGCTCGTCCGCGCCGTGCCGGTCCAGCACCTGGGTCACATCGACATCACTGACGAACGACACGAACCGCAACTGCCGCGGATCACCCACGATCAGTGCCCGCCGCGCCCGGGCCAGCACCGGCGCCGCCCGGATCTGATCCACATGGGACGCCTCGTCGATCACCACCAGGTCGAACAACCCCGGCTCCGGCGGCAGCAGATCCTCCACGTCGGCGACCGTCCCGATCCACAGCGGCAGCGCCCCCACCAGCGGCGCCGCCTCCATCCGGGCGAGCAACTCCCGGCGCCGGTTCCGACCGGCCCGCAGCGCGGTGGCCAGCGCCCCGGCCGCCCGGCGCGCGTCCGGCGTCCAGCGGACCGAACTGCGCGCCGCATCCCGCATCGCCGCGCCGGCCAGGGTCCGCAACTCCGCCTCGGCCCGGTGCAGCGCCGCCCATGGCGCACCGAGGTCGGTCCCACCGGTGGCGGCGAGCTGCGCCGCCGCCCGCTGCGCGGTCGCGACGGTCAAAGCCTGCACCAGGACGCTCGCCGGTACGTCGTCGGCAGCCCCGGCCAGCCGATAAGCCTTCCGCCGCGCCCGCTTCGCCCGCCACCGCCCCCACCAGCCACCGGATTGCCCACCATCCACGTTCCCGGCGCCCGCATTCCCGGCGCCCGCATTCCCGGCGCCCGCATTCCCGGCGCCCGCATTCCCGGCGCCCGCATTCCCGGCGCCCGGTGGACTCGTCCAGCCGCCGCCCGCGCCGGCGGCATCGAGGAGGCGTCGGATCTCGGTGAGGTCGACGCTGCCGTCGAAGGCGCCGGGCGCGATCGCGGACAGCCGCGGCAGATCGGCCTGCAGATCCGGAAGGGACGCGGCCGCCGCCTCCACCGCCAGGGCGTGACGAATCTCGGCCTGCTGACGACGTACCGCCGCAGCGGCGGCCTGGACCCGCTCCCGGCCGGAACGGACCAGCGACAGCGGGACGCCCTGACCCGCCCCCGCGGTCAGCTCCGCCTCCAACGCCGCATGACCGCTGCCGAACAGCACCGGTGGCGGCCCCGGATACCGGCTCAGTAGTCGTGCCAGCACCTCCGCGGCATGCGGCGACTGTGTTGCCACCAGCACCGATCCACCGCGATCCACCACTTCGAGCGCGGCTGCGACGACCGTGTGGCTCTTCCCGCTGCCCGGCGCGCCGGAGACCACCGTGACCGGTTCTGACCTCGCCCGCACGACAACCTGCCGCTGCGGCCCGGTCAACGGCAGCGGCGAGATGACCGGGTCACCGCAGCGCCCCGCCGGCTCGTCGCCGGTCCCGGCCGGTGCTGCGCCTGCGCCGTAGATCGCGGCCAGCGCCGTCCCGCCCAGCTCGCGCCCGGCCCAGCTGCGCAGACTGTCCGCGAGTCCGACCCCGAACACGTCCCGGACCACGAACAACGCGGGTGCGGCGATCAGGTGCAGTCCTTCGGCCGGGATCCGCTGCCGGTGTTCCAGTACCCGGTCGACGGTGAACCCGGTGGCCCCCGCGACCGATTGCAACCATGACCGGCTGCCGGTCGCCTCCAGCCACCCGGGCGTCGCCAGCCCGGGCGCCGCCTCCAGCGCCGCGGCCAGCTCCCGGTCCTCGACCAGCGGCGTGACCTCCAGATCCCCGGCCGGCACCACCTTGTAGGCGAGCAGCGACCGGTCCAGCCGCACCGGCTGGCTCAGCAGCGGCAGCCGGATCCTGCGCACCTTCCCGTCGACCTCGGCCCGCCCGGCGAGGAACCCCCACCCGCGATGCAGGATCCGCTCGTCCCGGTGCAGCGCCGCCAACCCCGCCAGCCGCTCCACGGTCGTATCCCGCGGCGCCTTCTCCGCCGTCTCCAGCCAGACGAACGGCTGCGCCCCGCGCGTGACGTCCAGCGTCCGCTCCCCGGCAGCCGGCGCGAGCTCAGCCAACACCTCAAGAACAGTCCGCGGCCCCATCGCGCCCGACCCTACCGCCCACCAGCCACCCGCCCACCCGCCCGGACAGTGCGAAGCGGTCAGCCCCGGTAGGCGATCGGGATGGTCCAGCCGGTCCTACGACATGGCGGCGCGTTCCAGGCGGCGGGTGAGGACCCGTTCGGTGAGGGCGACCAGCACCTTCTTGACCGAGTCCCGGCGGCGGGCGTCGCAGTCGACGAGGGGCAGGTCGCCGGCGAGGCCGAGGGCCTCGCGGATCTCCGCATGGTCGAAGTGCCGCGACCCGTCGAAGGTGTTGACGCCGATGATGAACGGGATGTCGTGGTCCTCGAAGTAGTCGATGGCCGGGAAGCAGTCCTCGATCCGCCGGGTGTCGACCAGCACGATGGCGCCGAGGGCGCCGTCGACCAGGTCGTCCCAGAGGAAGGCGAAGCGGTCCTGGCCGGGGGTGCCGAACAGGTAGAGCAGCAGCGTCTGGTCGAGGGTGATCCGGCCGAAGTCGAGGGCGACGGTGGTGGTGGTCTTCTGGGCGACCGCCGAGGTGTCGTCGACGCCGATCGACTTCTCGGTCAGTTCCGCCTCGGTGACCAGCGGCTCGATTTCGGAGACGGCGCCGACGAAGGTGGTCTTGCCGACGCCGAAGCCGCCGCTGATGACGATTTTGACGGCGACCGGGGGTGACGCCGTGCGGGTCTCAGAGCGCACGAACACGGTCCCGGATCCTCTCGATCAGCGTGGTGGACAGTTCGCCGGGGGCCTGGTCGACCAGGACGAACCCGTCGGTGATCAGGTCGGCGACGACGACCCGGACGACGCCGAGCGGGACGCCGACCGCGGAGGCCAGGTCGGCGATGGACATCGGACGCTGGCACAGTTCGACGATCCGGCGGGATTCGAAGCGCAGCGGGGCGGACAGGGCGGCCGGCGCGGCGTACAGCTGCGTCTCGATCCGCAGTCCGTCGTGCATCGGCTCGGTGCGGCCGCCGGTGATCATGAACGGACGGACGATCGGCCCGTCGTCGGGGTTCATCGGGGCAGGCTCCGCCGGGACTCGGCGATCAGCGCCGGGGTGAGCAGGTCGCCGAAGCGTTCGGCGAGGCGGGAGATCTCGTAGCCGACCAGTCCGAGGTCGCTGTCGCCGCCGGCCACCACGCCGAGGCAGCTGCCGCCCGGGATGACCGAGATGACCAGGAAGCCGCGGCGCATCTCGATCATGATCAGTTTCAGCCCGTCGAACTCGTACCGTCGGGACGCGGTGCGGGCCAGGCTGGCCATGCTGGACACGATCGCGGCGAGTTGGTCGGCCTCGGCGCGGCTGAGTCCGTCGGAGCCGGCGATCAGCAGCCCGTCGGACGAGACGGCGACCGCGTCGCGCACCCCGTCGGTCTGGTGGACGAAGTTGCCGAGCATCCAGTTGAACTGGTGCCGATCGGCGGGCGCTTCCACGCTCATCGATGCTCCTCGGAGGTCGTGACGAAGGTGCCCCGCTGTATGCCGTCGCGGAGCGCGGTCAGCCGGTCGCGTACCGCGTCGGGTGAGTCAATGAGGTTCACGGTGGTGTCGTCGCGCGAGGTCCGCGCGGGCGCCGGTTCCGCGCGGCGCGCCCGGGGGATCCGCTTGCGCAACCCGTTGGCGGTACGGTCGGGTCCGCCGAGTTCCGGCGGGGTCTGCCGTTCGGTGACCACCACGTAGTCGACTTCCAGCGCCCGGGGCCGGATCCGCACCGGCTCGGTGGTGCGCGGTTGCTCCCGGGGCGGCGCGGGCGCCGGGGAGGGGGCGATCGGCAGGTCGGCGGCGAGCAGGTCGGCGGGGAGGCTGATCCGCGCGGTCACCCCGGTCACCGCGGACGGGGTGAGCCGCACGTCGGCGTTCATCTCGGCGGCGAGCCGGCCGACCACGTAGTGGCCGAGGTACTTGGCCGGTCCGGTCATGAAGTCGCCCTCGCCGCGCAGCCGCTGGTTGGCCCGGGCCAGGTCCTCCTCGCTCATCCCGACGCCCTGGTCGCAGACGGCGATCAGGTAGCCGTCGCCGATCCGCCGCCCGTGGATCTCGACCTCGACGTCGGGCGGCGAGAAGGTGAGCCCATTCTCGATCAGCTCGGCCAGCATGTGGGCCAGCCCGGTGGCGACGGTGCCCTGCACCATCGCGTCGTCGAGCCGGCGCAGCACCACCCGCCGGTACTCCTCCACCTCGGAGACCGCGGCCCGGATCACGTCGGACAGCGGCAGCGGGCCGGGCCACTGCCGCGGGCTGGCCGCGCCGACCAGCACCAGCAGGCTTTCCGCGTTGCGCCGCATCCGGGTGGCCAGGTGGTCGAGCTCGAACAGGTTGGCCAGGCCGCCCGGGCTGGACTCCTCGCGTTCCAGCCGGGTGATGAAGCCGAGCTGCCGGCGCAGCAGGTTCTGGTTGCGCCGGCCCAGGTCGGCGAGGGATTCGGCAGTGCCGCGACGGATCCGGGCCTGTTCGGTGGCGAGCGCGTACGCGGTGGTCCGCACCCGGTCCAGCGCGTCGGCGACCCGGCGCACCTCGGCGCTGGCCCCGGGGATGACCGGGATCGGGTCGGGTGGCCCGGCGTCGTCGCCGGCCGCGGCCCGCCGGACCGCCACCGGGAGCCGCTCGCCGGCCAGCCGGTCGGCTTCGGCGGCCAGCGCGGCCAGTGGCTCGGCCAGTGACCGGGTGGCCCCGATCGCCAGGTAGGCCGATCCGGCCAGGCAGAGCAGCACGATCGCGGAGAGCACCCCGAGCCGCAGGGTGGCGCGTTCGCGCAGATCCTGGGCGCGGGCCAGGGTGTGGTCGCCGATCTGCCCGGCGAGCGCGGTCATCTCGTCGAGCATCGTGGCCACCGAGGCCCACCAGGAGCCGGCGTCGGCCTGCAGCCGCTGCCGGTCGCCGGCGCGCAGGGCGGCCGCCTCGACGGCCCGGGCCTGCTGGGCGGCCCCGCTGGACAGCAGGGCGGTCTTGGCGGCCGCGGCCTGCGGGTCGGCGAACTCGTCGAACTCGCCGAGTGCCAGGTCGCGGTTGGCGGCGATGGCCAGCAGCCGGGAGAATTCGCCGGTCTGGAAGCGGCCGGCGGTGATCACGCCGTCCAGGAACACCCACTCCTGGGCGGTGGCCTCCTTGACCTCGGTGAGCATCTCCAGCGACTCGGCGTCGCGGCGCAGGTCGAGGTCGTCGACGATCTCCAGGTGCCGGGTGTCGTCGCCGAGGCCCTCGATCAGTTTGGTGTAGGCGTCGAAGGTGTCGTCCCGGGCGTCCTGGCCGGCGTCCGCCCGGTCGCGGATCCGGCCCAGGTCGGTCAGGGAGTCGAGGGCGGCGCTGGCGGTGCCGCCGAGGGCCGAGCGCACGGTGGCCCGCTGGCTGTCGACGCGGGCCCGGGCCGGGGCGATCCGGTCCCGGAAGGCGGTGTTGCCGCCGATCACCGCGACGGTCAGGCCGCGTTCGTTCTGCAGTTCCTGGATCAGACTCTGCAGGCCGAGGATCAGGGTGACCCGGTGGGCCGTGGCGGTCGCGTTGCGGTAGCGGCCGATCTCGTTGCCGTAGATCACCGCCAGCAGGGCCAGCATCGCCGCGAGGGGCAGGGCCAGCATGCGGACCACCCGGCCCCGGATGGTCTGATCGCGTTCGGTCCTGCGCGCCATGTCGCTGTCCCTTCGCCGCGGTGGAACCGCGGGGTGTGACCGCGGATGAAGCTGCGGGTGAACGTCTGAAGCCGTTCCGTGACCGCCGCCAAGAATTGGCGTAGCCCGCGGAACGGTCAACACCCCGATCGAGGGACGCGGATGCCGGGGACCGCCTGGGCTCGGACGCTGTCGCGTGCAATTTGCAGAATCCGCCCCGATCGGGGGACCCGGACCGCCGCCGTTCACTCTGGCGTCATGAGACATCGACGATTTAACATCTATGAACGATTTTCGCGTTCGTGTGCACCCTGAAGGGACCGTCCATGCGCCGACGCTGTCTGCAGTTCACCGCCGCCCTCTCCGCCTCCCTCCTGACCACGGCAGTGCTGGTCCAGGTGAGCGCAACGCCGGCCACCGCGGCGTTCGCGAGCAACGACTACTGCCTCGGCGAGTGCTCCGACATCCTGCCGCCCGGGCAGAACGGCGACGCCGACCTCGCGCAGATCCTCGCCCACCAGGTGCTGGGCACCATGCCGCCGCACGCCGACGACCAGCTGGCGCCGTACGCGAATCTGGCCTACCACTACACCGGCCTCACGCCGCAGCAGATCAACACCTTCTTCAACGACTCGTCGTACGGCGTGGCCGCGGCGAACGTGGCCAGCACCGTCACGCCCCGCTCGGACGTCAGCATCGTGCGCGACAAGGCGCTCGGCATCCCGCACGTCACCGGGACCACCCGGGCCGGCACGATGTTCGGTGCCGGGTACGCCGGCGGCCAGGACCGGCTGTTCCTGATGGACCTGCTGCGGCACGTGGCGCGCGGCTCGCTCACCTCGTTCGCCGGCGGCGCCGTGGGCAACCGGGAGCTGGAGCAGAGCGTCTGGCGCAACTCCCCCTACACCGAGGCCGACCTGCAGGCGCAGATCGACGCGCTGCGCGCCGCCGGCACCCGCGGGGCGCAGCTGTACGACGACGTCGTGCAGTACCTGGCCGGGGTCAACAGGTACATCGACGACTGCATGGCGGCCCGGGACTGCCCCGGCGAATACGTGCTGACCGGCCACCTGGACGCGGTGACCAACCTGGGCGGGCCGGAGCACTTCACGCCGACCGATCTGATCGCCACGGCCGGCGTGATCGGCGGCCTGTTCGGCGGAGGCGGCGGCACCGAGATGCAGTCCGCACTGGTCCGGGTCGCGGCCCGGGCGAAGTACGGCGCGACCGCCGGAGACCGGGTGTGGCGGCAGTTCCGCGAGCAGAACGACCCCGAGACGGTGCTGACCCTGCACAACGGGCAGAGTTTCCCGTACGGCGCGGGAGATGTGAACGCCACGGGTGTCGCCATGCCCGACCCGGGTCCCACCCCGCAGCCGATCGTCTTCGACCGGACCGGTTCCGCGCTCACCGGCGGCGGGACCAGCACGATCGCCGGGTCGCTGGGCTCGCTCACGATCGGCAGCGCGAGCCGGGGCATGTCGAACGCCGCGGTGGTCTCGGCGGCGAACTCGGCCACCGGGCACCCGGTCGCCGTGTTCGGCCCGCAGACCGGCTATTTCGCGCCGCAGTTGCTGATGCTGCAGGAGCTGCAGGGTCCGGGGATCAGCAGCCGGGGCGTGGCGTTCAGCGGCCTCAACCTGTACACCCTGCTGGGTCGCGGGCCGGATTACGCATGGAGTGCCACGTCGTCGATTCAGGACATCACCGACACCTACGCCGTCCGTCTGTGCAACCTCGACGGCAGCGTGGCGACCACGGCCTCCACGTCCTACCTCTACCACGGCACGTGCACCGCGATGGAGAACCTGACCCGGACCAACTCGTGGAAGCCCACCACGGCCGACTCGACGGCCGCCGGGTCGTACCGGCTGACCGTGCAGCGCACGAGGTACGGCCTGGTCACCTGGCGGGGCACGGTCGGCGGGGCGCCGGTGGCGTTCACCGGGCTGCGCGCCACGTACGGCCACGAGGCGGACTCGGCGGTCGGCTTCCAGATGTTCAACGAGCCGGAGCAGATGGGCACCGCGGCCGCCTTCACCACCTCGGCGTCGCACATCGTGTTCGCGTTCAACTGGTTCTACGTCAACTCCACGCAGAACGCGATGTACACCTCCGGCGCCCAGCCCGTCCGGCCGGTCGGCGCCGATCCGGAACTGCCCACCTGGGGCGACGCCGCCAACGAGTGGACCGGCTGGAACGGCGCCACCGCACACCCGCAGGCGGTGAACCAGGACTACTTCGTCAGCTGGAACAACAAGCAGGCCGGGGACTTCTCGGCGGCGGACGGCAACTTCAGCTTCGGCGCGGTGCACCGGGCCGACCTGCTGGACGCGCCGCTCAAGGCCGGGGTGGCGGCCGGCGTCAGATACGACCGCGCCTCGCTGCTGAAGGTGGTCGAGCAGGCCGCGCTGACCGACCTGCGCGGCAGAGAGGTGCTGCCGGTCCTGCTCCGGGTGATCGACACGGCGACGGTCACCGACGCCGCCCAGGCCGCGGCGCTCGCCAAGCTGCGCGCCTGGTTGGCGAACGGCGCGGTGCGCCGGGAGACGGCGGCCGGGAGCAAGGCGTACGTCGACGCGGACGCGATCCGGATCTTCGACGCCTGGTGGCCGAAGCTGGTGCAGGCCGCGTTCACCGGCGGGCTGGGCGATCCGCTGTTCGGCGCGCTGGTGGACGCGCTGCAGATCAACGAGTCGCCGTCCGGCGGGCAGACCGGGCCGGTGTCCACCCTGCCCACCTCGGCGAACGAGTCGCAGGCCCACAAGGGATCGGCCTTCCAGTACGGGTGGTGGGGCTACGTGAGCAAGGATCTGCGCGCCGTGCTGGGTGACCCGGTGCCGGGCTGGTCCACCACCTACTGCGGCGGCGGGGCGGTCGGCGCGTGCCGCGGCGCGCTGCTGTCCAGCCTCGGCGCGGCGCTGTCCGAGCCCGCCACGGTCACCTATCCGGGTGATACTCACTGCTCGGCCGGCGATCAGTGGTGCGCCGACGCGATCCTGCAGTCACCGCTCGGCGGGATCACCCACGGCCTGGTCGGCTGGCAGAACCGGCCGACGTATCAGCAGGTGGTGTCGTTTCCGGCGAGGCGCGGCGACAGCGTGGCCAACCTGGCGGCCGGCCGGCCCGGCACCGCGTCGAGCAACCAGTCCGGGTATCCGGCCGGCAACGCCGTGGACGGCCGGCCGGACACCCGCTGGGCCAGTTCCCGGGCCGACAACCAGTGGCTGCAGGTCGACCTGGGCGCGGCCACCCCGGTCGCCCGGGCGGTGATCAGCTGGGAGTCGGCGTACGCGAAGACGTACCGGATCGAGACCTCGCCGGACGGGACCACCTGGACCCTGGTGGCCGCTGTTGCCGCAGGCGACGGCGGCACTGACGGGGTCGCCCTGACCCCCACCACCGCCCGGTACGTCCGGCTCACCGGGCTGACCCGGGCGACCGGTTACGGCTTCTCGGTCTACGAGATGGAGGTCTATTCCCGTTGATCGCACGGGCGGGCCCGCCGGGGTCGGGGGGCCCGCCCGACTACCCCCCAGTAGTACCCGTAAGTAACCCCTAGACGCAGCTCAGGCAGGGTGGTTGCGGCTCAATGGGCTTTACCACCTGTACTCTCTCGGCGAAGGTTTTTGCCGAGGTAAGGGCTCGATCGGGTGTTCACACGAATCGCCATCGTCAACCGTGGTGAGGCCGCGATGCGGCTCATCCACGCCGTCCGGGAGCTCGCCGCGGAGACCGGCGTGCCGATCGAGACCGTCGCGTTGTACACCGACGTCGATCGCACCGCCACCTTCGTCCGCGAGGCCGACATCGCCTACGACCTGGGTCCCGCCGCCTCCCGGCCGTACCTGGATCTCAAGGGTCTGGAGCACGCGCTGATCGCCACCGGGGCGGACGCCGCCTGGGTCGGCTGGGGCTTCGTCGCCGAGGACCCGGCGTTCGCCGAGCTGTGCGACCGGATCGGGATCACGTTCATCGGTCCGAGCGCGGACGCCATGCGCAAGCTCGGCGACAAGATCGGCTCGAAGCTGATCGCCGAGGAGGTCGGCGTGCCGGTCGCGGCCTGGAGCCGCGGCCCGGTGCAGACGCTGGAGGCGGCCCTGGAGGCGGCCGAGCGGATCGGCTACCCGCTGATGCTCAAGGCGACCGCCGGCGGCGGCGGGCGCGGCATCCGCAAGGTGGCCTCGGCCGAGGAGCTGACCGAGGCCTACGAGCGGACCAGCCAGGAGGCGGCCCGCGCGTTCGGCAGCGGCATCGTCTTCCTGGAGCGCCTGGTCACCGGCGCCCGGCACGTCGAGGTGCAGGTCATCTCCGACGGGCAGGGCACCGCGTGGGCGATCGGCGTGCGCGACTGCTCGGTGCAGCGCCGCAACCAGAAGGTGATCGAGGAGTCCGCCTCCCCGGTGATGCCGCCGGAGCGGGCCGCCGAGCTCAAGGCGTCCGCCGAGCGGCTCGCGGTCAAGGTCGGCTATCGCGGCGCGGCCACCGTCGAGTTCCTCTACCACCCCGGTGAGGACCTGCTGGCCTTCCTCGAGGTGAACACCCGGCTCCAGGTGGAGCACCCGATCACCGAGTACGTGACCGGCACCGACCTGGTCAAGCTGCAGATCCACGTCGCCTCCGGCAACCGGTTGACCGGTGAGCGGCCGGTCGAGCGCGGCCACGCGATCGAGGCCCGGCTCAACGCCGAGGACCCGGACCGCGACTTCGCCCCCTCCCCCGGCCGGATCGTCCGCCTGGAGTTCCCGGCCGGTCCGGGCATCCGGGTCGACACCGGGGTCAGCGAGGGTGACAGCATCCCGGGCGACTTCGACTCGATGATCGCCAAGGTGATCGCGTACGGCAAGGATCGGGACGAGGCGCTGGGCCGGCTGCGCCGCGCGATGGCCGAGACCACCGTGGTGATCGAGGGCGGCGCCACCAACAAGAGCTTCGTGCTCGACCTGCTCGACCAGCCCGAGGTGATCGACGGCAGCGCCGACACCGGCTGGATCGACCGGGTCCGCGGCGAGGGCCGGCTGGTCTCCGACCGGCACTCCGGCATCGCGCTGGCCGCCGCCGCCATCGAGGCGTACGAGGACGAGGAGCTGGTCGAGCAGCAGCGGCTGCTGTCCACCGCGTTCGGCGGCCGGCCCCAGGTGCGGCACGAGAGCGGCGCGCCGCTGGACCTGAAACTGCGCGGCTCCACCTACCGGGTGCGGGTCGCCCGGGTCGGCGCGCACCGCTTCCGGGTCGGCATCGAGGCCGGCGCTGACGTCCGGCTGGCCGACGTCACCCTGGAGCGCTTCGACGAGCACAGCGGCCGGATCACCGTGAACGGCGTGCGGCACCGGCTGCTCACCGGCACGCACGGCGCGATCACCCTGGTCGAGGTCGACGGCGTCACCCACCGGGTCAGCCGGGACGAGGGCGGCGTGCTGCGGTCCCCGATGCCGGCCCTGGTGGTGGCGACCCCGCTGGAGGCCGGCGCCGAGGTCGAGGCCGGCGCGCCGGTCCTGGTCCTGGAGGCCATGAAGATGGAGGCGGTGCTGCGCGCGCCGTTCCGGGCCCGGGTCAAGGAGGTGCTGGTCGCGGTCGGCAACAAGGTCGACGCGGGGGCCGCGCTGCTGCGCCTGGAGCCGATCGCCGGCGATGACGCCGAGCAGGCGGTCACCGAGACCGCGGCCGACGTCGACCTGCCCGCCCTGCCGGACACCGAGCCGGCCCGGCAGCGGGCCGCCCGCGGTCAGGAGGACCTGCGCAGCCTGCTGCTCGGCTTCGACGTCGACCCGCACGACGAGCGCCGGGTCCTCGACGACTACCTGTCCGCCCGGCGCGCCGCCACCGACGAGGGGCACCGGCCGCTGGACGCCGAGATCGCGCTGATCGAGGTCTTCGCCGACCTGACCGAGCTGAGCCGCAACCGGCCGGCCGGCGAGGACGGCGGCGACACCCACGTGCACAGCGCCCGCGAGTTCTTCCACACCTACCTGCAGAGCCTGGACGTGGAGCGGGCCGGCCTGCCGCAGTCGTTCCAGACCAAGCTGGCCAAGGCGCTGGGCCACTACGGCGTGACCGACCTGGAGCGCACCCCGGCACTGGAGGCCGCGGTCTTCCGGATCTTCCTGGCCCAGCAGCGCGGTTCGGCGGATGCCGCCGCGATCGCCGCCCTGCTGCGCGCCTGGCTGCAGGAGCCGCCGCCGGACGCCACCCTGCACGAGCCGGCCGGCCTGGCCCTGGAGCGGCTGATCTCGGCCACCCAGGTGCGGTTCCCGGCGGTCTCCGACCTGGCCCGCGGCGTGGTGTTCACCTGGTTCGGCCAGCCGCTGCTGCGGCGCAACCGGGCCCGGGTGTACGCGGAGATCCGTAAGCACCTCCGGCACCTCGACGAGTTCCCGCAGTCGCCGGACCGCGCCGACCGGATCGCCGCCATGGTGCGCAGCACCGAGCCGCTGGTCCGGCTCCTCGGCCAGCGCCTGGTGCGGCACAACCTGGACAACTCGGTGCTGCTCGAGGTGCTGACCCGGCGGTACTACGGCAACAAGGACCTGACCGGGCTGCACCAGGTGACCTCCGGCGGCTTCTCGTTCGTCGTCGCGGAGAAGGGCGACTCCCGCCTGGTCTCGGCCGCGGAGAGCTTCGAGAAACTGCCCGGCGCCCTGGCCGGGCTGGCCCTGCTCGCCACCGGTGACGGCCCCGTCGACGCGGACGTCTACCTCGCCTGGGAGGGCCAGCCGGCCGACCCGGAGGAGATGGCGGTCGCGCTGCACGAGGTGATCAGCCGAGTCGCGCTGCCGGCCCAGATCCGCCGGCTCACCACGACCGTCGCCGGGCGCAGCGGCGCGGTCATGCACCATCACTTCACCTTCCGGCCGTCCACCACCGGGATGGAGGAGGAGCGGCTGATCCGTGGCCTGCACCCGTACATCGCGCAGCGGATGCAGCTGGAGCGGCTGCGCAAGTTCGACCTGACCCGGCTGCCGTCCGCGGACGAGGAGATCTACCTCTTCCAGTGCGTCGCCCGGGAGAACCCGGCCGACGACCGGCTGGTCGCGTTCGCCCAGATCCGCGACCTGACCGAGCTGCGCGAGCAGGACGGCCGGCTGGTCGCCCTGCCGACCACCGAGGACACCATCGCCACCTGCCTGGACAGCATCCGGCGGGCCCAGTCCCGGCGGTCGTCGGACAAGCGGTTCAGCACCAACCGGATCGTCATCTACGTCTGGCCCGAGCTGAGCCTGACGTACAACGAGATGGAGATGATCGCCCGCCGGGTGTCGCCGACCACGGCCGGCGCCGGCCTGGAGGAGATCCTGTTCATCGCCCGGCGCCGCGACGAGGCGACCGGCGAGCTGGTCAAGGTCAACGTGCGGATCACGTTCCGGCCGACCGGGGGGACCGAGCTGATTCTCAGCGCACCGACCACCGAGCCGGTCGAGCCGCTCGACGGGTACCGGCAGAAGGTGCTGCGGGCGAGCAGCCGCAACACCGTCTACCCGTACGAGCTGGTCGAGTTCCTCGGCACGTTCGAGGAGCATGACCTGGACGAGCAGCACCGGCTCGTACCGGTGAACCGCCCGAAGGGCAGGAACTCCGCGGCCCTGGTCGCCGGGGTGGTCCGCACCGTCACCCCCCGGCACCCGGAGGGCATCACCCGGGTGGTGCTGCTCGGCGACCCGACCAAGTCGCTGGGCGCGCTCTCCGAGCCGGAGTGCCGCCGGGTGATCGCCGCCATCGACCTGGCCGCTTCCCTCCAGGTGCCGCTGGAGTGGTACGCGCTGTCCTCCGGCGCCCGGATCTCGATGAGCTCCGGCACCGAGAACATGGACTGGGTGGCCGAGGCGCTCAAGCGGATCGTCGAGTTCACCCAGGACGGCGGTGAGATCAACATCGTGGTGGCGGGCATCAACGTGGGTGCCCAGCCGTACTGGAACGCCGAGGCCACGATGCTGATGCACACCAAGGGCATCCTGGTGATGACGCCCGAGTCGGCGATGGTGCTGACCGGCAAGCACGCGCTGGACTTCGCCGGTGGCGTGTCCGCCGAGGACAACTTCGGCATCGGCGGCTACGACCGGGTGATGGGGCCGAACGGGCAGGCGCAGTACTGGGCGCCGAACCTGATGGCCGCGCGGGACGTGCTGATGGCGCACTACGACCACACGTACGTCGTGCCCGGGGAGGACGGTCCGCGTCCGGTCGCGACCGGCGACCCGGCCGACCGCGACATCTCGGACTTCCCGCACACGGCCGAGGGCAGCGACTTCACCACGGTCGGCGAGATCTTCTCGGCCACCGCCAACCCGGACCGCAAGAAGCCGTTCGACATCCGCACGGTGATGCGCGCCCTGGCCGACCAGGACCATCCGGTGCTGGAGCGGTGGGCCGGGATGGCCGACGCGGACACCTCGGTGGTGCAGGACGCGCACCTCGGCGGCATGCCGGTCTGCCTGCTCGGCATCGAGTCGCGGTCGGTGCCGCGACGCGGGTTCCCGCCCACCGACGGCCCGGACACCTACAACGCGGGCACGCTGTTCCCGCGCTCGTCGAAGAAGACCGCCCGGGCGATCAACGCGGCCAGCGGCAACCGCCCGCTGGTGGTGCTGGCCAACCTGTCCGGCTTCGACGGCTCCCCGGAGTCGATGCGCAAACTCCAGCTGGAGTACGGCGCGGAGATCGGCCGGGCGATCGTCAACTTCCGCGGCCCGATCGTCTTCGTGGTGATCTCCCGCTACCACGGTGGCGCGTTCGTGGTGTTCTCCAAGCGGCTCAACCCGTCGATGACGGTGCTCGCGGTGGAGGGGTCGTTCGCCTCGGTGCTGGGCGGCGCCTCGGCGGCCGCGGTCGTCTTCAGCGGCGACGTGGCCACCCGGACCGCGGCCGACCCGCGGATCCGCGACCTGGAGGCCCGGGTCGGCGCGGCCACCGGCGCCGAGCGCAGTTCGCTCGCCGCCGAGCTGGACGAGCTGCGGGCGGCGGTGCGCACCGAGAAGCTGGGCGAGGTGGCCGGCGAGTTCGACCGGGTGCACAGCATCCAGCGGGCCGTCGAGGTCGGCTCGGTCGACGCGGTGATCAAGGCCGCCGAGATGCGCCCGAAGATCATCGAGGTGCTCCGCAACCACGCCTGACGGTTACTGATCAGTGGGGCCCGGCATGCGTCGGGCCCCACTGCCGTTACTCGTGTTGACACACATCAGCGGGACGCCTAGCTGGTGCCGCACGGTCGATACAAATGATGATGGACTGATGCCGCGCCGACGTTACGAGCTGCGCGACCGGATCGCGGGTCTGGACCCGGAACGCGACCACCTGGAGATCTACCAGCTGTCCGCGGGGCGCGAATTCCCCTGGGACTACACCCGGGCGCTGGAGTTCGCACTGTTCCGCACCTACTGCGTGCCGAGCATCTCGCGGCTGCTGGCGGCGACCGGCGAGTTCCGGCTGCGGCCGCAGAAACGCTACGACGACACCGCGCTGCTGATGGCCGAGATCGCGGCGCACGGTTACGACTCGCCCCGCGGCCGGGAGGCGCTCAAGGTGATCAACCGGGCGCACGGCCGTCATTCGATCGGCAACGACGACATGGTGTACGTGTTGTCCACCTTCGTCTACGACCCGATCGACTGGCTCGACCGGTTCGGGTGGCGCCCGCTGCACGAGCACGAGCGTCTCGCCGCCTTCCACTACTACCGGGAGGTCGGCCGCCGGATGGGGATCCGCGACATCCCCGCCGGTTTCGCGGATTTCGCCGCGTTCAAGCGGGACTACGAGGCCCGGCACTTCGTCTACTCGGACACCAACCGGCAGATCGGCGACTACACGGTCGGGTTGTTCGCCGCGTGGTTCCCGCGATTGCTGCGCCCGGCCGTCCGGCTGGCGGTGCGGGGCATGCTGGACGAGCGGATGCTGGCCGCCTTCGGGTTCACCCCGGCGCCCCGCTGGGTCGGCGCGGTGGGGGAAGCCGGGTTGCGGGCCCGGGCCCGGGTCCTCCGGTTCTTCCCCCCACGTCGTACGTCAGTCCTGGGAATCTCACCCGGCAACCGCACCTATCCCGGCTATCCGCGCGGATATCGGCCTGCCGACCTGGGCGTCAGCCCTTCTTCAGGACCGGCGAGCGCTGCAGACGGGCCAGCACCCGCCGCGCGGTGAGCGGCACCACCGAGATCATCAGGCGGCCGGACTCGTCGACGGTCGGCGCGATCGCGAACAGCCGCCCGCCGCGCCGGCGCACCACCGGCCGGGGCATCGCGGCGCGCGCCGCCCGGACCGCCGCGGCGCCGGCCGCCCCGGTCGCGGTCTGCGCGCCCAGCGCCCGGGCCGGGTCGAAGTCGCCGGGCTGGGCCGAGACCGCCCGCCGCTGCCCGGAGTCGCCGGAGCGGGCCAGCACCTCGGCCACGTCCAGCCGGATCGTCACACCCTTGCCGGTGCGCTCCACCCGGGCCGGGATCTCCTCGGCACTGACGCTGCCCGGCGAGCCGCCGTTCGCGGTGATCACCAGTTGGTCGCCGGCCCAGGTGAACCCGGTGGCGTCGAGCTTGGCGTCCCAGTCGGGCACGTCGGTGACGTCGAAGACCTCGTCGGGCAGGGTGCCGAAGCCGGGGTACGCGGCGTAGCGCCGGCCGCCGCGCTCGACCGTGTCCGGGACGCCCCCCTCGGCGTCCTGCCGGATCACCGCGATCAGGTCGTCGACCGTGCCGTGCCGGGCGACCGCGAGCCGGATCCGGGTCTCCGGCCCGAGCTGGGCGGCGATCCGGTCGGTGAGGTACTCCCCGGCCAGCCGGCCGACGGTGCGGTGCAGCTGCTCCTGGGTGGGCCGGTCGAGTTTCAGCACGTCGTCCTCGAGCAGCCGGGCCACCTCGTGGTCGAAGCGGTGCACCATGATCGCGTCGCGGCGCTCGCCCGGCTCGATCAGGTTCGCCACGAACGTCATGATCTTCTCGACGGTCTCGATCCGCAGACCGTGCCGGCTCAGGTAGGTGATGTTGGTGGCGCTGAACCGGCGGACCGCGAAGTAGTAGTCGTAGTCGGCGAGCACCGAGATCCGCCGCGCGTGGAAGCACGCGGCCAGCGTGAACGGCAGGTCGCTGCCGATCTTCATGTCCTCCGGGTACCGGATGCCGTGCTGGTTCAGCAGCTCCCGGCGGTACAGCTTGGTGTTGGCCAGCGACCGCGGCAGCGGCGAGTCGAACAGGTCGACGTCGGGCTGGCTGGACTGGTAGATGTCCTGATAGATGTGCCGGCTGTTGACCCCGACCACCCGGCCCAGCACCACGTCGGAGCCGTACTCGTCAGCGGCCTTGACCAGGCGCTCCAGCGCTTCCGGGCCGAGCCGGTCGTCGGCGCCGACGAAGAACACGTACCGCCCGGTGGCCGCCTCGATGCCGCGGTTGAACGGCCCGGCCGGGCCGCCCGAGTTCGCCTGGTGGATCACCGTGAACAGGCCCGGGTAACGGCGGTCGAACCGGTCCAGCTCGGCGCCGCCCCGGTCGGTGGAGCCGTCGTCGACCGTGACGATCTGCATCCGCCCGGTCCCGATGGTCTGCCGGACCAGCGAGTTCAGGCACTCGGTCAGGTACGGCATGGTGTTGTAGACCGCGACCACCACGGTGACATCGGGCGTGCTCATCCGAGTAGCTCCTGATAGATGGTGTTCAGCCGGTCGGCCTGCGCCTCCCAGGTCCAGCCCGGCAGCGGGCTGTCCGGAGCGTCGTACACGGCCCGGTACCGCTTCGGGTCGGCGAGCACCGCCCGGACCGCGCGGGCCAGGTCGGCCGCGTCCCGGGCCCGGAACACCTCGCCCTGCCCGGTCGCCCGGACCGCCTCGGCCATCGCCTTCACGTCGCTCACCACGATCGGCAGGCGGGCGTGCGAATATTCGAAGAACTTGGTGATCAGCGCGATCTCGTGGTTCGGCCAGTGATGGATCGGGATGACCCCGACATCGGCCGGCGACAGGAAGCGGAACACCTGGTCAGCCGGCACGTAGGGCACCGCGTGGACACGGTCGGACGCGGCGGTCAGGGCCTGGATGTGCGGTGCCGACGGATTCTCCACGACCAGCGCCAGATGCACCCCGGGCAGCTCGGGCAGCGCCTCGACGATGGTGTCCAGGCCACGCTGCGGGCTGGACGACCCGCTGTACACCAGCAGCGGTGTCGCCGGATCAAGACCACACAGAAGACGCAGATCGGGTACGTCGTCAGCTCCGGCCTGCGCGGGCGCGTTCAGCACCACGCCCGGCCTGGTCGCCAGCCCGTGCTCGCGCTGCAGCAGTTCGGCCAGCGCGTCCGAGACGGTGACCACCGCGTCGGCGAACGGCACGTACTCCCGCTCGTACGCCAGGTGCGCCGGCAGCCAGCGGGCGTTGTCCCGCCGCGGCCGTGCCCCGGGCAGGAACTCGTGCGCGTCCCAGACCAGCTTCACGCTCCGCCCGGCCGCGGCGGCCCGCTGCTTGGCCCGCGCGCCCACCCCGAGCATCCGGAAGTCGTGCGCGTGGATCAGCGCCGGCGCCAGCTCGTCGATCACCGGACCGAACGCCCGCTCGTAGTTCCACAGGCCGGGCTCCAGGCGCCGCCATGCGCGGTCGCCCTCTTTACCCAGCCAGTACCTGACCTGGGCGCGTTCGACCGGTTTGCGCGCCTTGCGGGCCAGGGCCAGCGGCAGCCCGCCGCGCTCCACCAGCCTGCGCTTGAGGCCGCCGCCCCCACCGGACGCGCCACCGCCACCGCCCATCGGCAGCAGCCGCACCTCGGCCGGGCCGATCTGCCAGCGGTGTTCCTCGTGGTCGGGCGAGCAGCCCAGCAGCGTGACGTCCCAACCGGCCTCGGCGGCCGACCGCGCGGTCTTCTGGACCCGCGAGTCGCCGTTCACGCCGTTGTCGACGAGCATGACAACCTTCATGATGGCGCGAGTGTACGGTCACCCGGCCGAGCGAAGATCACGAGAGGCCTCCTGTGCACCGATCCGACTCCCCTGCCGACGTTCTCTACCTGGCCCTCGGCCCCCGGCGCCTCACCGCCGCCGGGGCGCACACCGCCCGCCTGGCCGCCGAGGGGCACTCCGTCACCTTGGCCGTGACCAGCGAGAACGTCAACACCCCCGCGGGCGTCACGGTGCGCCGGGTCACCTCGCCGGCGCAGGCCCGGGCGCTGGCCGAGGCCGCCGAGGTCACCTATGCGGGCGACGCCGAAGCGCTCGCCGCAGTTTACGGACTCGCCACCCGCCTCGAGCCGTCGGCCGACCCGCGGCGCCGTCCCGGCCCCGCCGACCTGGCCGTCGTCACCCCCTGGTACCCGTCGCCCGACGACGCGTTCGCCGGCGCCTTCGTCCGCGCCGCCACCGGCGCGGTCCGCGAGCACTTCGCCCGGATCTCGGTGCTGCACACGCAGAGCTGGTTCTACCCGCCCGGCCGGCTGCGCGGCCAGCTCCTCGGCGTGGCCGCCGAACGCCAGGCGGTCAGCAGCGGAAACACCGTCGTCTTCGACGACGCGGAGGGGGAGGTCGCGCGCGTCGCGGTCCCCACTCCGGCCGGCGGGGACTATCTGGCGTACGCCGACGAGCAGACCGCCGCGCTCCGCAGCGCGCTGCCCACCGGCCGGATCGAGGCCCCGGTGGTGCACGCCCACACCGGGATCATGGGCGGGGTGGTCGCCGCCCGGCTCGCCCGTCCCGACGCCCGGCTGGTGGTCACCGAACACGCCACGTATCTGTCCAAGGTCTTCGCCCAGCCCGGCGCGCGGCACCGCTACGCCCGCATGCTGGACCGCGCCGACGCTCTGCTCTGCGTCAGCGCCAGCCTCCGTGACCAGCTCGCCGGCTTCTTCCCGGCGCACACCGGCAAACTGCACGTGGTGCCGAACGCGATCGATTTCGGCGCGTTCACCGTCCGCCCGGAGCCGCCGAAGGCCCCGCACCGCTGGCTGTACCTGGGCCGCCTGATGGAGCACAAGGGCGTCCTCACCCTGATCGACGCGTTCGCCGCGGTCGCCGCCGAGGACCCGGCGCTCACCCTCACCCTGGTCGGTTCCGGTCCGCTCACCGACACGGTCGACGCCAGGATCGCGGCGCTCGGGCTGACCGGGCGGATCACCCGGCGCCCGCCGGTCGAGCCGGACCGGGTGACCGCCCTGCTGCACGAGCACGACGTACTCACCCACGCCAGCGTCCGGGAGACCTTCGGCATGACGATCGTCGAAGCGGTGGCGACCGGGACGCCGGTGCTCGTCGCGCTCAGCGAGGGCCCGGCCGAGACGCTGGCCGGGCTGTCCGGGGTGGCGGGCGAGACGTTCGCGCCGACCACCGACCCGGCGGTGATCGTGGCGGCCTACCGCCGGCTGCGCGACGGCTTCGGCACCCTCGACATGGCGGCCGCCCGGGCGGCCCTCGACGCCCGATACGGGCGGGCGGCGGTCGCGGCTCAGCTGCTCACCGCGTACCGCGGAGGTTCTTCCGGCGGGACGCCGATGCCGATCCCGGCACGCCCGCAGCGATCCGGCGCGGTGCTGCCGGAGGCAGCGACCCGTGCGGCCCGCCGCGTCATCCGCAAATTCCGCTGATCACCCCTACGCGGTGGTGGGCGCCGCCATCAGATGCGGCTCCCCCACCCGCCGCGCGCTCATGATCACCGCGGTCACCGCAACGGCGGCCGGCACGAGACATCCGGCGAGACCGATCAGCGTGCGGGCGTCCGGGTGGATCAGCGACTGCCCCCGGTTCACCTGCCAGGCCAGCATGCCGATCAGGCCGCCGTACGCTAGCGCCATGATCCCGACCAGCCGCCGCCGCACCGCCTCGGTCAGCCACGGCCGGGTCCGGGCCGCCACCGCCAGCAGCCCCGCGGTGATCAGCAGCATGTGAACAGCGTGCAGCCCGACGAAGTGCGGCACCCGGATGTCGCCGCCGGTCGCGTTCCAGTGCGTGATCGGCATCCCGGTCCCGTCCGGATCGCCGCCCACCCCGTGCCCCTGATACATCGTCACCGGGCGGCCGTTCGCGTCGAGCACGGTCCGCTGGTGGATGCTGGTCGCCATCCAGTAGACCGGCAGCAGCATCCCCACCGTGGACAGCCCGAGGCCGGCGCGCATCGCCCGGGCCAGCGCCCGGTCACCGGTGTGCCGCAGCAGGACCAGCACCACGATGATCAGCTGGGTGAGGAACAGGGTTGCTGTGCCGGATGCCGACCGACGGCGAGGCGGCGGTGCCGAGCCTGCCCCGGGCGCCGAACCTGTGCGAGATCATCGGCCGCCGTGTTCCCACCGACGGCCTCACGAGCCGGAATCATGCGGGGACAGAACCGGCTCAGCATCCGCTGGTCCACTTCCGCCGCCCGCCGAGCTGCTCGTGGGCAGAGTTCCACGGTAGTGTGGATGTCATGACGGCGGCGTTCGAGGATCTTCCGTTCAGCGAGTTCCTGCACCGGCCGGCGGCGGCGGCCGAGCGCCTGGAGGTGGTGCGGGCGCTGCGGCTACGACGCCGGGATGCGGATGACCTCGCCTTGATGCGGGTGGAGCAGCTGGACCGGGACGGCGTGGTGGTGGATTTGACCGCCCGGCTGCTGGCCGGCCTGGTTCGCACGCAGCCGCCGGGAGCGGTGCGGGCAGTGCTGGCCGAGGCGTTGCCCTGGGTGACGTTCCTGCCCGAGGCCGATGTCGACCAGTTGCTGATGGAGCTGATCGCGGTGGCGCAGGGCGCGGCGTCGCTGGCGAACCTGTCACCGGTGGCGGTCTTGCTGACCCAGTGGCGGCACACCGCGGAGGTGCACGCCGACCCCGCCCTGCTGGAGATCCTCACCCGGGAACCGGAAGGAGACCTTGGGCAGGCCGTCGTGGGGACCGAGGTGCAGTGAGTCCGAAGCGAGGTGATCGTGCGGCGCCACCGCCGGTCGGTGGCGAGTTCGACCTGCGGTTCGCCAATTCGGCCGCGGCGGACGGCTGGGACCAGCTTGCCCGGCAGGCCCCCGCCAACCCGCGACGGGCTCATGACGCGATCCGGGCCGAGGAGCCGGCCGCCCGTCGCAGCGACCGATTCCGCCCACCAGCGCCCCTTGTTCAGCGCATCTCGTACGCACCCACCAGCGCCAGCACCTGCTCCCACACCGCGGCGGTGCGGGCCTCGTCGGCGACCGGGCGGAGCACCTGGGCGAGCGCCCACGCCGCCTGCTCGTCGGTGGTCGTCGTCTTGCCGTGCAGGTCCGTGGCGTACTGCGCGAAGTCCCGGACCAGCACCTCGAAGATCGCGTCGAGCAGCTGAGCGTCGAGGCCGGTCAGCTCGGCCTGTTCCAGGATCAGCTGCCCGTAGACGACCAGTGCGAACAGCTGGCCCACCGACAGGAGGAAGTCCAGGTCGGCGTGCTGCTCCGGAGCCACCGACAGCTCGCACAGCGCGTCGGCCTGCCGGCGGAAGCGGGCCACGTTCGGCAGCTCGGCGAACTTGTCGTAGGCGATCCGCCAGTCGTGGAACCGGATCGCCCCGAGCCCGCGCGCCGGCCCCTGGCGGAACAGGAACTCGTCGTCCGCGGGATCGTCCCGGGTCGGGACCGGGTCGTAGGAAACCGGGTGGTGCAGGTAGTTCGGCATGAACTTGAGGATCAGCGCCAGGTTGACGTGGACGGTGCCCTCCAGCTTCGGCAGGCCCCGGATGTCCATCGCGGCCTTGTCGAAGTAGGTGTCCGCCTCGAAGCCCTTGGCCGCGATCACGTCCCACATCAGGTCGATCACCCGCTCGCCCTCGGTGGTGACCTTCATCTTGGTCATCGGGTTGAACAGCAGGTAGCGGCGGTCGTCGGGGCCGGCCGACCGGAAGTAGTCGACCGCGCGGTCGCTGAACAGCTTCATGGCGACCAGGCGGACGTACGCGTCGGCCAGTTCCCGCCGCACGTGCGGGAAATTCGTCACCGGCTTGCCGTACAGCATCCGCCGGTGCGCGTGGGTGACCGCCTCGTACATGGCGTGCTCGCAGATGCCGATCGCCGCCGTGCACAGGTTGAACTTGCCGACGTTCACCGTGTTCAGCGCGGCGTCGAAGGCGGCCTGTCCGGTGTGCAGGATGTCCTGCTCGCGCACCGGGTAGTCGCGCAGCTCGAAGGTGCTGACGTACATCTGCTTGTTCACGACGTTCTTGATCAGGTGGTACGACGGATGGCGGCTGTCGGCGGTGAAGAACACGTAGCCGTCGTCGGTCTTGCCGAACACCGACACGAGACCGGCCACGTTGCCGTTGCCGATGTAGTACTTGGTGCCGTTGGCCCGCCAAGTGCCGTCCCCGGCCGGGGTGAGCACCATGTCGGTGGCGTAGATGTCCGCCCCGTGCCCCTTCTCGGACAGGCCGAACGCCATCACGTGACCCTCGTCGAGCAGGCGGGCGGCGTGCGCGCGGGCGTCCGCGTTCGCGCTCTGCCACACCGGTCCGAGGCCCAGCACGGTCACCTGCCACACGTACCAGTAATCGAGTCCGTAGAAGCCGAGGATCTCGCTCAGCGCGGCGTTGCGGGCGGTGTCCCACCGCTTGTCGCCGTCACCGCCGGGGGTCATGAAGGTGGCGAACAGCCCCTCCTTGGCCGCGAAGTCCAGGAAGTCGGCGTACCAGGTCCGGTTGATGTAGCTGTCGATCAGCGCCCGCTTGCCGCGCGCCTCGAAGAAGTCGACGGTGGCGCGCAGCAGGCGGCGGGTCTCCGCGTCGAACCGCGCGAAGTCGGCCGTGGCCGGGTTGAACAGCACTGGTCAGAATTCCTCTCGGAGCGTGGTGAGAACGTCGTCGAGCCAGGCGAGGAGCATCCGCTCGTACGCGATGCCGCCGCGCAGCACGACGTGCTGAAGCTTCTGTCCCTTTTTTTCGGAGAAATCGCGTTTTTCTCCGGCGAGGTAGCGGGCCAGCAGATCCTCATGCTCGGCGCGGTAGCGGACCACCTCGTCGATCAGCGCCGCCCGCCCGGCCGCGTCGTCGAACGCCGCCCCGCGCACCTTGACCGCCAGGTCGTGCCGGACCGCCTCGGGCTGCACCGGCTCGTGCAGCCAGCCGGTGAGCACCGCGCGGCCGGTGTCCGAGACGGAGAACTCCCGCTTGTCGGGCCGCCCGTCCTGGCCGACCTCCAGCGCGGTGACCCAGCCGTCCGCCTCCATCCGCTTGAGCACCCGGTAGATCTGCTGGTGGGTGGCGGTCCAGAACCGGCCGATCGACCGCTCGAAGCGGCGGGCCAGCTCGTATCCCGAGCCGGGCCGCTCCAGCAGGGAGACCAGGATCGCGTGTTCCAGGGCCATGCCCGGCATCATGCTATGCAACTTGTTGCATAGCAAGCGGGTCAGCGATTCCGCTCCCGTTCCCACGCCCGGCGCGCCGACCACGCCTCGATCAGCGCCCGCAGCAGCGGCAGCGCCCGCTCGGTCGCCACCCGGCCGGCCTGTTCGAATTCCGGGATCCGGCCCAGTTCCCAGAACGCGTACTCGTCCACCTCCGGGCAGAGCACCAGGTCGGACTCCTCGGCCAGCCGGTCGGTGCCACCGGGCTGCAGCGTGCTGACCGCCACCATGATGTGCAGCAGCGTGGTCGGCGGCCGGCGCGGCAGCGGCCCGGAGACATCCACCGCGATCACCAGGTCGGCGCCCAGCCGGCGGGCCGCGGCGGCCGGGACCATGGTCACCATGCCGCCGTCGACCAGCAGATGCCCGTCCCGCTCCACCGGGGGGAAGACGCCCGGGATGGCCGCGCTGGCCAGCACCGCGGACGCCACCGGGCCGTCGGTCATCACCACCTCCCGCCCGGTGGTCAACTCGCACGCCACCGCCGCGAACGGCAGCTTCAGATCGGCGAAGTCCACGCTCGCCAGCGACGAGTCGAGGAACAGCCCGAGCTTGCTCGTCTCGAAGAGCGCCTTGCGGGTACGCCCGGGGCGCACCAGCCGCGCCCACCGCAACGTCTGCGCCAGTGAGGCGATCTCGGCCGGCGTGCGACCGGCCGCATACAGCGCACCGACCAGCGCGCCCGCGCTCGTCCCGGTGACCACCGAGGGGGACAATCCGGCCCGGTCCAGCGCGTCCAGGACGCCGATGTGGGCGGCCCCGCGGACCGCACCCCCGCCCAGCGCCAGACCGATCCTGATCGGCTCGTCCACGCTCACGCCGGCTTCAGCTCGACCGGGATGCCGTTCAGCACCGAGTTGCCGGACAGCGGGTCCAGGACCAGCTCGTCGGTCAGCACGTTGGAGTTCACCCCGGGATGCGCCGCGGCCACCGCCAGCCGCACCCCGGACAGCGAGTGCCCCCACCCGTGCGGCAGGCTCACCACGCCCGGCATCACCCGGTCGGTCACCTCGACCGGCGCCGCCAGGCTCCCGGCCCGCGACGACACCGCCGCGGACCCGCCGTCGGCCAGCCCCAGCCGGGACGCGTCGGCCGGATGCACCTGCAGTGTGCACCGGTCGCGGCCCTTCACCAGCGCCGGTACGTTGTGCATCCAGCTGTTGTTGGACCGCAGGTGCCGCCGTCCGATCAGCACCATCTCCGGCCGGGGGCGGTCGACCGCGGCCAGCAGCCGGTCCGCCTCGGCGGCCAGCTCCGGCGGGCACAGCTCGACCAGCCCGCTCGGCGTCCGCAGCACCTCCGGGATCCGCGGCCGCAGCGGCCCCAGGTCCACCCCGTGCGGGGACTCGATCAGCCGCCGCAGGGACAGCCCCTCCGGCGCGGCGCCGAACAGGTCGCCGTACGCCCCGGTCCGCAACGCCACATCGAGCAGCCGCTCCGCCGGGCCGTCCCCGGTGACCAACTCCCGCAGTTCGTCCACCGGCCGTCCGGTCGCCTCGGCGACCTTGCCGAGCGCTCCGCTCAGCAGCGCCTCGTGCAGGTCAGCCGGCTCCCCGTCGCGCCCGGAAACGATCAGCGTCAGCTGCGCCAGGATGTCGCACTCGTCCCGCTCGTCGGGCCGCGGCGGCAGCACCGGCGGCGAGTACGCCGCGAAATTGCGCACCGCGAGGGCCAGGAACGAGAAGTCGTAGTGCCCCTTGCGGGTCGCGTCCAGCGGCGGCAGGATCACGTCGGCGTGCCGGGTGGTCTCGTTCAGATACGGGTCGACACTGACCATGAAGTCGAGGCCGGCCAGCGCCCGGTCCAGCCGCTCACTGTTCGGCGTCGACAGCACCGGATTGCCGGCCACCGTCAGCAGCGCCCGCACCTGTCCGTCACCCGGCGTCTCGATCTCGTCGGCCAGCGTCGCCACCGGCAGCTCGCCCTTGACCTCGGGCAGCCCGCGCACCCGGCTGCGCCACCGCCCGGTGCGGAACCCACGCCCGCCGGACGAGCCGCGCCGCAGATGCGCGGCCAGCGGGAACATCACCCCGCCCGGCCGGTCCAGGTTCCCGGTCAGCACGTTCACCACGTCGACCAGCCAGCTGGTCAGCGTCCCGAACTCGACCGTGCAGGTGCCGATCCGCCCGTAGACCGCGGCGGTCGGCGCAGCCGCCAACTCGCGGGCCAGCCCGCGAATCCGCTCCGCGGGAACATCACAGACCGCGGCGACCCGCTCCGGCGGGAAACTCCCGGCCAGGCGGCGCACCTCGTCGACACCATTGACGTACGACGTGAGCCCGCCCAGCTTCGTCAGCCCCTCGGCGAACAACGTGTGCACGATGCCGAACAGCAGGAACGCGTCGGTCCCCGGCCGGATGAACAGGTGCTCGTCGGCGTGCTCGGCGGTCCGCGTCCGCCGCGGATCCACCACCACGAACCGGCCGCCGCGCGCCTGAATGGCCTTGAGCCGCCCCGGGAAGTCGGCCGCCGTGGCCAGGCTGCCGTTCGACTCCCACGGGTTCGCGCCGAGCACCAGCAGGTAGTCGGTACGGTCCAGGTCCGGCACCGGAATGGCCAGCGGGCTGCCGAACAGATAGCCGCACGAGACGTGCTTCGGCATCTGGTCCACGGTGCTGGCCGAGAAGACGTTCCGGGTGCCCAGCGCTTTCAGCAGCGGCGTCACATACAGCCCGCCGGCCATCGTGTGCACGTTCGGGTTTCCCAGGTATGCGGCGACGGCCTGCGGCCCGTACCGCTCGACAATCGGCCGAAGGCCTTCTTGGACCGCGGCGAACGCCTCAGCCCAGGAGACCTCCTCGTGCCGCCCGTTCCGGCGGATCATCGGCCGGCGGAGCCGGTCGGGATCGTCGGTGAGCCGCCCGAAAGTCGCGCCCTTGGGGCAGAGGAAACCGCCGCTGAAAACATGGTCGCGGTCGCCGCGGACCGCGGTCACCGTGCCCTCGTCGACGGTCAGCTCCAGGCCGCAGGCCGCCTCACAGAGCGGACACGTGCGATACGCCGTGTGGCTCACGTCCACCACCTTCCGATCGGGGTTACCGGCCAGTATCCGCCATGGGAGGCGGGTCCGGGTCATCCCATCGGCCCCGGCTCACGTCTTGACCCGCACCCCGGGGTACAGGTTTAGCGTCACCCCGTGACGACGACCGACATCCGGCCATACCTGCGCGGCCTGGCCGTGTTCGCCGGCGACCTGCCCGGCTTCGACCCGGCCGCCGCCCCGCCGCACCCCGAGACCCTGTTCGTCGACTGGCTCGTCGCGGCGGTCGACGCCGGTGTCCGCGAGCCGCACGCCATGACCCTGTCGACGATCGGAGACGACGGCGTCCCCGCGGCCCGGGTCCTGATCCTCAAGAACGTCGACGCCACCGGCTGGCAGTTCGCCGTCCACGCGGCCAGCCCGAAAGGCCGGGATCTGAGCCGGCACCCGGGCGCGGCGCTCACCTTCTACTGGCCGGCGCAGGCCCGTCAGATCCGGGTCCGCGGAACGGTCCGCCCCGAACCGCCCGACCGCAGCGCCGCCGACTTCCTGGCCCGCCCGGCCGGCTCCCGCGCCGAAGCCTCCCTCGGCCGGCAGAGCCGACCCCTCACCGACCGGGAAACCCTGGACTCGGCCGTGCGGGCGGCCCACGAGCGGATCCTCGCCGACCCCGGACACGTCGTTCCGGAGTGGACGCTGCACACCCTGACCGCCGGCACCGTCGAATTCTGGCAGGGCGACCATCAGCGCCGGCACACCCGCCTCCGCTACACCCGCACCGACCCCACCTGGACCCGCGACCTACTCTGGCCCTGACGATGCGGTTGTCGGAGGGCGCTGTGGACGTGGCCGGTGGCCGGGAGCTCACGTGGGACGGGTGTGTCAACGTTCGCGATCTGGGCGGCCTCGGACGGGTGCGGCCCGGCGCGGTGGTCCGGATGGAGGCGCCGACCCGTCTGAGCCGGCACGGGTGGGCGGCGGCCTGGGCGCACGGGGTCCGCACCGTGGTCGATCTGCGCCATGCGAGCGAGTGCCGGCCGGAGGTCGCGTCGAGACCGCCGGGCATCACCACGGTGCGGGTCCCGCTGGAGCCGCCGGGTACACCGTTCTACGAGCGCTGGCAGAGGATCGACAATCTGGCGTCACCGCTGCACTACCCGGCGATGCTGGCCGAGCACCCCGAACTGGTGGTCGCCGCCGTCCAGGCGATCGCGACCGCCGCCCCGGGATGCGTGGTGTTCCACTGTGCCGGCGGAAAGGACCGTACCGGGTTGCTCGCTCTGGTGCTGCTGACCTTGGCCGCGGCGACACCCGGGGAGATCATCGCCGACTATCTGCTGACTTTCGACCGGATGAGGCGGCGGTATGCCGAACTCGGTGCCGGTGACCAGCTCACCGCTGTCAACGAGCTGCTCAACGGCCACGACACCACCATCGCGGCGTCACTGACCGCAACTGTCGAGGCACTGACAATGCCCGACTATCTCCTCGACAACGGTCTGCCCGAGGCCGACCTCGTGGCCCTGTACGCCCGCTTGACAACATGTTGAGCCGGCATCCGACGGCGGTCGTGTCGCGGGTGAGGTGGTCGAGGAATCCGCTGGTTCGGCGACGGCGGGGGCCAGGGCTGCCAGGCGCCTGCCCCTACCGAGCATGCCGATGGCCGGGCATCGCAGATCCTGTGTCCGGACCCCGGCGGTGGGCTCCGCTACCTCGCGGCCGGCGGGGTGAAATCCTTGGCGAGCAGGGCGTATACCGCTACGTCGCGGGGGCCGTCGGGGAAGCGGACCGCGTCGCGCAGCACGCCCTCGCGGAGGAAGCCGAGGCGGTCCGCCAGACGGTGGCTGCGGTGGTTGGTGGTCAGCGTGCGCATCTCGACCCGGTGCAGGCCGAGGTCGCCGAAGGCGTGGTCGAGCACGGCGTGCAGGGTGCGGCTGACGATTCCACGGCCCTCGGCGGCGGCGTCGACCCAGAAGCCGAGCTCGGCGGATGCGGTCGGCGCATCGATGGTCAGGTTCGTCGCGCCGACCAGGTTGTGGCCGTTGCCGGTGGGCACGCCGATGGCGAGGGGCAGGCGTGTGCCGGCGAGCCAGGCGGCCGCGGCGGTCGCCAGGGCGGTGCGGGTGCCTTCCGGGGTCGGTTCACCGAGACCCGGCGACCAGAGCGCCAGGCGGGCATGGTTGGCGGCCAGCAGGGCGTGGTACGCAATGGCGATCGCCGGGGTGCGCGGCATCAGGACCAGGCCGTCGCCGATCGGCCAGACGAACCGGGCACTGGTAATCGGCATTGCACGGATCCTTTGACGTCCGGCGGACAGGTGCCGCGACCGGGCCGAGATTTCGTTGTCGATCGACACCATAGCGTCCGGTCGGATGGCCGGGCCGCCGCGATGTTGCTCGAGTCTTTTCTTCTTCCCGGATTCCCGGCGGTGGCGACCCCGGGGTTGCATCCGGTACCTGGGTACAGGCTTACCGTCGACGGCATGACCCCTCCTGAAGACGATGCGTGGGTGCCGGAAGCGTGCACCCTGCCCACCGCTGACCGGCCGCTGCGGGTGGCCGAGTTCGACAGGCTGTTCGCCACCGCGCTGCGCGGGCAGCGGCGGCTTTCGCCCACGACGCTGTGCTGGGAGCTGGATCCGGCTGCCGAGGCGGAGGCTCGGGAGGCGGCCGGGCGGGAGAGCGGCTGCTGCTCGTTCTTCACCTTCGCCTTCGAGGCGGATGCGGCGGCGCTGCGGGTGCGGGTCACGGTCCCGGCCGGGCAGATCGGTGTCCTGGACGGGCTGCAGCAGCGGGCCGCCGGACAGGCCGGTGCCCGGGGCGGGCTCCGCCGGCAGGCCGGCGGGCGGGTGCGGGCGTGAGCGGGCTGCGGAGCAGCCAGGTGGCCGAGGCGGCCGGGGTGAACCTGCAGACCCTGCGCTACTACGAGCGGCGGGGGCTGATCGCGGAACCGGAGCGCAGCCTCGGCGGGCACCGGCTCTATCCGGCAGAGGCGGTCACCGTCCTCCGGGTGATCAAGGCGGCGCAGCGGCTCGGGTTCACGCTCGACGAGGTGGCCGAGTTGCTCGCGGCCGGTCGGCATCGGCATGGGCGGCCGGACGCCGGGCTTCAGGAGCGGGCGAAGGCGAAGCTTGCCGAGGTGCAGGCGAAGATCGCCGACCTGGAGGTGATCGCCGGGACGTTGCGGGCGGCGGTCGATGCCGGCTGTGACGATCTGGTCGCCTGCGCCGGGCAACCGTGCTGTCCGATTCCGTTCGTCACCATCGCGGGGGCCGCCGGATCAGCGGCCGGGCCGATGCGGGGAGGAGTCGAGGATGTCTCTCGCTGACCGCGTGCGTCGCCTGCTGCCCGCCGGGCTGGTCGGTCTCGCCGGACTGGCGTGCGCCGCCTGCTGTGCCATTCCGGCGCTGCTCGCCGCCGGTGCCGTCTCCGGGGCCGGCTGGGCGGCCGCCGGAGACCGGATGCCGGGGGCGGCTGTCGTGCTCGCCGTGGCCGCCGGCGGCGCCTGGTGGTGGACGGCGCGGCGACGCCACCGCGCCGGATGCGCCGGCGGCGGATGCGCCTGCGCGACACGGTGACCCAGCCGTCCGGCCCCCGCGCCGTCCCCCGTCCGGGTCGTCCGTCCACGCCGGTCACCCAGCCGACACTCATCGGCCACGGGACCGGCGCACACTCGGCCCTATGGGTGTCGACCTCGGTGGTGGAATCGAGTTCTACGCGGGCCCCCCGGTGTTGGGGGCGCCGGACGACCTGGACGCGGTCATCCGCGGGTTCATCGACGGTGCGACCAGCCGGCTGCTGATCGCGGTGCAGGAGCTGGACTCGCGGCTGATCGCGGAGAACATCCTGGCCGCCCGGGCGCGGCGGGTACGGACGCAGATCATCCTGGAGGGCGACTACCTGCGGGAGGAGAAACCGGTCGCCGACCCGTGGGCGGCCACCGGGGAGAACGAGGGCAACCGGGTGATCCACGCGGCGCTGCTGCGCGCCGGGATCGACCTGATCACCGACCTGAACCCGGACATCTTCCATCAGAAGTTCATCGTCCGGGACCCGGGGAAGCCGACCGCGGCGGTGCTGACCGGCTCGGCCAACTTCACCCACACCGACACCGGCACCAACCCGCCGGACATGCTCGACAAGCCGGGCAACAACCTGAACCACGTGGTGGTGTTGCACGGCAGGCAGGCGACCGACCTCTATCTGGCCGAGTTCGAGCGGTTGCGCAGCGGCACGTTCGGGGCGCTGCACGAGCGGGTCGAGCCGCGCCCGAGCGAGTTCCGGCTCGGCGGGCTCCGCGTCAAACCGGTCTTCGCGCCCGATCAGGGGCCGGAGATGGAGATCATGAAGCAGATGCTGAAGGCGACCGAGCGGGTCGACTTCGCGATGTTCACCTTCGCCCAGTCGTCCGGCATCGACGACACGATGGGCTGGATGCTCAAGGCCGGCATCCCGGTCCGCGGCGTCCTCGACCGGGGGCAGGGGTCACAGAAGTGGGCGGCCACGGTGCCGTTGAAGAAGGCCGGGGCGCAGCTGTACGAGAACACGCCGGGCAACGGGGTGCGCAAAGTGCACCACAAGCTGATGGTGATCGATCGGCGGCTGACCATCGTCGGCAGCTTCAACTACACGGCGCCGGCCGCCACCCTCAACGACGAGAACATCGTCGTCCTCGGCGACCTGGAGGAGACCGACCCGGCCGCGATCGCCGCGCAGGAGAGGCTGGCCGGGTACGCGCTGGCCGAGATCGACCGGATCATCACCGAGCTGGCCCGCCCCGCGTGAGTTTGGCGGTGCGGGAAGACCTTCCCTAGAGTGGGCGGTCGGGCGCCGCGGCCGCGGCGTCCCACGGCGGGGAAGGGACGGCACGATGCGCAAGTTCGTGGCCGGAATGGCGGCCATGACGGCGGCGCTCACGCTGGCGGCCTGCGGCAACGGCAAGAGCGACGAGCCGTACTTCGTCGGCGAGGCAAGCTCGGCGGCGCCGGCCAGCGCCGCGCCCGGCCCCGCGGAGTCGGCCACGGCGGAGAGCAGCAGCGCGCCGGTCACGGCGAAGAGCGCGAGCCCCAAGCCCAGCGCCACCACCCCGGTGAACGTCAAGTACGTGTTCCCGGTGGTCGGCAACAACTCGTACGCGCACACGCACCACGACTACCCGGCCAGCGACGTGATCACCAACTGCGGCAACACGTTCCGCGCGGTCACCGGTGGCACCATCCTCGCCGTCACCCGCGTCGACACCTGGAAGGCCTCGGTCAACGCCGGCGCCACCCGCGGCGGCCTGTCGATCTCGCTGCTCGGCGACGACGGCGTCCGCTACTACGGCTCGCACCTGTCGAAGATCGACGCCAAGGTGCAGGTCGGCGCCCGGGTCACCGCCGGTCAGACGATCGGCAAGGTCGGCGATACCGGCGACGCGAGCGCCTGTCACCTGCACTTCGGCATCTCCCCGCCGTGCGCCCGCACCGGCGACTGGTGGAACCAGCGCGGCACCGTCTACCCGTGGCCGTACCTGGACTCGTGGAAGGCCGGGACGAACAAGTCGCCGGTCGACACGGTCAAGAAGTGGAAGGCCGCGCACGGCTGCCCGACCAAGCCGACCGTCGACGGCTGACCCCGGGCCACCCGGTCAGGCGGGTGACGCGACGGGGGCCGGCCGGCGGGACGGCCAGGTGAGCAGGACGGCCAGGATCGCCACGGTCGCCGCCAGGCCGGCGGTGCCGACCACCAGGCTCGGGCGCAGCGACTCGGCGGCCGCGCCCGCCGCCAGCATGGCCAGGCCCTGGATGCCGCACAGGCCGGACATCGCCACGCCGAACGCGCGGGCCCGGTAGGCGGCCGGCACCGCCCGGCCGAACAGCGAGTTCAGCGGGACGCTGAACGCGCCGGCCAGGCCGCTGACGAACAGCAGTGCCAGCACCACCGGCCGCGGCGGGTGGGCGGCCACCGGCAGCAGAGCGGTGGTGGAGAGCACCGCCAGCGGCACCATCAGGCGCGGAAGGCCAGGGCGACCGCGGTCAGCTGATCGCCGATCAGCGACAGCAGGTTCGCGGCGAAGAGGTGGCGGTATTCGCGGACGGCGAAGATCTCGCGGTATCCGGCCGGCTGTCCGGGCAAGCGATCATCCCTGTGGCATGGGTCGACGGCGGGTCGTCCCAGGTCCAGTTGGGACGTCCCGCCGTCGCTGACGGTCAACTCGGTTCAGCTCCAGGTACGACCACGCATCGGGCACCTCCTTAGACCGGCGTCTCGCCGACGCCGATCACCGTACGATTTCTCAATAATTCCGGCATATCGTCTTTTCGTCCGGCAGGGTGGCAACCGGTCGGATTTCCCGATGCCGGACCGGGCGGCCGCGGCATGCCCGGTCGGGCGGGTGCCAGGATGTCCGGGCGGGCGGGGCCTGAAGGATGCCCGGCGGGCGGGGCCTGAAGGATGTCCGGACGGGCGGACCGGAAGGATGTCCGGGTGGCCCGCGCTCAGGTGGCCGGGCGGGAGGCCGATGGAAACGCGCCGGGCACCGCGGGGTGGCCTGCCGAGAACGACCGAGCCGAGAGAGCGGAGAGCGGATGCGCTGGCCCCGAGCCACCGCGCCGGCGTGGATCGTGCACGCCGGCTTCGTGACGTCCGCGCTCGCCGGCGGCGTCGGGTACGCGCTCGGCGGGGCACATGCCCGGGCGGTCGTCTACACGCTGATCGTGCTGCTGTCGATCGGGCTGTTCGGGCAGGCGCTGCTCGCCGGGCACCTGACCCACCGGCGGCCGTGGCTGGTCGCGATCGGCGGTTTGGTGCTGCTGCTCGTCGACCACCTGATCTGGCCGTACTGGATCATCGACGGCCACCTGGGCCGGGCCGAGGGCCGACCGGCCGACCTGGTGCTGGCCGCCGCGCACGGACTGTTCCTGATCGGCGCGTCGATGGCGGTCCGGCACCGGATGAGCGCGGACGCCGGCGGCATCGTCGAAGCCGCGATCTTCGGGGCGTGCACCGGCGGGGCGCTGTGGGCATGCCTGTTCCAGCCGCACCTGGCGGCCACCGCCACCCCGATCGGGGCGGCGCAGGTGCTGACCGACGTGCTGGTGCTCTGCGCCGTCGCCGGCTGCCTGCTCCGGATGGCCGTGGTCGCCACCGGCCCGGCCCGCGGCACCCTGGGATATCTGCTGCTCACCGTGCTGCTGACCGGGTCGGCGCTGGCCGTGGGGTCGGTCGGGGCACCGCACCGCGGCACGTTGTCCGGCCTGTTGATGCTGATCGCCTTCCTGACCATCGGGTTCGGCGCGGTGCACCCGGGCGCACCCGCCACGGTCGAACCCGACACGGTCACCGAACGCCGCCCCGGCCGCTTCCGGCTCAGCTGGCTCGGCGCCGCGCTGAGCGTCAACCCGGCGATCGCCGCGATCCAGGCCGCGCACGGCGTCGCCGCCCCCGACCCGCAGCTGCCCGTCGCCACCCTGCTGGTCATCCCGCTCGTGATGGTCCGTTTCCGCCAGCTCACCGGCCAGCGGGAACGCGCCGAGGAGGTGCTCGCCTACCAGGCCTCGCACGACGAGCTGACCGGCCTGTTCAACCGCCGCCGGATCATGGCCGAGATCGACACCGCGCTGACCGGTCCGCACGACGTGACCGTCCTGCTCTGCGACCTCGACGGCTTCAAACCGGTCAACGACCGGCACGGCCACGCCGCCGGCGACCACGTGCTGCGCACGGTCGGCGAGCGGCTCACCACCCTCACCGGCCCGGCCCACGCCGTCGGCCGCCTCGGCGGCGACGAGTTCCTGGTCCTCTGCCGCGGCGGCACCCCGGACGAGATCGCCGCGCTGCGCGCCACCATCCAGGCCACGGTGCTCGCCCCGATCACCCTGCCCACCGGATCGGTCGCGGTCGGCGTCACGATCGGCACGGCCCAGGCCCCGGCCGGCGGCCGGACCGACCGGGCGACGCTGATCGCCCAGGCCGACGCCCGGATGTACGACGCCAAACCCCGCCGCCGCCATCCCGCCGCCTGATCCTCCTCCTCACCGCCGTCCGCCCGACCGACGCACCCCACCGCGGTCCGTCTGACCGGCCCGCCACGCCCCGCCCGGCCCCGACCGCGCAGGTCGGAGATTTCCGGCGGCGGGAGGCTATTCGGGTTGCCCGGGATGGGTGGGATCGAGCAGGCTGGCCGGCATGGATGCGCCTGAGATGATCAACGCGGGGGAGCTTGTCCTCAAACGCTGGGAGCCGGAGTGGGCCGGCGAGCTGACCGCCGCGGTGCGGGAGTCGCTGCCCGAGCTGACGCCGTTCCTGCCGTGGGCGCACGACGACTACGGTCCGGAGGACAGCCGGTCGTTCATCGCCAGGTCGGTGGAGAACTGGGACGCCGGGACCGAGTTCAACTATGCGATCTTCACGACCGTCGGCGAGGTGATCGGGGCGATCGGGCTGATGACCAGGCTCGGTCCGGGGACGCTGGAGATCGGCTACTGGCTGCGCACCCCGTGGGCCGGGCAGGGGCGGATGACGGTCGCGGTCGGCGCGCTGACCCGGGTGGCGCTGACGCTGCCGGGAGTGCGGCGGGTGGCGATCTGCTACGACGAGGCGAACAAGGCGTCCGCCGCGGTCGCCGCGAAAGCCGGGTTCGTCGAGGTCGGCCGGGAGCACCGGGAGCCGACCGCCCCGGGCGAAACGAACATCCTGGTCACCGCCGAACGCACCGCCGCCTGACCGGCGTGCGGGGAGCGGGTCGCTGACGAGCCGGGTCCGCAGCGACCACCCGGCCCGTCAGCGCGAGGCGCCACCACCGCGGCGCCGCAAACCGGACAGGATGGTGATCCGCCCGTCCCGGCGGATCCGCGACCCGACCGCCGCGCCGGCAGGCCCGCATTTGTCATGATGCGCGTCCCACCGAAAAAAACGCCAATCACTTCATTCAGGAAGATCAAGGTCGGGCCGGCGAAGAACGGGTCGCCATGGCGTAACAACCTGGGGTGATACTGCAAGCACGGACGGGCCGGCAGGGCGGTGGTTCTCGATGCTGCAGCGTTTGATCCACATCGGAGCGGCGGTGATCATCACCGCGGTCGCCACCACGGGATGCGCCGCCCCGAAATACACCTACGTCAAGAACTCCGAGCAGAAGACGTACTTCAAAGTTCCGCACGAGTGGCACGCGACCGCCACCGGCGACCTGGACGACGTTCTCAGCGGCACCAACCCCGACTCGGCCAACGCGGCCGCCCGCCAGCAGATGTGGTGGTCGGTGGCGTACGACGCGGACGCCGACCCGAACGCCGGGCACCTGCTCACCGGGCGGGTCACCGACCAGCCGATCGTGTACGCGCGGGTCGCCGAGCTCACCGAGCACCAGCGGAACGCGATGTCGCTGGACACGCTGCGCGACCTGTTCCTGCCGGTCACCGCCGACGCCCGGGAGTCGGCCGCGCAGACCAGCACGCTCAGCGGCTTCGAGCTGGTCCGCGACGAGGTGCTCACCCCGGCCGCCGGGCTGCACGGGGTGCGGGTGGTCTTCGACTACGAGCTGTCCGACGGGGTGCTGCACACCTTCGACCAGACCGCGCTGGTCAACAACACCGGTGACAAGCTGTATCTGCTGATCATCCGGTGCTCCACCAGCTGCTACAAGGACCGGTCCGGCGAGCTGGACACGATCGCCACCTCCTTCACGGTGAGGAGCAAGTGATGCCACGCGTCACCCGTAAGCGGCTGCCGTTCTGGGACCGGGTCAAATTCCTGCTGCTGTTCGCGATCGCGTTCTTCGCCCTGGTCTGGACGGACATGGCGGACGACCCGCTGCTGCCGTTCCAGGATGCGCTCTACAACCGGCTGCACAGCGGCGTCGGCGTCGGCATCATCGTGCTGGCCGGCCTGGAGGTGTTGCGCCAGCTGCACTACCTGCACTCCGAGCACGCCGCCTGGTATCACCGACTGTGGACGCACGGCATCTTCGGCGGCGTCGAGCGGCTCACCCACCGGGTGTTCTCCGACTGGACCCGGTTCCGGCTGCTGCGGGTGTTCAAGTGGCTGCTGTTCCTCGGCCTGCTCGCGGTGGTGCTCGGCGCGGTGCTGGACACCTCGCCGGCCATGGCCGTCTTCGGTATCCCGGCCCTGCTGTGGCGGGCCGCCCCGATGTTCCTGCAGGTCATCTTCATCCTGTTCATCGCGGTCGGCCAGTTCGCGGCGATCTTCTGGTTCCTGTCCCGGGGCGGCGTCGAGGTCTACTACCCGGACGACGTGAAGACCCGCTTCACCGACGTGTGGGGTCAGGACCACGTGCTGGAACGGGTCAAGGAGAACATCGTCTACCTGGAGCGGCCGGAGGCGATCGAGGGCCAGGGCGGTTACGTGCCCGGCGGCATCCTGCTGTGGGGGCCGCCCGGCACCGGCAAGACGCTGATGGCCGAGGCGGTGGCCGGCGAGACCGGCCGGCCGTACGTGTTCGTCGACCCCGGTGCGTTCATCAACATGTTCTTCGGCGTCGGCGTACTCAAGGTCAAGGGGCTCTTTCGCAAGCTGCGCAAACTCGCCCTCCGCTACGGCGGGGTGATCGTCTTCTTCGACGAGGCGGACTCGCTGGGCAACCGCGGGGCGCTCGCCCAGGGCGGTCCGGGCGGCGGCTTCCCGCGCAGCACCCCGGCCCCGTTCCGGGACGGCTGCCACGGCTTCTCCTACCTCTCCGACCAGTCCCGCTGGAACCTGACCCGCGACTCGGTGATGTACGGCGGCGGGATGGGTGGCGGCGGTGGCGGCATGGGCACCCTGGAGGCGTTGCTCACCGAGCTGTCCGGCCTGAAGAAGCCACGCGGTTTCGTCAACCGGCACGTGCGCCGGGCACTGGGCATGCGGCCGAAGCCGCCGCCGAAATACCGGATCCTGGTGATGATGGCGACCAACCTGCCGGAGGCTCTCGACGAGGCGCTGCTGCGGCCCGGCCGGATCGACCGGATCTACAAGGTGGGTTACCCGTCGAAGGCCGGCCGGGTGCGCACCTATCAGGGCTACCTGGCGAAGGTGAAGCACGAGCTGACCGAGGAGCAGGTCGACAAGCTGGCCACGATCACGCCGTACGCGACCGGCGCCACCATCAAGGACACCGTGAACGAGGCGCTGATCACCGCGATCCGCGACGGCCGGGACACCATCACCTGGCGCGACGTCATCAGGGCCAAGCAGCTCAAGGAGCTCGGCCCGGCGGAGAACGTGGAGTACATCGAGCGGGAACGGCACGCGGTCGCGGTGCACGAGGCGTGCCACGCGGTGGTCGCGTACCGAACCCGGCACCACATGGAGATCGACATCGCCACGATCGAGAAAGGCAGCGGCTACCTCGGCATGGTCGCCAGCATCCCGCCGGAGGACCAGTTCACCACCTGGCGCAGCCACTACGAGTCGGACATCCTGGTCTCGCTCGCCTCGCTGGCCGGGGAACGGATGTTCTTCGACGGGGACAGCTCGTCCGGGGTCTCCGGCGACCTGGAGTCGGCCACCGCGGTCGCCACCAACATGGAGGGCGTCTGGGGCATGGGCTCGACGGTGTCGTCGTACGCCGCCTCCAGCCGGCTCGGCACCGGTACCCCGGGCGCGCTGCCCAAGGGCGACAAGAACGACCTGTCCGCCCGGCGCGCGCTCGCCGACCGGATCGAGGACAGCCTGGGCGAGATGCTGGAACGCGCCGCGACCATCCTCAAGGAGAACCGGCGCGAGGTGCTGGCGCTGGCCCACGCGCTGGAGACGCACAAGACACTGACCGGTGAGGACGTCATCGCGGTGCTCGAGGGCCGGCCGGGCCCGCTGATCGACGGCACCGTCTACGCCGACGACCGGTTCATCGCCGAGGTGGAGAGCTACCACCGGGCCGCGCTGGCAGCGCATCGCGGGCACGGCCGGCTGAGCACCGCGCTGCCGTCGCGGGCCGTCCCGGAGCCGCTGCCGGTCCCGGTCGACGGGCCGGCCGACCTGCCGACCGGCAGTGAGATCTGGCGCCGCCCCGACCCGGTCGACGCCAACGGCGCCACCCCGGAAATCCCGCAGCAACGAGACTCCGGCCCCTCCTGATCCGCCGATTGCGGGGGTACGGCGCGAGCCCGCCCGGCGTCCCGGCCCCGGCCGCGACGCCGGGCGCGATCATGAATGAGGGTGGCGCCCGGTGGGTAGGGTGACCCGCCATGAGTGCTGATGCGATCGTGACCTACCGGACGAGCGCGGACGGCCGCACGCTGCACGCGCTGCTGCTCGCCCCGGAGCTGGACGTCGACGTCGCCGACGAGCTGCGCGACAGCCTGGAGAAGGCGGTCGCCGGCTCACCCTGCCGGGAGCTCGCGCTGGACCTGGCCGAGGTGACCTTCATCGACTCGTACGCGCTCGGCGCCCTGGTCGGCGCCCGCAACTCGGCGGCCGCCGCGGGCCTGACGATGGTGCTGACCCGGCCCTCTCCCCCGGTCCGTCAGGCGATCGCGGTCACCGGCCTGGCCGAGGTGTTCGGCGTCGAGCCGGTCTGACCGCGGCACGCCGAGCGACCGCGGCGGCGGTCCCGCCGCGCCACGGGAACTGACCGGATCTCGGCAGCCGGGGGCGCCACGGGAACCGACCGGGTCGCGGCAGCCGGGCGCGCCACGGGAACCAGCCGGGTCGCGGCGGCCGGGCGCGCCACGGGAACCAGCCGGGTCGCGGCGGCCGGGCGCGCCAGCCGAGTCGCAGCAGCCGGGTCGCAGCGGCCGGGTCAGAGGGCCTGCGACCAGAGATAGACGGCCAGGCCGGCCGCGGCGACGGCGATCGCGATGCGCAGCGGGCGTTCCGGGGAGCGGCGCACGACGGCCGGGCCGAGGCTGCTGCCCAGCATGCAGCCGACGCCGAGCAGCAGCGCGGCCGGCCAGTCGACCGGCCCGGTCAGCGCATAGAGGACGGCGGCGGTCAGGTTCGCGGCGCCCAGCACGATCGTCTTCACCGCGTTGGTGACCGCGAACGGTTCGCTGGCGGCGACCGCCATCGCGGCCAGCAGCAGCACCCCGGCGGCCGCCCCGAAGTAGCCGCCGTAGATGCCGATCAGGAACGTGGCCAGCCACAGCGGCGGCCGCCGGCCGGGCCGCGTGTACCAGTCCTGCAGTCCCTCGCGGAACAGCAGGGCCAGCGCACCCAGCACGATCAGGAACGGCACGATCAGCGCGAACGCCGACGACGGCGTGATCTTGAGCAGCACCCCGCCGGTGATCCCGCCGGCCGCGCACACCACACTCGCCCGGACGATCCGCGGCCCCTGCCCGCGCAGCTCACGCCGGGCGGCGGCCGCGGTGCCGGCCGGGGCGGCCAGCAGCGCGACCGTGTTGGTCATGCTGGCGGCCACCGGCGGCAGGCCCGCGGCCAGCAGCACCGGATAGCTGACCAGCGAAGCCAGCCCGGCGATCGACCCGGTCAGCCCGGAGCCGACGCCGCCGAGCAGCAGCAGCGCGGCATGTTGGAGATCCACGTCGGCCGAGCTTACGGACCCTCCCGGTCAGGCCCGCGACCACTGCCGGGTCGTCGCACCGGTGGCGCAGGTGGCCTGTTCCAGGTCGACCGCGTCGGCCGCCAGGGTCAGGCATCCGCCCGAATGGCGGGCCTTGAGCTGGTAGTAGCCGCCGGTCGGGAGCCACTGCCACCGCTGGTTGCCGCCGGTGCCGCAGGTGTACTGGATGATGTCGGCGCCGTCCGCGATGGAGCCGGACGCCACGTCCAGGCATCTGCCGCTGTTCCGGTTGATCAGCTGGACCCAGCCGCTGCCGGTGCTACGGAAGTCCCACTGCTGGTTGGCGCCGCCGTTAGACACGTACGTCTCGACTCGGCGCTGTCGCCGCCGATCGTGGTGAGCCGCTGGTCGTAACGCTCCCTGCGGCTCGGTAACAGCACGTGTTCGTGAGCGGTCAGGTTCCCGGCCGGGCCGAACGTAGTCGACGTCACTCTCCTCGGCACGATCATCGAGGCGCCGCGGATGGGAAAATCACGCGGTGCGCCGAGCGATCGTCAGTCTGCTGGTCGTCTGTCAGAGCACCCAGGCGTTGATCTTCGGCGGGATCGCGCTGTTCCTGCCGCTGATCCGGACCGATCTGGGGTTGAGCTTCGGCCAGGCCGGGACCCTCGCCGCGGCGAGCAGCCTGACCTACGCGCTGATGCAGGTGCCGTCCGGCTTGCTGGCCGACCGGTTCTCGCCCCGCGTGCTGTTCCTGACCGGGCTGCTCGGGACGAACCTGCTGGCCGCGGCGTTCGCGGTGCTCACGTCGTACGACATGCTGCTGTTGAATCAGGCTTTCTCCGGGTTCTTCCGGGCGCTGGTCTTCGCGCCGGGCCTGCTGCTGATCAGCCGGGAGTTTCCGGATGATCGACGGGCGACCGCGATGGGCCTCTATGTGGCCGGCGGCTTCTCGTCGAACATCCTGCTCAGCTCGACGGGTCCGCTGCTGGTCGGCCCGCTCGGCTGGCGGCTGCTGTTCGTGCTGTTCGCCGGCGCCGGGCTGCTGGCCCTGCTGCTCTACCGGCGGGCCGCCGGCCCGGCCGAGCCGAGGCCGGCGACCGACCACCCGGCCCGGATCGGCGACCTGCCCGGCCTGCTGCGGCACCGGATCGTCTGGCTGACCGCGGTGATCCAGTTCGCCCGGCTCGCGGTGGCCCAGGGCTTCACCTTCTGGCTGCCCACCTGGCTGGTGGTCGACCGCGGACAGTCCCTCGCGGCGGCCGGCCTGGTCGCGGCGGTCGGTGCCGCCCTGACCGCCCCCTCGAACTACCTGGGCGGTTACGTGTCCGACCGGATCGGGCGGCCGCTGCTGGTGATCAGCGGCTCGCTCGCGGTGCTGGCCGTCGGCTTGACGCTGCTCACCTACGTGCCCGGCCTGCCGGCAGTGCTCGCCGTGGTCGGGGTGATCTCGGTGGTCGTGCAGGTCTATTTCGGACCGTTGTTCGCGCTGCCGATCGCGGTGCTCGGCCCGGAGCGGGCCGGCCTGCTCAGCGGTTTCGGCAACTTCTGCGCCAACCTGGGCAGCTTCGCCTTCGTCTACGCGCTCGGCGCGGTCAAGGACGCCACCGGCTCGTTCCGGGCCGGCTTCCTCAGCCTGGCCGCCCTCTGCGTGCTGGCCCTGGTCGCCGCCGCGGTGGCCCGCCGCGTCCCGGCCCCGGCCCGGCAGGTCTGACGCGCTGCCGAAACTCTCGGTGGATCACGAAAGGTGACCGCCAGTTCAGCTGTTGACGTTTATAGATGCATGGCTATACGTTACCGGGAACGATCGGCATGTCACCGAAAGTTTCGGAACGCTTCATCCACCGGAGGCGTACCCCATGCGAAGCCATCTGGCGGGCGCGGTCGCCGTGCTCGCCGTCCTGTCCCCCGTCCCCGCCCACTCCCCCGCCCCCGCCCCCGCCCCCACCGGCTACCTCTCCACGCACGCCGGGCCGGGCCGTTTCCCGCTGGCCGGCGCTCCCCTCCTGACCGGCGCCGGCGATTACCCGGGGGTGCTCCGGGTGGCGGGTGACCTGCGGTCCGACCTGGCCGCCGCCACCGGCGCCACGGAAAAGGGCGGCCGCGACCCGATCATCGTCGGCACGATCGGCCACTCCACCCTCATCGACAAGATGATCAACGCGGGCCGGCTCGACGTCCGCGGCATCGCCGGCAGGTGGGAGACCTCCCTCGAACAGGTCGTCGACCACCCGTTGCCCGGGGTCCGCCGGGCGTTCGTGATCGCCGGCAGCGACCAGCGCGGCACCATCTACGGCGCGTACGACGTGTCCCGGCAGATCGGCGTCTCGCCCTGGCACTTCTGGGACGACGTGCCGGTGCCGCACGCCGACGCCCTGTACGTCCTGCCCGGCCGGCACAGCCAGGGCACCCCGAAGGTCAAGTACCGGGGTTTCTTCATCAACGACGAGAACCCGGACACCGGCACCTGGGCGCCCGGGTTCTTCGGCCCGGGCAAGGCCCCCGGCCATCCGGGCGGGCTGAACGCGAACTACTACGCCAAGGTCTTCGAGACGATGCTCCGGCTCAAGGCCAACTACCTGTGGCCGGCCGTCTGGGGCCGGGCGTTCGCCGAGGACGACCCGGCCAACCACGCCACCGCCAGCTATTACGGCGTGGTGATGGGCACCTCGCACGAGGCGCCGATGATGCGCGGCATCGAGGAGTGGAACCGGCATCCCGCCGGCACCGGCGAGTGGAGTTTCCGCCGCAACCCGGACGCGATCAAGGACTACTGGCGGGCCGGCATCCAGCGGATGCACGATCAGGACATCGAGGGCGTGGTCACGCTCGGGATGCGCGGCAACGGCGACGTGGGCCTGCCCGACGGCGACGGCATCGACCTGATGGACTCGATCATCAGCAGTCAGCGGCGGATCCTCGCCGACGCGGGCATGCTCGGCGTGCCCCAGGTGCAGACCCTCTACAAGGAGGTGCAGCGCTACTGGGATCAGGGTTACCGGCCGCCGGACGACGTGACCGTGGTCTTCTGCGACGACAACTGGGGCAACATGCGCAAGCTGCCCGACCCGTCGCTCCCGGCCCGTGGCGGCGGCTACGGCATGTACTACCACTTCGACTACGTCGGCGACGGCCGCAACTACAAGTGGGCCGACACCGTGAACCTGACCAACACCTGGGAGCAGCTGAACCGCGCCTACACCGCGGGCGTGGACCGGCTCTGGGTGGCCAACGTCGGCGACCTGAAGAACGACGAGGAGCCCACCCAGTTCTTCCTAAACTACGCGTGGGATCCGGACGCGATCCCGGTCACCGGGATCAACGGCTGGGAGCGCCGCTATGCGGCGGAGAACTTCGGCACGTCACTGTCCGCCCCGATCGCCGAGGTGCTTTCCCGGTACGGCGTTCTGCAGTCCCGCCGCAAGCCGGAGCTGCTCAATCGCCGGATCACGGTCGACCCGGCGGTGGACCCGAGGACGGATCCGAGCGCGGTGCGCTACGACGACCAGGGCAATCCGTTCAGCCTCACCGCCTACCGGGAGATGGACCGGGTGGTCGCCGAGTGGCAGACGCTCGCCGCCCGGACCGAGCGGATCCGGGCCCGGGTGCCGGAGGCCCTGCGCGACGCGTTCTTCCAGCTCGTCTACTACCAGATCAAGGCCACCGCGAACCTCTACGAGCTGCGCCGCGCGGAGTTCACCAACATCGCGTACGCGGCGCAGGGCCGGGCCGCGACCAACGACCTGGCCGACGAGGCGGAGGCCCGGTTCGCCGAGGACCAGGCGCTGAACACCTACTACAACACCGTGCTGGCCGGCGGCAAGTGGAAGGACTGGCAGCTGCAGCCGAAGATCGGCTACGGCAACGTGGCCCGGTACGGCCCGAACGCGCCGTGGCAGCAGCCCGAGAAGAACAACGTGGCGCTGCCCGACGAGATCTACCCCTACCTGAAACGGATCGAGGTGCCGGCCGGGGCGTCGCTGGGTGTGGCGCTGGACGGCGGGGACCCGAGCTCGCTGCCCGAGTTCAGTCCGTGGCAGGCGCAGCCGGGACAGTACCTCGACGTCTACAACAGAGGGACGACGCCGTTCGCCTACACGATCACCGCCGGGCAGCCGTGGGTGCACGTCACCCCGGCCGGCGGGACCGTCACCAAGCAGGTGCGGGCCTTCGTCACGGTGGACTGGCGGCGCGCTCCGGCCGGGGTCACCGACGTACCGCTGCGGGTGGAAGGCGCGGGAGGCGCGGTCGTGCTGCGCGCCCCGGTCCGCAAGCCGGTGACCACGCCGCGGGGCTTCGCGGAGGCCAACGGGTACGTGTCGATCCCGGCGACCGGGTTCGATCACCACACCGGCCGGTGGCGGGTGCTGCCCGGGATCGGCAAGAGCGGGGACGGGATCACCCCGCTCGCCGCCTTCCCGGCCGCCGGGCAGCCGGGCAGCGTCGGTGACCGCGGCCAGCTCGACTACACGATGACGCTGACCAGCGCCGGGCCGGTCACCATCGACACGATGCTGATGCCGCGCAACGGGCGGCAGCGGTACGCGATCTCGGTGGACGGCGCACCCCCGCAGACCGTCGACGCGGTCGCCGCGACCGGGGCGAACGACACCACGATGAACCGCCAGTGGGCCCGCAACACCTCGGACAACGTCACCGTCACCGCCACCACCCACCAGATCGCCGCGGCCGGTCCGCACACCGTGTCGTTCCGGGCGCTCGATCCGGGCGTCGTCCTGCAGCGCCTGGTCGTCGACACCGGTGGCGTCAAGGACAGCTATCTCGGCCCGCCGACCAGCCGGAGGTACCGACCATGAAACGACGTGCCCTGCTGGCCGGCTCCGCCGGAGCCCTGGCCGCCGGCGTGCCGCTCGACAGGCACCGGCCGGAACCCGCCTGGGTGCACACCTGGACCGCGATGCCGCAGCTCACCGAGCCGGGTAACCTGCCGCCGGCGCCGTTCACCGGCAGCGCCGCGGTGCTGGTGGACACCACGATCCGGCAGACCGTGCACACCTCGATCGGCGGCCGCCGGCTGCGGGTCCGGTTCTCCAACGCGTTCGGCACCACCGACCTGCCGATCGACGGGGCCGCGGTCGCGCTCCCGGTGGACGGCCGGGCCGGCGTCGCGGCGATCGTCCCGAACAGCTCCCGTCGGCTCACCTTCGGCGGGCAGCCGTCGGTGGTGGTGCCGGCCGGGGCCCAGGTGGTCTCCGACCCGGTGCCGATGCCGATCGCGGCCCGGGCCGACCTGACCGTCTCGGTCTACTCCGGCGCCGGGCAGGCCGGGTTGAATCTGACCTCGCATCCCGGCTCCCGGACCACCTCGTGGCTGGTCAACGGCGACGCGCTGGAGCAGCCCGACCTGACCGGCGGCGCCGCGGTCGACCACTGGTACCTGGTCAGCGGCGTCGAGGTGATCGCGAGCCGGGCGGCCGGCGTGGTGATCATCGGAGATTCGCTGACCGACGGCCGGGGCTCCACCATCAACGGCAACGACCGGTGGCCCGACCAGCTGACCGCCCGGCTCGGCGACCCGCGGCTGGCCGTGCTCAACCAGGCGGCCGGCGGCAACCGGGTGCTGCACGACGGGCTCGGGCCGAACGTGATGGCCCGCTTCGACCGGGACGTGCTCGGTGTCAGCGGGGCCGCCTGGGTGCTGGTGTTCGAGGGGGTCAACGACATCGGGACGGCCGCGGCCACCGAGGCCGAGCAGGGCCGGGTGGTGGCGGCGCTGACCGCGGCGTACCGGCAGATCGTGCAGCGCGCACACGCCCGCAACCTGCGCGTGTACGGGGCGACGATCACGCCGTTCGGCGGCAACACCGGGTACGACGATCCGGGCGGGCTGCGCGAACGGGCCCGGGTGGCGGTCAACGGGGTGATCCGCGGCGGGATCTTCGACTCGCACGTCGACTTCGCCGCCGCGGTCGCCGACCCGGCCGCGCCGTCCCGGCTGCATCCGGCCTACGACGTCGGCGACCACCTGCACCTGAACCCGGCGGGATACGCGGCGCTGGCCGCCGCCATCCCCCGCCGGCTGTTCTGAGGCGCCCGGCCGGGCTCGGGACGGGCCCGGCCGGCACCGGTCAGACGCGGCGGCTGAGGACCGCGGCAACGACGACCGGGATCATGCAGACCGCCTGGACCGCGGCGTACCAGAGCGGGCAGACGCCGGGGATCAGGTCGACCCCGACGATCGCGATCGGCATGATCACGGTGAGCACGCGGATCCGGTCGAGGGCGCGGGGGGACCCGCCGGCCGCCATCCGGTAGAGGACCACCGCGACGATCGGGAGCAGGGCGCCGCGCACCCACATGAAGGTGTTCACCGTGCCGCCGTGCGCGGCCACGGCGACGGTGCCGGCCAGCGCGACCGTGCTGAGGACGGTGGCGACCTTGGTGGCCGTCTCGACCCGGGCGGCGGTGGGCTGGGCGTTCATCGCGATATCCATGCCGATGAACCTACGGAGCGTGACCGGTCGCGACCATCCGTCTGACCGCCCACCCGGGTGGGGGCAGCCCCACCCTATGCCGGGTGTCACGGTGACCGCCCTCAGATGACCCGGCGGCCTGCCGACTCTACGGGCGTGCCGGACCAAGTGTTCCTGCTGGCCAACCTGGTGATCATGGTCGCCTACGCGGCGATCACGGTGGCCATCGTGGTGCCCGTCCGCCGGGCCGGTCAGCTGCGCAGCAACAAGCTGGCCACCGCGACCGCACTGATCTTCTTCAGCTGCGCGGTGGGGCACGGTCTGCACGCGCTGGGCGGCATCCTGGCCCTGGCGCACGGCTCGCCGCACCCGGCCCGGCACCCCGGCTTCAGCGCCCTCTGGGACGCCTTCACCGCCGGGGTGGCCTGTTACTACTGGAGCCTGCGCCGCAGTTACGGGGTGTTGCTGAGCAAAGGCGCGATCTATCTCGACCCGTGGAGCCGGCACCGGCTGGACGAGGCCGGCGCCCGCGAGCGGGCGGCCCGGGACGTGGCCGAGGCGCACCGGGCCACGCTGGCCACCGTGGTCGAGCACAGCGACGACGCGATCGTCGGACTCGACCCGGACGGCCTGATCACCGCGTGGAACCACGGCGCCGAGCGGATTCTCGGCTACGCCGCCGAGGAGGTGCTGGGCCGGCCGATCACGATGATCGCCGACGACGCGACGGGTGCCGCGGAACAGCGCGAGGTGATGGCGCTGATCCGGGGCGGCGCGCGCGGGCACAGCTACGAGGCACGGCGGCTGCGCAAGGACGGCACCCCGGTCGACGTGGCGCTGACCATCACCGCGATCCGCGACCAGACCGGCACGATCACCGGCTTCTCCACGGTGGCCCGGGACATCACCGCCGCCAAGGAGAGCGCTGAGCGGCAGCGGGCCGTGCAGGAGCGCACCCAGCAGGCGCAGCGGATGGAGAGCCTGGGCAATCTGGCCGGCGGGGTGGCGCACGACTTCAACAACATCCTGGCGATCATCGCGAACTACACCGAGTTCGCGATCGAGGAGACCACCGGAAACCCGGCCGTGCAGGCCGACCTGATCCAGGTGCGCTCGGCCGCGGAGCGGGCCGCCAACCTGACCCGGCAGCTGCTCACCTTCACCCGGGGCGACGCGATCCAGCCCCGGGACGTGCCGTTGGACGCCGCCCTGGCCGAGGTGCACGGGATGCTGGAGCGCACCATCGGCGAGCACATCCACCTGGTGGTCACGCCGCCGCGCACGCCGCTGACCGTGCACGCCGACCCGGGCCAGCTCCAGCAGGTGCTGCTGAACCTGGCGATCAACGCGCGGGACGCGATGCCGGAGGGCGGCACCCTGGTGCTCGAGGCGAACACCGCCGACCTGGACGGCAACGAGGTGAACATGCAGCCGCCGCTGCCGGCCGGCCGGTATGCCCGGCTGCTGATCAGCGACACCGGCGAGGGCATGTCGCCGGAGGTGGCCCAGCGGGTGTTCGAGCCGTTCTTCACCACCAAGCCGCGCGGCAAGGGCACCGGTCTGGGCCTGGCCACCGTGTACGGCATCGTCACCGAGGCCGGCGGGAGCATCAACCTGTACTCCGAGCCGGGGGTGGGCACCACGTTCCGGATCTACCTGCCGATGGTGGACGCGCCGGCCGTCGCCGGGCCCGCCGATCGCCCGGACGACCCGCCGCGCGGTGCCGGCCGCACCGTGCTGGTGGTCGAGGACGAGGTCGCGCTGTCACGGATCATCACCCGGATCCTGACCGGAAACGACTATCATGTGGTGGTCGCCTCAGACGGCCGGCAGGCCCTGGAGCTGGCCGCCCAGCACCCGTGCGACGTGCTGCTGACCGACGTGATCATGCCGGGGATGTCCGGTCCGCGGCTGGCCGAGCTGCTCACCGCACGGCATCCGGGGCTGCCGGTGGTCTACATGTCCGGGTACAGCAACGGTCTGCTGGGCAGCACCCACGTGCTCGACGAGGACATCGCGTTCATCGAGAAACCGTTCACCGCCGCCGACCTGTTGCACAAGCTCGGCGCCGCCCTTGACATCCATCAGCACGTATATCGAGACTGATGTTTGCGTAAACAACAGAAGGGTCACGGATGCGGATCCTGACCGCGGCGCTGCCGGGGCGGCAGGCGCGGCGCGGTTTCAACTGCGCCGGGGCGGGCATGCGCGGCGCATGCCCGCCCTGACCGACACGCCGCCGCTGCCCGCCCACCTGCAGGTTGAGGTCACCTCGGCGTGCAACCTGCGCTGCACCATGTGCCTGGTCCGGTACCGGCCGCCGGTGAACAAGCTGGCCGGCGCGATGCGCCCGGAGCTGTTCCACGCCCTGGTAGCCGAGCTCCCACTGCGGCAGCTGACCCTGCAGGGGCTCGGCGAGCCGCTGCTCTCCCCGTACCTGCCCGAGATGATCGCGAGCGCGGTGCGGCGCGGCGTCCGGGTCGGGTTCAACACCAACGGCACGCTGCTCAGCCGGCGCCGGGCCGACGAGCTGGTGGCCAGCCGGGTGGACTGGCTGCACGTGTCGCTGGACGGCGCCGGCCCGGCGGTGTACGAGGCGATCCGCGAGGGCGCGCACTTCGACACGGTGATCGCCAACCTGGCCGGGCTGGTCGCGGCGAAACGGGCCGCGGGCAGCGCCACCCCGTGGATCCGGGTGGTGTTCGTCGCGATGCGGGACAACGTGGCCGAGCTGCCGGCCCTGGTCCGGCTGCTCGCCGGGATCGGCGTGAACGAGCTCCGCGTGCAGAACCTGTCGCACAGTTTCGACGACGCGACGGCCGACTACACCGAGATCCGGGACTTCACCGCGGCCCAGGCGCTGTGGACCGGGGCCGACCTGGACCGGGCCCGGGCCGCCTTCGCCGAGGCGTCCGCCGCCGCCCGGGACAGCGACCTGAACCTGCGCCTGCCGCACCTGGACGAGCGGGAGGCGACGGGTGGCGGCTGCACCTGGCCGTGGGATGCCGCGTACGTCACCAGTACCGGGGTGGTCCAGCCGTGCTGCATGGTGATGGGTGACGACCGGGTCAGCCTCGGCGACCTGAACACGGCGAGCTTCACCGAGATCTGGCACGGCGAGCCGTACCGCGACTTCCGGCGGCGGTTGAACAGCGCGGAGCCACCGGACGTGTGCCGAGGGTGCTCGCTCTACCGCCACACCTTCTGACCTTCTCTTCGTCCATCCAGGCCGGTGGGGAGTCTGATGCACTCTTCGTGAACGGTTTGCCGGAGTGATCTCTTCACTTCGCCGTGAGTTCTCTTTTTGGCACGCGCACGGTCCGCGAAGAGGACCAGGATGCGGTGGTGACGCTTTTCTCCAGCAACCGTCCCACCACCGTGGACGAGTACACCGAGTGGAACGCCAAGGCGCTGGCCCGCGAATCGGTCAGCCGCCGGTCCGCCCTCAAGGCGGTCATGGCCGGCGCCGGCGGCATCGCCGTCGCCCAGTTCAAGCTCGCCGACGCGGCCTTCGCGGCCGGTGGTGGCACCGCCGGCACGGCCGGTGTGGTGGTCTCCGGCCGCCACCTGTCCTTCGTCCCCGGCCGGGACGGCATCCCGCAGGCCGCCATGGCGGTCACCGCGCAGCTGGTCAGCAAGACCGGCAGCCTGCCGAAGAACCTGCGGGCCTTCGTCGAGGTCGGCATTGCCCCGGGCCACTACGGCGCCCGGCACGAGGCCGACATCCAGCACCTAGTCGGGCAGTACGCGATCCCGGGCGGGCCGATCGGCAGCCAGTTCTACCTCAAGGCGAAGATCACCGGCCTGCGCCCGGACCACATCTACCACTACCGGGTGCGGCTCTCCGACGGCACCGTCTCCGGCGACGCGCACTTCACCACCGCGCCGGGCAGCGGCCACCACAGCGGCCACTTCGGGCTGGAGCCGGCCAAGCCGTTCACCTTCACCGCGTTCGGTGACGTCGGCACCAACAACGCGCCGGTCGACCCGGCGTACGCCTGGGGCCAGGACCCGGCCTCGGTCACCGCGAACGGCGGCGCCTGGCCGAAGGGCGTCTTCGACAACAACTACTACAACGCGGCCGACCCGGTCGGCGGCGCCACCGGCACCGATCCGAAGCCGGCCGTCACCCAGACCAACCTGATGGCCTCCCAGCACCCGGTCTTCACCCTGCTGGCCGGCGACATCTGCTACGCCGACCCGTCCGGCTCCGGCCTGCCGGCGGACAACACCAACGCCCTCGCGGGCGGAGCGGCGCCCGGCACGAACCTGTACAACCCGTACGTCTGGGATGTGTTCTTCAACCAGATCGAGGCGCAGGCCGCCTTCACCCCGTGGATGTTCGCCACCGGCAACCACGACATGGAGGCGCTGTACAGCGAGACCGAGTTCCTCGGCGGCAGTGACACGCACGGCTACGCCGGGCACCTGAAGCGGCTCGACATGCCCGGCAACGGCCCGAAGACCTGCCCCTCGGTGTACCGCTTCGTCTACGGCAACGTCGGCGTCATCTCGGTCGACGCCAACGACCTGTCCGCGGAGATCCAGACCAACACCGGATACTCCAAGGGCGCCCAGCTCACGTGGCTGGAGGACACCCTCAAGGCATGGCGCACCGACGGCGGGCTGGCCGACCGGATCGACTTCATCGTCGCGTTCTTCCACCACTGCGCGTACTCCACCACCAACAACCACGCCTCCGACGGCGCGGTCCGCTCGGCGCTCGACCCGCTGTTCAGCAAGTACCAGGTCGACCTGGTCGTGCAGGGCCACAACCACCTGCTGGAGCGCACCGACCCGATCAAGAACGGACGCCGCACCAAGGGCGCCCCGGACGGCTCGACGATCTTTCCGGCCACCGACGGCGTCACCTACATCACCGCCGGCTCCGGCGGCCGCCCGCGCTACCCGTTCCGGCCGGCCCCCAGCGCCGGCGCCCCCGCACCCACCGGGATCACTCCGGAGGGCGTCGAGCTGCTGCCCGAGGGTCAGCGCTACCGCGGATATCAGCCGGCCGGCGGCGTCAACACCACCGAGAACAACACCGAGAACATCGTGAACAGCTACTACTGGTCGACGGAGGGCACGGCGATCAACGCGTCCGGATACCCGTCCGGGACGAAGGTGCCGGAGACCGTCGACTGGTCCCAGGTCCGCTACGACGACTACGCGTTCATCGCGGTCGACGTCGTCCCGGCCCGGCGCGGCCAGCGCACCACGTTCACCATCCGGACGCTGGCGGACGCGCTGCCGGGCAGCGGCCAGCCGTACAGCGAGATCGACCGGATCACCCTGGCCCGGACCGCCGGCCTCAGCCGGATCCGCACCCTGCACCACGGCCACTGACCAGGTCAAAACCCTTGCGGCGGTACGACGTTCCGCCCGCATCCCGCTCCGATGATCCTCGGCCCGGCACGCCTCGCGCGCCGGGCCGCCCCACGCGTGGCGTCGATCAGTACCGATCCGCCGACGTCGAGGACGCAGCTGCTGTGCCCACAGCGGTCTGCCGGCTTCCCACCATCGGATTAGCCGGATCCGGGTGCCCCCAGGACCCATCGGACATCGGCGTCGGACGATCGATGACATTCGGATGGCCGAACGGTCACCATTGAAGTTGATCTCGATCCACAGTGGCCTGGCAGCCGTGAGTGCTGATGGTGGGCAGGGGCTCACCTATGCAGCAGGGGGATTTCATGTTCAGCACCAAGCGTTCCCGGATCCGCGCTCTGGCCCTGACCGGTAGCCTCGCCGCCGCCGGCGTCACCATCGGCGCGGTCACCTTCGACGCCTCGGCCGCCGAGACGGCCGCACCCGCCCCGGTCGCGGCCGACGCCGCCGCAGCCGGCGGGCCCGCGGAAGCCGCCGCCGGCGCGCCCGCGGCGGCTCAGCTCAAGGCCGTGCCGCCACTGGTCACGGCGGTGCCGAAGGACATCCGGCCGCCGGACGGGTCGCAGCCGATCGGGGCATTCGTGGTCACCGCCGGCACCCAGAACTACACCTGCGTGGTGCCGGCCGGGGCGACCACCGGCGGCTACACCGGCAACTCGGTGCCGGAGGCGCAGCTGCTCGGCACCGGCGGCCGGATCCACCACTTCGCCGGCCCGAGCTGGCAGTCGGAGCGGGACGGTTCCCTGGTCACCGCCACCAAGACCGCGGCGCTGCCGCCGCGCGCCGGCGCGATCCCGGAGCTGCTGCTGCAGGTGAAGACCCACTCCGGCAGCGGCATCCTGGACCGGGCCGACTACATCAACCGGCTCTACACCTCGGGCGGCGTGGCCCCGGCCACCGGTTGCACCGCGGGCCAGACGGTCAGCGTCCCCTACAAGGCCCTCTACGTCTTCTGGGACGCCCCGGCCGCCTGACCCCGACCGGACACCGGCCCGGCGGCCACCGCCGCCGGGCCGATCCGGTCAGACGTCGGGGCGCCCGAACTCCTCGATGAGGAATTCCGGCTCCTGCCCCCAGAACAGCGAGATCTCCGTGACGATCTCCCGCAGGTTGCCCGCAATCTCGGGCGGCAGCGGCTCGCCGTTGTCGTCCCAGCGGGGGCGGGCCGGCAGGCGGTACCTGATCCGATGCGTCCCGCGATCCACACCGATCATCAACGAATGCTCACCGAGCCGGAGGAGCATGTCCTCCCGACCGGCTCCGGCCAGCGTCACGCCGCTCTCGACATGGAGCGCCATCTGCGACATCACCGAACGTACTGTCATGTCGGACGCCTCCGGATCACGGGAACGGATCGATCTCATTGATCTTCGTGATGTTCGGGTTCACTTGCAATGCCGGCTTCTCCCTGGTGTACCAGACACTTCCCGACCAAGCCTCATGGGTCCAGGCGGTCGCCTCGCCGGAGGCGTTCTGCGCGTAACGCTCGGACAACCTCTTCCAGACATCCATCGCCTGATCGCCGTTGACCGGTGAGCCGGACTCGAACAGCTTCATGTCGTCGAACCGCTTGCCGCCCGGCGTCATTTCCAAAGTTAGCGAGGTTGTGCCGTTGACCTGCTTCTCCGCATAGGCGCGCATCTTCTCGCCACCGGGTTGCAACCCGGAGTAGAAGTTCGCGCCATGGAGCGGACTGCGCACGTCAGCGTTCTCGACCTCATGCATCAGACCGCGGAAAGCCGTCCTCTGGCCGCGGACGACGGTCTTCTCGGCGAGGGTTCTGGCGCCGGCCTTCTCCATCATCTTCGCGGCCTTGCGGAGCAGCGTGGCGATCTCGCGCTCGATCAGCGCCATCGCCTCGTGGATGAGCTTCCGCACCGCGACCCGGGTCAGCGCGATCCATCCCGGAATCTCCGCGAGCGTCGCCCCCGCGGTCACGGTCGCCGTCGCGACCGCCTGCCCCACCTCGACGGCCAGCGCGGTCAACTGCGCGATGAACGCCATCTTCAGGGCGAGCGTCACCCCGGCCATCGCGACCAGCGCGCCGCCGATCATCTCCGCGGCGGTCGCCGATTCCTGCAGGTGCCTACCGGGGCCGTCGTCGCCGTTCCACCAGCGTTCGAAAGCGTCGACGCCGGCGCCCTCGTTCTCCAGCCACACCTGGCGGGCGGCGGCGGTGGCCTGGTCGGCGTGCGCCCGCATCCGGGTGCCGTGGTCGATCCACGCCTTGCCGGTGGCCTGGAGCTGATCCTCGTCAGCCTCCGGCCATTCCAGCCCGATCCAGCTGAGCGGCTCGGTGAGCTCGTGCGGCAGCGTCAGCGTCATGACCGTTACACCCCGCTCCTGGCAGCCGCGGGTCCGGCCCCGGACGACGCCGGAGCGGAGGTGGGGCCGGATGAGTACGGTGCCGTGAGCCCGGTTGCGGACGGGGCCGGGCCGGGCGATGAGACAGTGCCCGGCGCGGGGGTGAGGACGCCGGGGGCGGGGGCCGGGGCAGGGGCGGGAGCCGGGTGTGCCGACGACCCGCCGGTGTTTTCGCCGGTGACGCCGCCCGGCGCGTTCGGTGCCGGAGCCGGCGTCGGGGTGGTCGGGTCGGCGCCGGGCACCGGCGGGGTCGCCCCGGGCAGGCCGCTGACCGCGTACAGCGAAGAGGCGGCCTCGGCGTCCGCCGCCGCGACCGACCGCGCCTGCATGACCAGCGCCGCCGCCGCGTAGCCGACCTGTTCGGCGTAGGACGCCATGGCGTCCAACGCCGTCTCCGCCACCGCCCGGTAGGCGAGCGCGAACACGCTTGACGTCTCGTCGGCGCCCCACGGGTGCGCGCCGCCGACCGCCGCTTCGAGGGAGGTCACGTCGTCGGCGATCCGGCCGGCGATCGCGGCCAGGTCGCGCCCCGCGTCGGCGACCCGGTCCGGGTCGAGCCGGAGCCGTCCGGTCACCACGGCCGGTCCGCCCGCCGGCTCAGGTCGTACAAGGCGACGGAGACTTCGGCGAACCGGCGTTCCGCGGTGTCCGACGCCTCGGCCAGCGCGGCCTTCAGCCGGTCCGGGACGACCGTCTCGGCGTACCGGGCGGTGGCCGCCTCGGCCCGGTCCCGCACCGCGTCCTGGGCCATGGTGAACGCGGTGACCAGCGCGTCGCGCAGTTCACCGAGCGGCAGGTGGACGACCCGCGGGTCGAGGTACAGCTCGGCGATCCGGCCGTCGCCGCCGAGTTCGAGCCAGACCCGGCCGTCAGCCGCTTCGCCGACCGCCGGAGGCGCGCTGTACGAGCCGCCCACCGAAGGCCCGCCGTACGAGCCCCCCGCCGGAGGCGCGCTGTACGAGCCGCCCACCGAAGGCCCGCCGTACGAGCCCCCCGCCGGAGGCGCGCTGTACGAGCCGCCCACCGAAGGCCCGCTGTACGAACCGCCCGCGGGCCCCCCGCCGTACGAGCCGCCCGCCGCTCCGCCGTACGAGTTGTCGCCCATGACGCCCCTCCACTTCGGCCGTCCCGGGGAACGCCCTGTGAAGCGACGCTCACCCCCTGTGCTGCCGAATACAGCGCGGGGAGTGAACCAGTTCAATGAAAAAGGCCCCGCGGACCGGAACGGTCCGCGGGGCTTTCCCCGACGGGTGGGTTACTCGGCGGCGTCCGGGCCGCTCGTCAGGTCCATGAGCTGCTGGGTGACGTGGTTGGTCAGCGCCTGTTGGTAGCCGGAGGCGAGCTGGCCCAGCTTGTCGATCTCCTCGACCAGGGCGGCCCGCTTCTCCACGAGGCTGTCCATCGCCTCGGCGTGGTTGCGTCGGGCGTCGCTCTCGATGGTGCCGGCCTTCATCTGCGCCTCGGCGGTGAGCTGCTCGGCCTTGGCACGGGCACCCTCCATCACCGACTCGGACTCGCGCTGCGCGTCACGCATGTGCTCGTCGGCGGTGCGCTGGGCCATCATCAGCACCCGGGCGTTGCGGTCGTCGTCGCCGATGGTCGGCATCGCGCCGGACGGGGCGGCGCTGCGGGCGCGCTCGAGCTGCGACTGCACGTTGCGGGCGTTCTGCTCGGCCCGGGCCCGGGCCTCCTGCAGCCGCTCCAGTTGGGCCTGCAGGTCGGCGAACTCGTTGGTGATGACCATGGTGGCGGCCGGGTTGCCGCCGCCGCGCTGGGCCTGGTTGCGCAGCGCGTTGTTCTCCTCGAGCAGGCGGATCAGCTCCTGCTCGACCTCGTCCAGGAACGCGTCGACCTCTTCCTCGTCGTAACCCCGCTTGCCGATCGGCGGCTTCTTGAAGGCCACGTTGTGGATATCAGCTGGGGTGAGCGGCATCGCATTCCTCGGTTCCCGTCGGCGGACGTGGTGCGGCCCGAAATCCTACGCAACAGCGGCACGTTACCGCCCGTGGGCATGATCACGCGGCCCGGAAGTCGCTGACCAGGCTTGATGTGAGCAGGCGCACGCCCGGGTCCCGGCGTGCAAGTCACGGATAGTACCGGCCCGGGCCGTCCGGCGCACGAGTCGATCATCGAAAATCCAGGTCAACCCGGGCGGAGCGGGCGGCACGCGGCATTGCGGAGGTACATGCGAATCTTCGATGCCCGCGAAATCGGGCATCGACCACCCGCAGCCTCCGGCGACCCGCGGCCGGCCACTCCCGGACCCGACAACGCGCCACCGCCGGCCCACCCGCCGACCCGACAACGCGCCACCGCCGGCCCACCCGCCGACCCGGCGACCCGGCGACCCGGCGACCCGGCGACCCGGCGACCCGCCGGAGCCGGCCACCCGGCGACCCGCCACCGCCGCCCACCTTCAGACCTTGGCGACCCGGATCACCCCGGCCCGGTGCTGGAGCACCCCGGTGATCACTCCACCCACCAGGACGGCCGCGCAGGACGCCAGCAGCGCGACCGGGGACAGCCCGGGCAGCAGGGTGAGGATCAGCACCAACGGCACACCGAGGCCGGGCCAGAGCAGGGCGGCCCGGCGCCGGCCGGAGAGGACGGCCTGGATCACCGCGGCGCTGAGCAGGTATCCGGCCAGTCCGGCGCCGAGCACCGCCCGGGTGCCGGCCGGCAGGTGGTCGTCGGCGCCGTGCCGGATGGCGTGTTCCAGCCCGACCGCGACGGCCGCCAGGCTGATCGCGACCGGCAGGTGGGCGTAGACGTAGAAGTCGTGCACCCCGCGCCGGGTGCGTTCGCCGCCCTCCTGGACGAGGCGGCGTTTCGCGGCGCCGCCGGAGAGGTCGAAGTACGACCACCAGAGCGCGGCCGCGGCGAGGAACCCGCAGGCGGCGGCGACCACCACTGGGGCGGCCCACCGGCCGTCGTGCAGGCCGACCACGGCGGCGGCCACCGACTCGCCGAGCACCAGGATGACGAAGAGCCCGAAGCGGTCGGGCAGGTGTTCCATGTGCAGCGGAGGCGCGTCCGGCACCCGGGTGGCCAGGGTGGGGCCGAGCAGGTCGACCAGGACGCCGGCGGCCCACAGGGCGTAGCGCGCCGGGCCGGGCACGGCCAGTGACACCGCCCAGCAGGCGGCGCCCGCGGCGTGACCCCACAGGTACGGCCGGATCCCGGCCCGGGCGTCCGGCAGATTCCACCAGACCCGCAGGTAGCCGAGCACCAGCATGAGGCGCAGCAGCACGTAGCCGGCGGCGAACCAGCGGGCGTGGGCGCCGATCGCCTGTTCGGCGGCGGCCGCCATGGCGATCACGCCGGCCATCCCGGTCAGGGTGAGCAGCCGGAAGATCGCGTCGTCGGTGTCGAACCGGTTGGCGTACAGCGTGGTGCTGGCCCAGGCCCACCAGCCGGCCACCAGGACGGCCACGAACCGGAATCCGCCACTGAGGGTCTGGTGCTCGGCGAGCAGGTCGGCGCAGCGGCCGACGAACAGCACGAAGGCCAGGTCGAAGAAGAGTTCGAGGCGGGTGGCCGAGCGGTTCGCGGCACGGTTGACGTCCGGCGGGCGAACGAGGTCGCGTTCCTCCTCGTCCTCACGGTTCAGCCTGGCCTGGTCGGTCGTGCCGCTGTTGTCCACCCGGTGCGCCTTACCCCGTACGCAATGATCGAAATCAACGCCGCAACCATCAGGAAAGCGCTTGCCTAGGCGCGATCGAGGTGGTCCGCCCCGGCGGAGAGCTGAAACAGCGCGTGAACACCCGGCGAACTCTATAAGTGCCCTATGGATGGTGGCCGCTGAGCGGGTAAACGCCGTTTCGTGACCCAGACAACCGTGGTCCTCATCCTCGTGGTCATCACCGCCCTCGGATTCGACTTCACCAACGGCTTCCACGACACGGCCAACGCGATGGCGACCTCGATCGCCACCGGCGCGCTGCGTCCCAGGGTGGCTGTGCTCCTGTCCGCCGTGCTCAACCTGGTCGGCGCGTTCCTCTCGGTGCAGGTCGCGCTCACCGTCACCAACGCGGTGGTCAGAATCCAGAACAGCGACGGCACCCCGAAGGCGGATCTGCTCGCCGACGGCGGCCAGGCCCTGCTGCTGATCGTGCTGGCCGGCCTGGTCGGCGGCATCGTGTGGAATCTGCTGACCTGGCTGCTCGGCCTGCCGTCCAGCTCGTCGCACGCGCTCTTCGGCGGCCTGATCGGCGCCGCGGTGGCCGGCCTCGGCTGGAGCGGGGTCAAGTGGACCGGCGACGGCACCAAACTGGACGGCGTGCTCGGCAAGGTGATCCTGCCGGCGATCATGTCCCCGGTGATCGCCGGTGCGGTCGCCGCGGTGGGCACCTGGATCATCTACCGGATCACCGTCGGGGTGGCGCAGCGCTTCACCGAGAACGGCTTCCGCTGGGGCCAGATCGGTTCGGCCTCACTGGTCTCGCTCGCGCACGGCACCAACGACGCGCAGAAGACGATGGGGGTCATCACGCTCGCCCTGATCGCCTCCGGCGAGTGGACCGACACCGGGAACATCCCGCTCTGGGTCAAGGTCGCGTGTGCGCTGGCCATCGCCCTCGGCACCTACCTGGGCGGCTGGCGGGTCATCCGGACCCTCGGCAAGGGGCTGGTCGAGATCACCTCGCCGCAGGGCATGGCGGCCGAGACCGCCTCGGCCGCGGTGATCCTCTCCTCCAGCCATCTCGGGTTCGCGCTGTCCACCACGCACGTGGCGACCGGCTCGATCCTGGGCTCCGGGGTCGGCAAGCCGGGCGCGCGGGTGCGCTGGGCGGTGGCCGGCCGGATGGTGGCCGCCTGGTCGATCACGCTGCCCGCGGCGGCCCTGGTCGGCGCGGTCATGTGGTGGCTCGGCGACCTGGTCGGCGGCCTCGGCGGCGCGCTGCTGATCTTCGCGGTCCTGGTCGCACTCTCCGTGTTCATGTATCTCCGGTCGCGCCGCGAACCGGTCGACCAGCACAACGTCAACGACGAGTGGGACACCCCGGCCGCCCGGCCGCGGGAGACCGCCGGCGCGGCGAGCTGAGGGGACGGACACCGTGCACAATCTGACCCTGGCCTTCGAGGGCGCCTGGAAGGTGCTGCTCGCCGGCCTCATTCTGGGCGCCGGGCTGCCGGCCGTCTTCGCCCTGGGCATCCGGTCGCTCGCCTACGGCGCGGGCGGCGACGCCGAGGTGCACGCGGCCGGCGGGAGCGGGCCGAAACCGCACCGGCTCGGCACGGCCGGCGGATACCTGGCGTTCGCCGTGGTGCTGCTCGGCATCGCGCTCGGCATCACCTTCATCGTGGCCACCGGCTTCGGCAAGGCGCTCAGCTTCGAGCACCTCTACCCGACGATCATCGACAGGAAGCACTGAGGCGGTCGTGAACGAGCAACGGTCGAACTTCGTCACCCGCGCCCTCGGGTGGCTGCGCGCCGGCTATCCGGAGGGTGTGCCACGCCGGGACTACGTGGTGCTGCTGGGGCTGCTGCGCCGCAAGCTCTCCGAGGACGAGGTCCGCAGAATCGCCCAGGAGCTGGCCGCGCAGGCACAACCCGGGGACGGGCCGATCACCGGCGCCGACATCGAGGAGATGATCAGCCAGACGATGCTGCAGGAGGCCACCCCGGCCGACGTCGTCCGGGTGTCGGCGCACCTCGCGGCCGGCGGCTGGCCGCTGGCGGATCCCCCACCGGCCGACTGAGCAGAGGCCGGCTGAGCTTCGCGGGGTGCTCCACGGCGTACCGGCATGGGCGATCGCCCTGCTTCGGGCAGACCTGGCTGCCGCCGTGACGCTTCACCCGGTCGGCGACCGTCGGGCCCGCGTGATTCCCGTCTCCTGGGCCCCTGCCACCGCGAACGTCGTCACTAGGGAAGAATCCGTGCCGGATCTTGTGACGCCAGCCGGCGACAGAAAGGAGGACTGACGTGACGCTCACCCAGCATGCTCCCTCGGTCCGCACACAGCCCGGGCCGACCGACAACCAGGCCGTGCTGATCGTCCACGGCCGGGACCGCACCGGAATCGTCGCCGCGATCAGCGCGGTCCTCGGCAAGCACGACGCCAACATCGTGTCCCTGGACCAGTATTCCGACAATCCGCACGGGGGCGCCTTCTTCCAGCGCACCGTCTTCGCCCTGGACCATCTGAAGGCCCGGCTCCCCCAGGTCGAGGCCGACCTGCAGGCGAAACTCGCCGAGGGTTTCGACCTGGAGTACACACTGCGCGACCTGTCCGTCCCGAAACGCGTCGCGATCTTCGCCTCGAAGGATGACCACTGCCTGCTCGACCTGCTCTGGCGACACCGCCGCGGCGAGCTCCCGATCACCGTGTCGATGGTCATCTCGAACCACGCCGACACCGCCAACGAGGTCCGCTTCTTCGGCGTCCCGTTCTTCCACGTGCCGTCCGCCGGCCCGGACAAATCCGCGGCCGAGGCCCAGCACCTGCAGCTCCTGCAGGGCAACGTCGACTTCATCGTGCTGGCCCGCTACATGCAGATCCTGTCCGGGACCTTCATCGAGCGCGTCGGCGTCCCGATCATCAACATCCACCACAGCTTCCTGCCGTCCTTCATCGGCGCCGGCCCCTACGCCAAGGCCAAGCAGCGCGGCGTGAAGCTGGTCGGGGCGACCGCCCACTACGTCACCGAGGATCTGGACGAGGGGCCGATCATCGAGCAGGACGTGATCCGGGTCTCGCACGCCGACACGGTGGCCGATCTGCAGCGCCGGGGCGCGGATGTGGAGCGGGCGGTGCTCTCCCGGGCGGTCCGGTGGCACAGTGAGGACCGGGTCATCCGGCACGAGAACCACACGATCGTCTTCGCTTAGCACCCGATCGCGGTCGTACGAGCGGGGTCGCGGCCCGGCCTCCGCTCACCGGGGTGCCGGGCCTCGCCTGCCGGGCGGCATCCGCTCCGCTCGCGGCCCGACACGCCACCCACCGCAGGCGGCGGGGCGCGGTTGCTCGCCAGGCCACGCCCGCTCGGGTCATGGCCCTGTCGTCGCCCGGGGCAGGCACCGGGTCGCGGCCGACTGAACCGGGTACCGCCCGGACGTCAGGCGGGCTGGATGGCGGGGACCGAGATCCAGTCGGTGTACTTGCCGGTGCGGTCGTCGCCGGAGGACTGGCCGCGCAGGCGGCGCTGGATCCACGGAAGGACGTGTTCGCGGTAGTAGCGGGCCTCGGCGAGCAGGCCGCCGCGAGCGCCCTGGCCGGGATCGATGACGTGGGCCGGGGTGGGGTGGCCGAGGGCGGTGAGGACGGCGCCGGCTACCCGGCGGTGGCCGTTGGCGTTGAGGTGGAGGCGGTCGGCGGACCAGTAGCCGGGCTTCTGGATCTCCCGGTCGTGGAACATGTCGACGAAGGTGAGGTTCTCGAAGCGGCCGGCGAACGGCGCGACGGCGGCGGTCAGCGCCTCGGCCTTGCGGCGCATCGAGGCGCCGAACGGCAGGTGGTGGGACGGGTCGGCGCCGGAGAGCAGCAGGACGTGGATGCCGTTGTCGAGGCAGCGGCGGATCGCGTTCTCGGTCATCGCGACCAGGGTGGTCATGTCACTGCCGGGACGCATCATGTCGTTGCCGCCACCGTTGAGCGACAGCAGGGTCGGTTTCGGATCGAGGGCGAGCGCGGCGTCCAGCTGGTCGGTGACGATCGGCTGCAGGAGGCGGCCGCGGATGGCCAGGTTCGCGTACCGGATCGGCTCGCCGAGCCCGGCGGCGAGGCCGGCGGCGACCAGGTCGGCCCACCCCCGTTCGCTGCCGTCCGGCTGGGTGTCGCCCATGCCCTCGGTGAAGCTGTCCCCGATCGCGACGTACCGCATCCCCGCACTCCCGCCGTCCGCACCCCAGTTGATCAGCCCCAGCGTAACCAGCGCCGATCCGCGCCTCGCAGGCTCGCGCCGACCGGGTGATCAACGACTCGCCGGGGCGCCGCGGTCCCGCACCACCTCACGATCGAGGACTCGCCGGGAGGCGTGCAGTCAGGTGGACCCCCATCAGCCGGTGCCGGCCTTCTCCGGCCGCACCCCTGGACAAAACCCGCTTTTCCGGTACGTCATGAGCCGTCCCGGCCTGCCCCGCCCACCCCTTTCTGGTACGAGGTGGAACGTGACCGCAACCCTGGATTCGCAGCGCTACTGCCCGCCTCCTCCCGTGACCCACGGTGACCGCATCGCGTGGTGGGACGTGACGGTCGCCGAGGTGCCCGGCTACCGCCCACTCACCCTGGACCTGTTCCGCCCCACCGCCGTCGGCCACCCGCTCCCGCTGATCGTCTGGATCCACGGTGGTGGCTGGCTGTTCGGCGGCAACAAGGACGCCGCGCACGGGCGGATCGCCGACCGAATCCTGGCGGCCGGTTTCGCGGTCGCCCGGGTCACCTACCGCCTCAGCGCCGAGGCGCGGTTCCCGGCCCAGCTGCACGACGTCAAGGCGGCCGTCCGCTGGTTGCGCCGCAACGCCGCCGGGCTCGGCCTGGACCCGTCCCGGTTCGGCGTCTGGGGCGAGTCGGCCGGCGGCCACCTGGCCGCGCTCATCGCGCTGACCGGCGACGACCCGGACCCGGCGCTGACCGGCCGCAGCGGCGTGCCGGGCGTCTCCGACGCGGTGCAGTCCGCGGTGCTCTGGTACGCGCCGAGCAACCTGCTCAGCATGGCGGCGCAGAACCATCCGGAGGGCCGGCCGGACCACGACGCGCCCGGCTCGCCGGAGAGCCGGCTGGTCGGCGGCCCGGTGCAGGAGCTGCCGGCCGAGTCGGCGGCGGCCAGCCCGGTCACCTACGTCACCGGGGACGCGCCACCGATGCTGCTGCTGCACGGGGCCGACGACCGGACGGTGCCGGCCGGGCAGAGCGAGGAGCTGCACGACCGACTGGCCGCCCTGTCCGCGCCGGTCTGCCTGCGGCTGATCCCGGGCGCCGGCCACCGCTTCACCGGGGTGGACCTGGATCCCCTGATCAGCGGCTCGCTGCAGCACTTCACGGCCACGCTCTCGTAAGGCCTGGTTGCCGGCCGGGAGCGACTTCGGGGCAGGTCGGGTCGGGAGTCACCGCGGCATCACCCGGCGCTCTACGGTGGTGACTCCCCGTACCGGCAAGCGAAGGATTTTCTCGTGAACCTGCGCCGTTCCGTCTGTCTCGCCGTCTCGGCCGCCGCCGCCACCGTGACCCTGCTGTCGATGTCGGGCGCCGCGCACGCGGCGTCCGCGCAGACCGTGCAGAGGTCCAAACCGGCCGCCACGAAGGACACCGACCGGGACGGCATGCCGGACCGGTGGGAGATCGCGAACGGGCTGAACCCGAAGAAGAACGACGCCCGCGCCGACCGGGACCGCGACGGCCTGAGCAACCGGGCCGAATACCGGGCGGGGACGAACCCGCGCACCGCGGACACCGACCGGGACGGCATGCCGGACGGCTGGGAGGTCACCAACGGCCTCGACCCGCGCGCCGACGACGCCGACGACGACGCCGACTCCGACGGTCTGACCAACACCCAGGAGTACGACCTCGACGACGACCCGCAGTCCGAGGACAGCGACGACAACGGCGTGCTCGACGGCGACGAGGACGCCGACCGGGACGGGCTCACCAACGCGCAGGAGTACACGCTGCCCGGCTACGACCCCACCGACGCGGACAGCGACGGCAACGGGGTGTCCGACGGCGACGAGGACCTCGACGACGACGGGCTGACCAACGCGCAGGAGTTCCAGCTCGGCGACGACCCGCAGGCCGCCGACAGCGACGACGACGGCGTGCTCGACGGCGACGAGGACCACGACGGCGACGGCACCAGTGACCTCGACGAGCTGACCGACGGCTCCGACCCGCTCGGCGGCGACGACAGCGGCTCCCCGGACGACACCACCGACCCGGCCGGCCCGGGCGACGACGCCCCGGCGAACTGAACCGGTCACGCGGCCGGGTCCACCCTGATCCGGCCGCGCCCCACCCGGGCTGCGCGGCTGGGCCTGGCGCACCCGCAGGAGGCGGCCACGCTGCTGCCCGAGACGCTGGCCCGGCGGGCCGACGCGGCGATCCGCGCCCGGCTCGACAACGCGTCGTACCACCTGCAGGACGGTCACCTCGTCGCCGGAACGGCCGGCGCCGCCCAGGCCGCGAGCAGGCGCAGCGCGGTCTCCGACGGCGAACCCGCCTCGACCGTGTGCGCGACCAGCGCCTGACCCGGGTCGTCCGGCAGGCGCAACGCCTCGAAACCCAGCTCCAGGCGGCCCACGACGGGGTGGAGGTAGACGTACGCCCCATGGGTCTTGTCCTTCAGACCGTGCTCCGCCCAGGCCGCCCGGAACTCACGGCTCGCCGCACCCAACTCGTCGACCAGCGCCCGGGTACGCGGGTCGCCCGGGTGCCGTGCCGCGTCGAGCCGTAGATAGCCGGCGACATCCCGCACCTTCGCCGGCCAGTCCGCGTAGAGCCGGCGGATCCCCTCGTCGAGCACCACCAGCCGGGCCATGTTCCGCACCCGCGGGTCCACCGCGCCGAAGTCGGTGAGCAGCGCGGAGGCCATCGGGTTCCAGGCGAGCACGTCGGCGTTGCGCCCGATCACGTAGGCCGGCACGTCGCCGACCGCGTGCAGCAGCCGCAGCAGGCCGGGCCGCACCCGCTGCCCGCCCGCGCCGCCGCCCGCCGGGAACGGGCGGGCCAACCGGTACAGATGCGCCCGCTCGACCGGGTCGAGGCCCAACGCCCGGGCCACCGCGTCCAGCACCGACTCGGAGAAGTGCAGGGTGCGCCCCTGCTCCAGCCGCACATAGTGGTCGACGCTGACCCCGGCCAGCCGCGCCAGCTCCTCGCGCCGCAACCCCGGCACCCGCCGCTGCCCGTGACTGGCCAGGCCCAGCTCGCCCGGGTCGAGCCGGGCCCGCCGGGAACGCAGGAAGTCACCGAGCTCGGCCCGCCGGTCCAGGGTCATGCCCCCAGTATCCCCGGCTGCTACCGGCGCTGCCTGGTCACGCCGTGCCCTGGCAGCGCCGCCACCGGTCGCGCAGAGTCGGCGGCATGAGAACGCGAGAACTCGGCACCACCGGAATGGAGCTGTCCACCACCGGACTGGGCGCGTGGGTGATGGGTGGCGCCGGCTGGCAGTACGCGTGGGGCCCGCAGGACGACGCCGACTCGATCGCCACCGTGCACGCCGCCGTGGCGGCCGGGGTGAACTGGATCGACACCGCCGCCGCGTACGGGCACGGGCATTCCGAGGAGGTGGTCGGCCGCGCGGTCGCCGCGCTGCCGCCGGCCGACCGCCCGTACCTGTTCACCAAGACCGGGCTGGTCTGGGACGACCCGGCCCGCCGGGACACCCCGCCGCGCCGGCTGATGACCGCCGCCTCGGTGCGCCGGGAACTGGAGGCGTCGCTGCGCCGGCTGCGCACCGACCACATCGACCTGTACCAGGTGCACTGGCCGGGCGACGGGCGGCTGCTCAGCTGGGGCCCGCCGGACGGGGCCGCGCCGGTCGGCGCGACCGAACTGGAGGAGTACTGGCAGACCATGGCCGACCTGCGCACCGAGGGCAAGGTGCGGGCGATCGGACTGTCCAATCATGGCGTCGCCGAGCTGGACCGGGCCGCGAGGGTGGCACCCGTCGACGCGATCCAGCCGCCGTTCTCGGCGCTGGTCCGCGAGCCCGCCGACCAGATCGCCTGGAGCGCGGCGCACGGCACCGGGGTGATCGTCTACCAGCCGATGCACTCCGGTCTGCTGACCGGCGCCGTCGACGCGCGGCGGGTGGCCGCCCTGCCGGCCGACGACTGGCGGCGCGGGCATCCCGACTTCACCACCGGCCTGGACCGCAACCTGCGGGTGGTGGACGCGCTGCGCACCGTCGCGGACCGGCACCGGGTGCCGGTCGCCGCCGTCGCGGTGGCCTGGACGCTGGCCTGGCCGGGCGTCACCGGCGCGATCGTCGGTGCCCGCCGCCCCGGGCAGATCGCCGGCTGGCAACCCGGCGCGGACCTCACCCTGACCGGGCGGGACCTGGACGAGGTCGCCGCCGCCATCACCGCGGCCGGCGTGGGCAGCGGGCCGGCCCGGCCCGGGACTACTGTCGGACCGTGACTGACCTCTTTGTCGAGGAGCTCGGCTCGGGCCCGCTGCTCGGCTACTCCCACGGCATCTTCATGAGTACCCGCGGCGAGGACGAGGCCGGCCTGCTCGACTGGTCCCGGATCACCGGGTCGCGCCGGATCGTCCGCTACCACCAGCCCGGCCACGGCCGGTCGCCCGGCGTGCCCGACCCGGAGCGCTACACCTGGCCGCGGCTCGCCGACGACCTGCTGGCGATCGCCGACGAGGTCAGCCCGGAGCAGCCGGTGGACTGGGCCGGATCCTCGATGGGCGCCGGGGCGCTGCTCTGGGCGGCATCCCGGCGGCCGGACCGCTTCCGCCGGCTGGTGCTGATGATCCCGCCGACCGCCCGGGACACCCGGGAGACCGCACGGCAGGCCTACCGCTCCGGCGCGGCCGGGGTGCAAGCCAGGGGCAAACAGTCCTGGGTGGAGATCATGCGCGGCTTCCCTGCCTCGCAGATCTTCGCCGAGCTCCCCGGCTGGCAGTTCGACGCGGACGTGCCGGAGGGGCTGCTGCCGGCCGTGATGCGCGGGGCGGCGCTCACCGACCTGCCGTCCGACGACGAGCTGCGCCGGGTCACCCACCCGGTGCTGATCCTCGCCTGGGAGGGCGACCCGGTCCACCCGCTCACCTCCGCCGAGCTGCTCGCCCGGGTACTGCCCGACGCCCGGCTGCACGTCTCCGCCACCGCGGCCGACGTCCGCACCTGGCCCGCCCGGATCGACGGGTTCCTCGGCCGATGACGGCGGAGGGCGCCGTCCCGGACGGCGCGGCGGTGCGCTTCCGGGACCCGGCGATCCGGCTGCCGGAGCTGGCCGCCGACGAGATCGACGTGGTGTGCCCGCACTGCGGGTGCCGCGCCGTGGTCAGCGCCGACCCCGTCCAGGGCGCCGTCGCGATGCACTCGCCGCGACGGTTCGTCTGCACCCGCTGCGTCACCGTCGCGCAGTGGCCGCCGAAGGTCGGGGTCTCCCGCTGGGGTGGGCCGATCGATCCGTACTTCCACCTGCCGCTGTGGTTCCAGGCGCGATGCTGCGGCGGACGCACGCTGTGGGCCTTCAACGAGGCACATCTCACCCTGCTGGCCGACTACGTCGGGGCGAAACTGCGGGAACGCCACCCGCGGGAGCCCGGCCTGACGATGGTGGCCCGGTTGCCGGGGTGGTTGAAAGCGGCGGACAACCGCACCGAGGTGCTCCGGACGATCGCCCGCCTGCGCCACCGGCCGACGCGCTAGTGACTGCCCTGGCTCGGTGAGGTGCCGGCGGCGATCAGGTCGGGGACGGTGACCATCCGGAAGCCGCGCTTGCGCAGGCCGTCGAACATGGCGGCCAGGCCGTGGACGGTCACCAGGCGTTTGTCGTCGCCCTCGTCGTGGGCCAGGATGATCGACCCGGGGCGGACCGAGTCGACGATGTCCCGGGCCTGGCCCATCGGGTCGTCGTGGAACAGCTGCTCGCGCATCGCCTTGGACCAGAGCACCACGTCGTAGCCGAGTTGGTCGGCGGCCAGCATGGTGGAGCCGCCGATGTGCCCGAACGGCGGCCGCAGCAGGGTCACCTGGCGGTCGAAGTGCCGGCGGATCTCCTGCTCGGTGCGCTGCAGGTTGCGGGTGACCGCGCCCAGGTCCAGGGTGGCCAGGTCGTCGTGCGCCCAGGTGTGGTTGCCGATCGCGTGCCGGTCCATCCGGCCGCGGACCAGGTCGGCGTGGCGCTCCAGGCGGCTGCCGACCATGAAGAAGGTGGCCGGCACGCCCGCGGCGTCCAGCGCGTCGAGGACCATCGGCGTCCAGTGCGGGGCCGGCCCGTCGTCGAAGGTGAACGCGACCAGTGGCTCGGAGGTGTCGACGAAGTAGCGGACCGCGACACCCGGCTGGTGCAGGCCGTCCAGCTGGTCGGCGGCCGCGGCGTAGCCGCCCAGCACCGGCGGGCGGTCCCAGCCCAGCCAGTGCGGGATCTCCCGGGCCCCGGCCGCGCCGACGGCCACCCCGGCGAGGCCGGCCAGGCCGGTGCGCAGCAGGGCGCGGCGGCTCAGCATCGCACCGAACCGCACCCGCGAAGCGGCACCGCCATGCTGACACCCCCGTTGACCCGGCATGGAAAGTCACCGGATTCTGACTGACGCTGTCAAGGTGATCGGGTGGAATCTTCCCCGCATAAGGATTCTCCCGGTACGAAGTGGACACCTTGAGTCGCCGAACTCACTCCCCGGGGCCAGCGCGTGGGACACCCGCCCGGCCGGAGGACGCGGGATCGGGAACCCGCCGGTAGCCTGTCCGGCATGTACCCCTCGCCGCACGTCCGGGTGTCGGACTCCGACCGGGAGGCGGTCGTCGCCCGGCTCAGCACGGCGACCGCCGAGGGCCGACTCACCATCGAGGAGTTCAGCGAGCGCTCCCGGTCCGCGTATGCCGCCCGCACCTGGGGCGAGCTGTCCCGGGTCCTCTACGACCTGCCCGGCGACGAGCTCGTGGCGACACCGGCCGCGGCCGCCGCCGGGAGCCGGCTGCCGCTGCTCGCCCTGATCGCCGGGGCGCTGCCGCTGCCGCTGGCGCTCTGCGCCCAGGTGGTGCTGCCCGCCCCGATCTGCGCGGTCACCGCGGTGGTGCTGGGCATCATGGCGCTGCGCGGCCCGGCGGACACGGTGCGACACGGCCGCCGGATGGCGATCGGCGGGATCGCGCTGGGCGGGCTCGGCGTCCTGGCCATCGTCACGGGCATCGCGCAGTTCCTCTTCGGGGGCTCCCTCGACGCCTAGCGATCGGCCGGGCGCGGCCCGGGTTGACGTTTCCCGTTACGCGACCAGTTCCCGCAGGCGCGCCATCAGCAGGGCCGCGACGCCGCGCACGTCCCGGATCCGCCGGTCGGAGCCGATCCGGGCGGGGTACGCGTTGCGTTCCATCCCGTCGAGGATGTCCCGGGCGGCCTGGTAGGGGCGGCGCGGATCGGTGGGGAACACCATGGCGACGAACAGGGTGGTCTCGGCGCGCAGCTCGTGGGCGAAGGCCTTCGCCGCGGCCCGGTCGGCGGCCGGCGACCGGCTGTCGGCCACGTGCACCAGGTGCGCCTCGGGCCGCAGTCGCAGGGTGGGCAGGAAGGCGCGGGCCACCACCGGCGTCCCGTCGGGCGCACAGTGGATGACGGCATCGACCTGACCCCAGCGGTCGAGCACGGCCCGCGGCAGCGCCTCGATGCCGGTCGGGGCCGGGCCGGGGCTGAGCAGGTGGGTGGAGAGCAACAGCGGGGCGACCACCTGCCGGGCGGTTTCGCGCAGCTCGGCCGGGTCGGTGTCGACCGCGGCCACCCGGGCGCCGCGCCGGGCCGCTTCGAGGGCCACGGCCCGCCCGATCGCGTCGCCGGCACCGGTGACCACCAGGGTTCTGCCCGCCACTCTCACCCGATCACTCCCCTCTATGCGGTGACTAAGATCACGCTACTGCGCGGCGGGCGAAGCTGGCAACGCCACGACGGGGCGACCGGATCTTCCCGCTTTCGGCCGTCCGGACCGGGCCGGCCCCGTACCCCGCCCACGTCCCCACGCCGAGCACCTGGACCAGGCCGGCAGTCCGGCGCCGGGCAGGGGCGGGATCGGACACCGCGTACCTGAAGCCGGGGTCCGGGATGGCATGCTGCGGCGATGAGGTTGTCGCAGCGCGCCCTGTCGGCCGAGCCGTTCCACGCGATGGCGTTCGGGCGGCGCGCCGGTGAGCTGGAGGCGGCCGGGCACGACGTGGTCCGGCTCGGCCTCGGCGAACCGGACTTCGGCGCGCCGCCCGCGGTCCGCGAGGCGATGCGTCGGGTGATGGACGGGCGGCCGCTGCCGTACACCCCGGCCTTCGGGTTGCCGGCGCTGCGCGCGGCGATCGCCGGGTTCTACCGCGAGCGGCACGGGGTGCAGGTCGATCCGGCCCGGATCGCGGTCACCCCCGGAGCGTCCGGAGCGCTGCTGCTGGTCGCGGCCGCGACCACCGACCCGGGCGACGAGGTGATCGTGGCCGACCCGTCATACCCGTGCAACCGCCAGCTGGTGGAGACGTTCGGCGGCACCGTGGTCACCGCCGCCACCACCCCGGAGTCGCGCTATCAGCTGGACACCGCCGCGGTCGACGCGGTCTGGAGCGAGCGGACCCGGGCGGTGATGGTGGCCAGCCCGGCCAACCCGACCGGGACGTCCCTCCCGTTCGCCGACCTGGTCGAGGTCTGCGCCCGGGCCCGGGCGCGGGACGCCTGGCGCATCGTCGACGAGATCTACCTGGACCTGGCCGACCCGGCCGCGGACGGGACGCCGCCGCGCACGATCCTGTCCGCCGACCCGGACGCTCTGGTGATCAACAGTTTCTCCAAGTACTTCGGGATGACCGGCTGGCGGCTCGGCTGGTGCGTGCTGCCCGAGGCGCTCGTGCCGGCGGCCGAACGGCTGGCGATGAACTACTTCCTGTGCGCCTCCACCCCGGCCCAGATCGCGGCGTTGGAGTGCTTCACCCCCGAGTCCCTGGCGGTGTGCGAGCAGCGGCGGCGGGAGTTGCTGGCCCGGCGGGCCATCGCGCTGGAGGGGCTGGCCGGGATCGGGCTGCCGGTGCCGGTGCCGCCGGACGGGGCCTTCTACGTGTATTTCGACGTCAGCGGCACCGGGCTGGGGGCGTGGGAGTTCTGCCGCCGGGCCCTCGAGGAAGCGTTCGTGTCGGTGACCCCGGGCCGGGACTTCGCAGTGGCCACCGCGGAGAGCCACGTCCGGCTCTCCTACGCGGCGTCCCGGGAGGCCCTGCGCGAGGGCCTGGCCCGGCTCAGTCGGTTTGTTCAGCAACTTCGGCGGGAATCGGCTCCGGGTCGCTGAGCTGCTCGCGCAGATAGTTCCAGATCACCGAGACGATCGCGGCGACCGGGACGGCGAGCAGGCTGCCGACGATCCCGGCCAGGTTGCCGCCCAGGGTCACGGCGAGCAGCACCACGGCCGCGTGCAGGCCCAGCCCGCGGCTCTGGATCATCGGCTGGAAGACGTTGCCCTCCAGCTGCTGCACCAGCAGGATGATGCCGAGCACGATCAGCGCCTTTACCCAGCCGTTGAAGACCAGCGCGATCAGCACCGCGACCAGGCCGGCGAAGACCGCGCCGACGATCGGGACGAACGCGGTGACGAAGGTGAGCACGGCCAGCGGCAGCACCAGCGGCACCCCGACGATCCACAGGCCGAGCCCGATGAAGACCGCGTCGAGCAGCCCGACGAACGCCTGCGAGCGGACGAACGCGCTGAGCGTGTTCCAGCTGCGCCCGGCGATCGCCGGGACGTCGTCGCCGAGCCGGCCCGGCAGCTGACGGGACAACCAGGGCAGGAACCGTGGGCCGTCCTTGAGGAAGAAGAACATCAGGAACAGCGCGAGGATCGTGGTGACCAGGCCGTTCACGATCGTGCTCACCCCGGCCAGGGTGGCGTTCGCGATGCTGCCGACGCTGGCCTGCAGCTTGTCGACGGCACTGTTGAGACCGCTGTTGACCTGGTCGTCGCTGATCCGCAGCGGCGGGCCGGACGCCCAGTCACGGACCGTCTGGATGCCGTCGACCACACCCTGGCCCAGCTTGCCGCTCTGCGCCGAGACCGGCACCGCGATCAGCACCACGATGCCGGCGACCAGGGCCAGGAACAGGATCGTGACCAGCGACGCGGCCAGCGCCGGCGGCCACCCCCGGCCGCGCAGCCAGCGCACCGGCGGCCAGGTCAGGGTGGTCAGCAGCAGGGCCACCACCAGCGGCCAGAGCACCGACCAGGCCATCCCGAGCAGCTCCAGGAACACGTACAGGAGCAGCAGGATCAGCAGGGTCTGCGCGGAGACCCGGGCGGCGTCACGCATCGCCGCCCGGGTCTTGCTGGTGCTCAAGGTGGACGCCATGTTGATCACCTTACGGTGAACCACGTCCGCGGGATTTCTTCCATGCGGCGTGGGTCAGGTCTTTCGCCGCCGTACCCGCGCCGTACCGGTCGGCGGCGGCATCGGTCGGCAGTCGGGCGCGGCCCCGCCGGATCCAGGTCGCCGACCTCGACCACCGGCTGATTTCGCCGGTCCACTTGTGCGCCCTGTTACGGCTCCGTAAATTCCGTAGCACACGGAGTCGTGGCCACCACCCCTGGTGACGACCCCATGGTCCTGGACTCGTCCCGGCGTGACCCGCCGGGATGGTCCGCAGGAATGCCCGGGAGGCATTGCGTGACGTTCTACCGCCAGGTCGGCAGCATTCCGCCGAAGCGGCACACCCAGCACCGGCGGCCCGACGGCGGGCTCTACGCCGAGGAGCTGGTCGGCGAGGAGGGGTTCTCCTCCGACTCCGCACTGCTCTACCACCGGGGCATCCCGTCGGCGATCGTCGACGCGCGCCCGTGGCAGCTGCCCGACCAGAGCCTGACCCCGAACACCCCGCTCGTCCCCCGGCACCTGCGCCTGCACGACCTGGAGTACAAGGACGCCGACCCGGTCACCGGCCGGCGGCTGGTCCTCGGCAACGCCGACGTGCGGATCACCTACGCGGTGTCCAGCGAGGCGTCGCCGTACTACAAGAACGCCATCGGCGACGAGTGCGTGTACGTGGAGCGGGGCAGCGCCACCGTCGAGACGGTGTTCGGCGCGCTCACCGTCGGGCGCGGCGACTACGTGATCATTCCGCGCACCACGGTGCACCGGTGGGTGCCGGACGGCGGCGAGCCGCTGCGTACGTACGCCATCGAGGCCAGCTCGCACATCGCGCCGCCCGCGCGCTACCTGAGCCGGTACGGCCAGTTCCTGGAACACGCGCCGTACTGCGAGCGCGACCTGCGCGGCCCGGTCGAGCCGATGCTCGCCGAAGGCACCGACGTCGAGGTCTTTGTCAAGCACCGCGGCGGCGGCAGCATCCACGTCGTGCCCGAGCACCCGTTCGACGTGGTCGGCTGGGACGGCTGCCTCTACCCGTACGCCTTCAACATCGCCGACTTCGAGCCGATCACCGGCCGGGTCCACCAGCCGCCGCCGGTGCACCAGGTCTTCGCCGGGCAGAACTTCGTGATCTGCAACTTCGTCCCGCGCAAGGTCGACTATCACCCGCTGGCCGTCCCGGTGCCGTACTACCACTCGAACGTCGACTCGGACGAGGTGATGTTCTACGTCGACGGCGACTACGAGGCCCGCAAGGGCTCCGGCATCGGCAAGGGCTCGATCTCACTGCACCCGGGTGGTCACTCGCACGGGCCGCAGCCGGGCGCGGTGGAACGCTCCCTCGGTGCGGAGTTCTTCGACGAGCTGGCGGTCATGGTGGACACGTTCCGGCCACTCGACCTCGGCGAGGCGGGGTTGGCCTCGGACGACGGCCGCTACGCGTGGTCCTGGTCCGGCCGCGGTCCGTCCGCATGACCGCGACCCCCGCGCCGCCCCCGTCGCGGGCCGCCGCCGACGTCCCTGCGCACCCCACCGGCATCCCGCCGCACTCCGGTGCCGACCTTCCTCCGCACTCCGGCGCCCGTCACCCGGACCGCTCCGGCGAGCGCGATCCTGAGTCGGTTTTCGATCCTTTCGCCCTTTTCGCCCGGTTCTTTGACGATGCCGCGCTGTTCCCGCCCGGCAACGCACCGATGGCGGCGGCCGTCCCGGCCTTCCTGGATCGCCTCGCCACGCCGCACGCCCCGCTGGTCGGGCCGTTCATCGCGCCCGCGGCCCGCCTGGCCGAGGTCGCCGCGCACCTGCGGCCCGCCGGTCCGCCGCTGGACATCGCCCTGATCGCCGCCCCCGCCGACCTCCCGGCCGCCGTCGACAAGATCGACAAAACGCCAGGAATGCGCCTGGTCGCGGTCGAGGCGCCGGTCGCGGTCGACGCCGCACACACCCGATCGGCGGTACGCGTCATAGCGGACTCGCTTCCCCCCGGCCTTCCGGCCGCGGTCGAGGTGCCACGCACCGCCGCCCGCGACGAGGTCCTGGACGCCCTGGCCGGCACCCGCTGCCGCGCCAAACTCCGCACCGGCGGGGTCCGTGCCGACCTGTTCCCGCCGGTCGAGGAGCTGGCCGCCACCATCCGCGCCTGCATCACCCGGTCCGTCGCGTTCAAGTGCACCGCCGGCCTGCACCACGCCGTCCGCCACACCGACCCGGCGACCGGCTTCGACCACCACGGCTTCCTCAACGTGCTGCTGGCCGCCGCCCACCCGGACGCCGCCGAGACCCACCTGGCCCGCACCGACGCCGCGCGGATCGCCGCCGACCTGCGCGCCTGGTCGCCCGCCACCGCCGTCCGGGCCCGAGCCGCCTTCACCGGCTTCGGCACCTGCGACCTCGCTGATCCCGTCAACGACCTGGCCCACCTCGGCCTGCTCCCGGAGAGATACCCCGCATGACTTGGCTCCACCTGCCCGAAGCCACCGGTTTCGGCCTCACCAACCTGCCCTACGGCATCTTCTCCACCCCGGCCGGCACCGCCGCCGGCTCTCCCACCGCACCCGGCGCCGCGCCACGCCCGGCCGACACGCCCCGGCCGGCCGGTTCGGCGGCCCCCGTGCCCGGCGCGCGGACCGGTGTCGCGATCGGTGACCACGTGCTGGATCTGGCCGGGCTGACCGGTGATCCGGTGCACGCGACCGGTTCGCTGAACGCGTTCATGGCGCAGGGCCCGGACACCTGGGCCGCCCTGCGCTCGATGATCACCACCTGGCTGACCGATCCGGCCCATCAGGAGCGGGTGACTCCGCACCTGGTGCCCCGCGACGGGGTCACCATGCACCTGCCGTTCGAGGTGGCGGACTACGTCGACTTCTACAGTTCCCGGGACCACGCCGAGAACCTGGGCCGCATGTTCCGCCCGGGTTCACCGGCGCTGACCCCGAACTGGACCCACCTGCCGATCGGCTACCACGGCCGGGCCGGAACGGTGCAGCTGTCCGGCACCCCGGTCACCCGCCCGCAGGGCCAGTCGCTGGTCGACGGCACACCCGCCCTCGGCCCGTCCCGCCGCCTCGACATCGAAGCCGAGGTCGGTTTCGTGGTGGGCACCCCGTCTCCGCTGGGCACCCCGGTCCCCTTGTCCGACTTCCCGGCCCACGTCTTCGGCGTCTGCCTGGTCAACGACTGGTCCGCCCGCGATCTGCAGTCCTGGGAGTACGTTCCCCTGGGCCCGTTCCTCGGCAAGTCGTTCCTGACCTCGATCTCGCCGTGGGTCGTCCCGCTGGCCGCCCTGTCCGCCGCCCGGGTCAAGGCTCCCACCCGGGACGAGCCCCTGCTCCCCTACCTGGACGACAGCGCCGAACCGTGGGGCCTGGACCTCACCCTGGAGGTCCGGCTGAACGGCCACGTCATCAGCCGCCCCCCGTTCGCCGGCATGTACTGGACCCCCGCCCAGCAGCTCGCCCACATGACGATCAACGGCGCCTCCCTGCGCACCGGCGACCTGTACGCCTCCGGCACCATCAGCGGCCCCACCCGCGACCAGCGAGGCTCCCTGATCGAACTCTCCTGGAACGCCTCGGACCCGCTGACCCTCCCGGACGGCTCCACCCGCTCGTTCCTCGAGGACGGCGACGAGATCACCATCACCGCGACAGCCCCCTCCCCCGACGGCTCCCGCCTCTCCTTCGGCACCGTCACCGGCCGCGTCCTTCCCGCCCGGTGACCCGCCGCCGACAACCCGCAGCACCGATCAGTTCGCCGCCACGCCGGTACCGCCCACGGTCGGTACCGGCGCCCACGATCTCGCGCCGTCCTCCGGCACGGCATCGCCGCACCCTCGACCCGGGACTGCGGCGGTATCGGACCTGAAGCCGGCGCCTGTGTCTGACGTTCGTCGGAGCGGGCACCTGTTCGGCCGGTGATCGGGGACCGTTTCGTCGCCGCCTTTGTCGCACGATCGGGCGTTGAAACGATTAATGGCCCGGTTCCCGCCGCTCCTCAACGACGGAAACCGGGCTCCCCCCAGGAAAGTCACATGGGTAGAACGGTCACGCTCTCCTGCGACACGTGAATTCACCAGACATTTAAATAGTCGGCGGAATCACCTTGCATCGATCAGGCACATCAAACCGCCAGAATTCTTCCGGCGCAAAGCAACTCACCCCGAACCGGCAAACCGACGCGCGCCCAGCGGCAAACCGACGCGTACCCAGCGGCAAACCCTGGTTTGCGCCCAGCGGTAAACCCTGAAGCGCGCCTGGCGGCAAGCCCGACCACGCCCAGCGACAAGCTCGAAGCACATCCCGGCCGAGAGCGACCTCCGACGGAGCGGGCGACGGACATCCACCCCATGGCACTCCGCCACCCGCGCCGGTCGGCAGCCTCGGCCCGTCAGCGGACCAGAAGCGTGTAGTTGGGGGCGACGCCGGTGCGGCACCGATAGGTGACCCAGACGTGTTTCGCAACGCCGTCCGCACCGACCCGGTCGCACTCGACATCAGGCCGTGCGACCTGGTTGAACAGGGCAGTGTAGACCGCCGTCTCGGTGGCGGCCGCGGTGTAGCGCGGAGTGTAGGTGACGATCAGGTCGTCACCGGCGATCCCGGACCGGGTGCCGGCGACAGTCCAGACACCGGCTGTCTCGCCGGCGGCGCCGATGGTCGCGGCGCGGCCGAACGCATAAGTCCCGAGAACGTCTGTCGTCGGACACGGCGACGCCTGGGCGGCACCGGGGACGAGAACGGCCGGGATGAGGCCGGCGAGCACCATGCTACGCATTTCCGAATCCTTTTCACTAATCGCCGCGAGGGTCTCCCGCGGGCATCGAGAGGCCACCGGATGGTTCTTCATCCAGCCGGCCCGCATCAACCTTTGAATAGAACCTACACCGGAACCCCGTCCAGAAATCGCGCCGCGCAGAGAACAATATGTTAAGTATTAACGTCGGTTAATATCGAGGATTCCGTCGACCGCAACACGACAAATTCGCACAGCAGACAGATCAACAACCGCCGCGCCGCAGGAAAACAACAGTCGCAAGCAACAAACACACCTGCCGACAACCCGGCGTCGCGGTAGTGGGCAGGGGCGGCGACGAACGCGCGACGGTTCAGCCCCGCAGCGCATCGATCACGGCAGCGACAGGCGCCGGACGGGCAGCGCTTCAGCCCCGCAGCGCATCGATCACGGCGGCGACAGGCGCCGGACGGGCGGAGGCGTGGTTGACACCCGCCCACAGGTTGAGGGCGGAGGCGTCACCACGACGGGCGGCGGCGGCCCGGATCGGGGCGGTGAGGTGGTGGATCGCCGGGTAGCCGATCGGGGCGATCGACGAGTAGGTGTCGACGAAGCGGTTGCGCAGGGCTCGGGCCGGCTGCCCGGTGAAAGCCCGGGTCACCACCGTCTCGCGATGGTCGCCGGAGAGCATGGCGGCGCGCTGGGCGGGACGGGTCCCGGCCTCGTCGGACAGCACGAACGCGGTACCGCACTGGACGGCCGCCGCACCGGCGGCCAGCAACGCGGCGACGTCACCACCGCCGGCCGCGATCACCGGAATGTCGGCGGCGGTGCGGGCGACGGCCAGGACCTCGGCGAGGACGTCGCGCGTGGCGCGGGTGCCGGTGTAGGTGGCCGGGCTGAACGTCGACGCGTGGCCACCCGCCGACCCGCCCTGGGCGATCAGCGCGTCCGGCCCGGCGGCGACCGCCTGCCGGGCCTCCGCGCCGCTGGTCACGGTGATCAGGACGGCGCAGCCGGCGGACCGCAGGGCGGTGACGACGGCGGCCGGTGGGATGCCGAAGGTGAAGCTGACCAGTGGGATGCGATGGCTGACGGCCAGGTCGACTTTCGCCGCGAAGTGGTCGTCGTCGCTCAGCCGCAGCGGCGGGAGGTCGATCCCGTAGCGGTCGGCTTCCGGCTGTAGCGCGGCACGGTACCGCTCAAGGGGTGCCACGTCTGCGGGTGGGGACGACGGGACGAAGAGGTTCACCCCGTACGGCACATCGGCTTTTCGTACTTCCTGGACCTCGGCCTCGACCGCTTCCGGGGGCTTGTAGCCGGCGGCGAGGAAGCCGAGCGCGCCGGCGTGGCCGGCGGCGATGACGAGGCCCGGGGTGGAGGGTCCGCCCGCCATCGGGGCGACGACGATCGGCCGCAGCAGCTCGCGCATGCCGCCCAACCTACCGCGCCGGCCAGCCCGAAGGGGACGGGCGCGGAAGGAGACCGCCCCGCCGGTGCACGCACCGGCGGGGCCGTCACGATCGAGTTACTTGACCACGACCGTGCCGACGATCTTGTCGGCGATGGTCTGCTTCTTCTCGTCCCAGAGCGGGAACAGGAAGCCGACATAGCAGATGATGAAGTCCACGAAGTGCGCCACGCCGCGCAGGAACGCCTTGCCGGCACCGATGGGCTGGCCGGTGGCGGCGTCCACCAGGCGGATGCCGAGGGCCTTCTTGCCCCAGCTCTGGCCCTTGCCGTCCAGGAAGACCCGGTTGTAGAACGACACCACCACAGCGAGCAGCAGGATGATGAAGTACATCGGGCTGAAGTGCGTCTGCAGGGTCACCGGGTCGACCGTCGGCCGGAAGAACAGCGCGACGATGGCGAACGGCAGGATGACCAGCATATCGACGAGGTACGCGCCGACCCGCGCGCCCCAGCTGGCGTAGGTCACGGCCGGGCCGTATCCGGGCGCCGGCGCGCCGTAGGGCTGCTGACCGCCGTACGGCTGCTGCGGGATCGGCTGCCCGTAGGCCTGCTGCTGAGGCTGGCCGTAGGGGTCGTTGGGGGGAGGATAAGACATCGAGAATCCTTAATTCAGGCCCAGCTCACGCCGAGCCGGTGCAGTTGAAAGAGCCAGCTCGCTGCCGCCAGCAGTCCGGCCAGCCGTCCCATCCGTCGGCGCCCGGTGGGCGACCACGGTTGCGGTGCTTCCAGCACGCCCGCGGCGCGGAGCGCGACGAGCGGGCCGACGGCGACCGCGAGGGCCGCCAGACCGAAGATCACGGGGTTGGCCTGGAGGGCGGCCCCGACGTGCCCACGCACGAGGGCGACCGCCGCCGTGGTCAGGCCACAGCCCGGGCACGGGATCCCGGTGAGGGTCCGCATCGGGCAGGGCGCGCCGAGGCCGGTGCCGTCGGTGAAGGCGGGCCACACCGCGGCGGCCCCGGCGACGAGCACGCCGAAACCACCGATCCGCTCAGGAACGGAGAAGGCTCTCACCGGCACACACCTCGTGATCAAGGAACAGCGCACCGATGATAAGGGGGCCGTCGATACCTGGCGAGCCGGTTAAGCAGGCAATTTTCCGACTCAATCGGCCATTACGCGGTTGCGGCCGGCTTCCTTTGCCCGGTACAGGGCGTGATCGGCCCGAGCGAGAAGATCGTCCAGTGCGGTGTCGTCGTCACCCAGTCGAGTCAGCCCGATACTGATCGTGACCGGCAGGGGTCCGGCCTGGGTCGCCACCGGTTCGCCGCCGACCGCCATCCGGACCCGCTCGGCGAGTTCCATCGCCTCACCTTCGTGGTCGGGAAGGACGATCGCGAACTCCTCGCCGCCGTAGCGGCCGAGTACGTCGGAGTGCCGCAGCACGGCCCGGATGCGCCGGGCCACGGTGCGGATCACCTCGTCGCCGACGCCATGACCGTACGTGTCATTGACGCTCTTGAATTTGTCGATGTCCAGCATCGCGGCGGCCAGCGGCCGTCCGTTGCGGGCGGCGGCCTGCACCAGCGCTCCGGCGACGGCGTAGAAGTGCCGCCGGTTGTGCTGCCCGGTGAGCTCGTCGGTGGTGGCCAGTTCCTGCACCCGGCTGAACAGCCGCGCGTTGTCGTAGGCGGTCATCCCCTGGGTGGCCAGCGCGGCCGCGACCTGGCGGCTGGTGTCGTCCAGCGCGGCGCCGCCGAGCAGCACCGTCCCGGCGCGCCCGTCCCGGCCGTCGAGGGGCACGGCGAGCGCGACCGGGTCGCCGGCAAGCAGGCGTTCCCGCAGGCCGCCGGTGCCGGCCGGGTCGAGCAGGGCGGGTTCGGTGAGGCCGCCGACGAGCGCCACCTCGTCCGGAGTGAGCCGGCCGCCGGCGATCTCTGCGGGTTCCAGGACTTCGCCGTCCGGGCTGACCAGGCAGCTGGATCCGGCGCCGAGGGTGCTCTGCAGGGTGCCGCTGAGCCGGCGCAGCAGCCGGTCCGGTTCCAGGATCGAGGTCAGTTCGGCGAGGCTGGCACGCAGCGTTTCGGCGAGCGCCTGCTGCTGCTGCGCGGCCTGCACGGCCAGGTGCAGCTGGGCGGCCCGGGCGGTTTCCAGGGAGATCGCGACGTGGCTGCTGACCGCGGTGAGCACGTCGACGTCGTCGTCGGTGAAGATGCCGCGGGCGAGCCGGCTGTCCAGGTAGACGACGCCGATCAGCCGGCCTTTGAACTGCACCGGGGCGACCAGGATGCTGCGCAGGCCGTGCGCCACGGCACTGCGCGAGCCGAGGGCGGCGCCCTGTTCGGTGCCGGTGACCACGACCGCCTCGCCGGTCTCGGCGACCCGGCGGACCAGGGTGGCGCCGTATTCCATGGTGTCGGTGAGCTCGCCCGCGGCGTCCCGGCCGGCGAACCGGACCGGTTCCCCGGCCTCGTCGAGCAGGAAGAACAGTGCCCGTTCGGCGCCCAGGATGCGCAGCGTCTCGTCGAGCGCCACCTGGGCCAGCTGCTGCGGGTCGAGGACGGTGGCGGCCGCCGTGCTGACCTGCTGCAGGGCCTCCAGCCGCCGGTTGCGGCCGGTTGCCGGGCCACGCCGCTCGGCGACCGTACGGCGATGGGTGCTCGCCCCCTCGTCCACCCCGAACTCGGTGCGGGTCTGCCGCCGCCGCTGCTCCCAGCCGTAGAAGGTGGCCAGCGCCAGCGCGGAGCGGGCCTGCCGGTCGGCCTCGTGGTTCAACCCGAGGGCGCGCAGCGCCCGGGCCCGGATCTTGCAGATCTCGTAGTGGGCCATCGGCGCGTCCAGCGCCCGGGCGGTCTTCTCGGCCTCGTCGGCCAGTTTGAGCCCGCGTTCCTGGTCGCCGCTCATCTGCGCGAGCGACGCCTGGGACAGCCGGTAGGAGAGCTTGATCAGCGGTGAGCCGCCGGCCCGCCCGAGTTCCCGGATCGCGGTGACCGCCTCGGCGAGCCGGGCCGGCCGGTCCTCGTCACTGCTGTACCGCAGCCGGATCAGCCGGGCGTGCGCCGCGAACGCGAGGATCCACTTGTGCTGCACCATCAGATCCCGGGTGCGCAGACCGAGGCCGCGGAACTCGGCCATCACCTCGTCGAACGACTCGCCGATCTCACCCTGTTCGAGGAGCACGGCGGCGGCCGCCACGAGGATGTTGGCGTGCTGCACCCGGGTGCCGGTGCCGGGTGGGATGGCGTCGCGCAGCCGCTTCACGGCGGCCGCCGCCTCGCCGAACCGGCCCTGGTAGGCGGGGACCATCGCGCCCAGCATGGACAGCGACGTGCCGTAGGTGAGCGCCGGGTCGGCGACGCCGCGCAGCCCGCGCTCGTACTCGCGCTCGGCGTCCGCCGGGTAGCCGCGCAGCAGCAGCCGCAGCCCCTGCGAGGCGTACCCGGGCAGCAGCTGGGCCGGCTCGTACCAGCGGGCGTTGCGGGTGATCGCCTTCTCCCAGGTGCTGCCGTCGTCGTACCCGCCGAGCAGCATCGAGCAGCCGTTGATCCAATCCACGTACGCGATCAGCACCGGGTCGCCCAGATCGGTGGCGATCCGCATGGCCCGGCGCTGGCAGCGTTGCCCGGTGCTGCGGAGCCGGATCAGCGAACTGACGTAACCGACCAGGGCGTACACCCGGGCGTACTCCGGGCTGGGGCCGAGCCGGTTCACCGCGTACATGGCCCGCATCCCGAGGATGCCGGCTTCGCGCAGGCGCAGGCCGATGATGGCGGCATACCCTCCGGCGTCCAGGACAGCGGTCAGCGCGGCGAGCACTTCGCGCCGCTGGCCTTCGGCCCGACCGAAACCGATCTTGGTACGCCGGACGACGGCACCCGCGAACGCATAGGCCAGCGTCGACAGGATGAGCAGCAGCGGGTGCCGGGGCAGTGGCCGGCCCAGCTCGGTGAGCGCGTCCCGGGCCGCCTCGAGCGCCCGGGTGTCGTCCCAGATGGTGTGGGCGAGCTCGATCCGGGTCAGGTGCATCCGGGCCCGGGCCACCCGGTCCGGTTCGACCGCCAGCGCCCGGTCCAGGGTCGCCTCGGCCTGCGGGAACCGCCCGGCCCGCAGGTAGGCCTCGGCCAGCGAGTGCAGCATCGCCGCGGCCGGCGCAGGGTCGCCGTCGATCGCCTCGACCAGATAGCCGACCGCCTCCTCGGGCGCCTGGTCGGCGAGGGCGCGCAGGCCGGCGGCGGCCGCGGTGCGCCGTCGGTCGGCGATCGGCGCGGCGTCGCCGGCCCGCTGGTAGTGGCGGGCCACCGCGTACGCGTGCGCCTCGTCCCGCAGCTCCTCGGGAAGCCGTTCCAGGGCGGCGGCGGCCGCGGCGTGCCGCTGCCGCAGCTCGTCCGGGCCGAGCCGCTCCAGCAGGGTGTCACGCAGCTGCGGGTGGACGAACGCGTACCACCCGCCGGCCCGCACCTCGAGCACGTGCCGCTCCAGACCTGCCTCCAGCGCGGTCCTCTCGCCGTCGCCGGGCAGCCCCTCGGGCCGGAACCGGACGCCGGCCACCGCGGCCGTGGTGAGCACGTCGAGAACCGGCTCGGACAGCCCGGCCAGGCGGGCGGCAAGCAGGTCCCGGATCCCGGACGCGGACGGCAGCGCGTCCGCGCCGACGGTGTCCAGGTGCCAGGTGCCCCAGAGCGGGCCGAGCAGCCCGGCGTCGAGCAACCGCATCAGGTAGCTGACCACGGCGAGCGGGGTGCCGTCGGTGCGGACCGTGACGTGCCGGGCCAGCTCGGCGGGGACGGCGGCGCCGGGCAGCCGGGAGGCCACCACCTCGCCGACCACCGGCGGCGGCAGCGGGGTACAGGTCAGCTCCAGGGTGCCGGGCACGCCGAGGTCGGCGGCGCCGTCCCCGGTGTCGGTCATCAGCACCAGCAGGGGCAGGCTGGGCAGGTCCGGGGCGAGCGCGGCGAGCAACTGGCGGGTCGCGTTGTCCAGCAGGTGCGCGTCGTCGATCACCAGGAGCATGCCGTCGGCGCGCCGGGCCAGGTCGCCGAGGAAGGCCGCGCCGGCCGCGAAGACGTGTTCGTCACCGGCGGCCGGCTGGCCGCTCACGTCGAGCAGCCCGAGATCGCCGAAGATCTTGATGACCTGGGCGACGCCGGCCGCGGCGGCCGCCTCGGCGATGTTCTTCTCGGCCGCCGCCCGCGGCTCGTCGGCCAGCCGCTGGACCCGCGCCATCGACGCCTGCACCGCCTCGCGCAACACGGCGAGCGGGGCCGGTTCGTCCGGCCGGCAGGTGCCCCACAGCACCGGCATCGCGCTGACGCTCGCCAGTCCGGCGGCGTGCTCGGCCAACCGGGTCCGCCCGGAGCCGGCCGCGCCGTGGATCAGCACCACCCCACCCAGCCCGGCCCGGGCCCGTTCCCAGCGGCGGGCCAGCCGGTCGGCTTCGGCGTCGCGCCCGCACATCGGCCATCGACTCGCCGCGGGCTCCTCGGCCGACGCGCCGCCCGGGCAGTGCCGCAGGGCGCTGAGCAGGCCGGCCGCGTCCGGGTAGCGGTCGTCCGGGTCCTTGGCGAGCAGCCGGTGCACGACCGCGGCCAACGCCGGGTCGACGTCGGGCCGTTTCTCCCGCACGTCCGGGACCGGCGCCGCCAGGTGCAGACGCAGCAGCTCCCCCACGTCGTCGGCCTCGAACGGCAGCCGTCCGGTCAGGCACTCGAACAGCACCACGCCCAGCGAGTAGAGGTCGGACCGCCCGTCCACCGGCCGGCGCAGCATCCCGGACTGCTCCGGCGAGGTGTAGAGGAAGGTCCCGACCGCCTGGTCGGAGTCCGCATCGGTGTCCCGGCCGAGCTGCGCCAGACCGAAGTCGATCAGCTTGGCCCGGCCGTCCCCGGCGATCATGATGTTGTCCGGTTTGATGTCCCGGTGCACCAGGCCCACCCGGTGCGCGGCGGCCAGCCCGCGGGTCAGCTGCGCGGCCAGCTCGACGCACCGCTCCTGGCTGAGGATGCCGTAGACGAGCAGGTCGGAAAGCGCCCCACCGGACAGATGTTCCAGCACCAGCCCGGGTACGCCGTCGATCTCCCCGACCGCGTGCACCCCCACCACGCCCGGGTCGTCGATGCAGGCCAGCAGCGCCGCCTCGCGCTGGAACGCGGTGCGCAGCTCGGGCAGCTCCCCGGCATCCGCGAGGGGCCGCTTCAGCGCGTAGTCGTGCTCCCCGCGCCGCACGTGATGCACCATGGTGAATGCGCCACGACCCAGCTCCTCGACTATCTCGAGGCCGGACAGCTCAGCGGTCTGCGGCCCGCTGGGGCGCACCTGGGGGGTATCCGTCACCGAAAGCACTCATTCCGTATCTGTCTGCACTCCTGCTCATCGACCGCTCGCCGCCGAATCTGAACGTTCCCGGCCACCGGTTGTCGAACCTTTTGATGGACGTACGGGCCATCCGCGCCCGCCGTGCCTCGTCCATGCCGCAACGTCCTGTTCGTGCTCACCCGACTGCTCGCCGCGCTCCTGACGCTCCCGGCCGCCGCCTCCACCGGTTCGGCCGTCGCCGCGCCCGCCGGCCCACCCCGCACAGCGGTGACCCATCCGGCGGCGCACATCGTCCGCCCCGGCGACACCCTGCCCGCGATCGCCGCCCGCTACGGCCTCAAGGCGCGGCAACTGCAGCGATGGAACGACCTGCCGGCGGATTTCGTACCGCACCCGGACAGCGCCCTGCGCCTGTCCGCCTCCTACCGGCCCCGCCCGCCCTGGCACACCCGGGTCGAACCGGTCACCACCCCCACCGCCCCGAACTGCCCCGTCCCCGCCACCGCCCTGCGCCGCGTCTGGGTCACCTACGAGGACTTCAACGGCGACCCGCACGACGGCAGCCTGATCGTCAACGAGTCGATCGTGCCCGCCACCCAGAACGCCTTCGCCCTCCTGTACGCCTGGCACTTCCCGATCATGGCCATGGAGCCGCTCGCGGAGAACATGCCCGACCTGACCGACCGCGCCGCCCTGACCAGCGGCTACGAATGCCGCAACATCGCCGGCACCACCCGGTGGTCGCAGCACGCCTACGGCTTGGCCATCGACGTCAACCCCCGCCAGAACCCGATGATCCGCGGCGACTACCTGGACCCGCCGAACAGCGCCCCCTGGATCCCCCGAGGCCCCTACCTCCCCGGAATGATCCACCCCGGCGGCGCCGAACTGGCCTTCACGAGCAGCGGCTTCCACTGGGGCGGCCGCTGGCACTCCCTGAAGGACTACATGCACTTCAGTCCCAACAACCACTGACCACCTGGCCATCCGCGGAACAACTCCGGTCCCGGGCCGTCGCCGGGACCTCAGCGTGAAGGCCCGGCGACGGCCTTCACGCCCTGCCCCCTCATCGGGTAGCGCAGCGGCTGGAAGCGCCGGAGAGCATGGCGACCGTTGCCCGACTCCTCGTCCCGCGACCGGAACGGCTCGGAATCCGCGGCGCCGGCGGCGACGGCACCAGACCGGTCAGCGGGTCATGGCGCTCCCGCCGAGCCCGTTCTCAGGACTGGGTGATCTCGATCGGGGCGGTGTCGTTCGCCGGATCGCCCTCCGCCTGGCTGATGTGCGCGGTGACGGTGCCCGGGCCGGACACGGTACCGGTGACCTTCAGCGTGCCGCTCCACAGCTCCGACCAGCCCACGGGATACCCGTCCAGGTCGATGACGCCGAGACCACACTCGTACCGCGCGAATCCCGCCGCGCCGGCACGACTCCGGTCGACAGCGCCGTCGACGAACGGGGCGCATCGGGAATCGATCGACTCGACCTCGGTACCGGACGGCGCGGCGAAGTCGACCCAGACCGGCTCCCCGTTGGACGCGGCTCGCCCGCTGGTCGGGTCGATGAACGCCGGGCCGTCGTTGCGGACTCCGAACGCGATCGGGACCGACTCACCGCCGGTTGCGCTCACCTGCGTACCGACCGCCACGATGTCCGTGGGGTTCGGACCGGTGCGGAACGTGATGGTGCCGGCGTTGTTCCGGTCGTCCGCGGGTTTCGCACCCGGTCCTGCGACCAGCACCAGTGAGGGTCCGTCACCCTGCCGGGTGTCCCACGGCGGCTGGTCGTCCTCGCTGCTCATGGCGTGGACCGAGTACAGCACCCGGGCGTTCTCGAGTTCCGGGGTGTCCGGGGCGACCCGGTACGCCAGCGGTGTCTCCGGACTGAGCGCGTATCGATCGCCGGGCGCGACGACGACGCCCGGAAACCGGCAGGTGGTGCTGTAGGCGCCGTACCAACAGTTGTCATGCCGGGTCACGAAGCTGTCGGCGCCGGCCATGATGCTGATCGAAACGCCGTGTGCGGTGGTGCCCTCCTCACCCGCCCGGGCCACGTTGTCCACGATCACCGGGAGGTCGATCGTGCTGCCCGCCTGCACCACGTCGGTGAGCTGGGTGGACTCGGCGCGCAGGTCCGGAGAGGCCGACGCCAGCGCGGCGTGCGGTGTGACGGCAACGGCGAGGGTGACACCCACGGCACCCGCCGCCCAGGTCTTCAGAGAACCGGCGGCACGCCGTCCACGGTGTTCGGTCGAGATCATGCGCCGCATGATAGCCGCGACGCGCTGGGGCGATAGCGGGATGCGTCAATGCCGTCAGCGTTCGGCAGAGAGATGTCGCAGTGCGATCGCGGTCAGTACTCGTTCTTGATGACGAAGTAGGAGCCGCGGATGGTGCCGGCCAGCTTGGACTTCTGGCGGGCGAACTTGAACGCGCCGAGTTCCTCCGGGATGTCCATGCCGTCGGAGAGTTTGAAGCCGACGGCACGCTTGCCGCCCTCGTCGACGGTGTACATCACGTTGATCGACAGGCCGCTCCGGTAGAAGACGTACGCCATCTTGATGTTCTCGACCTGGAACCGGGTGGCTTCCAGGGGCGGGGAGGCGATCACGATGCCGCGCTCCGCTTTCAGGATGTGGCTGACCCAGTCGACGGTCGCCGTGGCTTCGGTCGCCGGCTCGACCGTGAAGACGTGGTCGTACTTGTTCTTGAAGTAGCGGGCCTCATTGGCGCGCAGGCCGGCGAGCGCGTCGGCGACCGGTGACGATTCCAGGCCGGTGGTCGAGACGGTGGTGAAGTCAACGGCGTAGCTCATGGTGGGATCCCCTGCCGAACGACGATGCCGGACCTCCGACTGTAACGGCTCACCCGGCCGGCTATCGGTGGAAGGTGAGGAACAGGGCGACGACCAGGAACCACAGGTTGGTGGTGGCCAGATAGATCCGTTCGGCCAGGCCGAAGAACGGGCGCAGGGCCGGGGCCAGCATGGTGATCACGACCGCGGCCAGGCCGAAGGCGGCCAGCCAGCGCAGGGTGAGCAGCAGCAGCCCGACCGTGTCGCTGGTGAAGCTGGTCAGCGGGGTGGTCAGCTGGGCCACCGAGAGGTAGACGAAGGTGAACGAGAGGATCGCCAGGATCAGGTGGATGCGGCCGGTCCAGGTGGTCCGGGTGCTGTCCATGCCGGCCGGGAAGAAGGCCAGGGCCAGCCGGGTGATCGGGATCAGCAGCAGGATGACGTAGTCGCTGTGGGTGAAGCCGAGCAGGCCGAGCTCGTCGGCGAGGGCGCCGGTCATGGCCAGGATGCCGAGGCTGTTGGCGATCACCGCGATCCGGAACCGGCCGGCGGTGGGCCCGACACCGTAGTCGCTGACCGCGTCGCGCAGCGGGTGGTGCCGGGTGTCCCGCACGTGCAGCGCGACCAGGATCGCGAAGTAGGTGAGCAGCAGGATGACGGCGATGAGGGCCAGCAGGTTCGCGGACAACGGGGGCAGCCTCGAATCAGTAGTGCTCGCTACGACGAGAGCCGATCTTAAGTGCCAGCAGTTGTTCCGCGGCGGCCCGGACGGCGGCGATCTGCGCGGCGTGCGCGGCGGCCAGCCGGTTCAACAGGTCCTGCGGGTCGACGGCGGTGAATCGAATCGGCGGGCCGGGCGCCTGCTCGGCGGCGCCCCGGGCGACCAGGCGGCGCAGCGTCTCGTACACCTTGGGTTGCGGAACGCCGGTGAGTTTCGCGACCGCGTACCCGGTCAGCGGACCGGCGCCGAGCAGGCCGGCGTAGCAGCGCGCCTCGTACGGCGAGAAGCCCAGCTCCCGCAGATGTGCCACCAGGCGCTGGGTCGGCATCCCTCCACAATAGGCAGCCGATGCGGCAGGCATGGCGGATGACCGCTTCCGGATCAGCCGGCGCCGTCTGTTCGTCACCACCGGAGCCGGGGTTGTCCACCCTCGACGTGCGGGCGATCCTGCCCGGGCACGGCGAGCCGCTGCCGGCCGGGGCGAAGGAGATCCTGCAGAAACCGGCGGCGTCGATCTGACGCCGCCGTTCCCTCACGGTCCGCTATCGCTGATGCTGAACCTTGCGGACGGCGGTCCGCGTGATCGTCTCCAGTTCGTGCTGGTCCGGCGGCTCCAGGTTGGCCAGCAGCACGGTGACCACCACGCCGCGCACGGAGACCGCGATCATCTTGCCGTGCACGGTCACCCGCGGGCTGGTCATGTCTACCTCGAAGTGCACGCCCGCCGACCGGTTGCCGAGCTTCGGCACGCTGAGCGGCATCGTCACCATGTGCAGCGCGTCCGGCGTGCCCGGCTTGCCCTCGTCGTAGGAGGGACACCGGCGCGGCGCCTGCGCCACCTGGCCGACGATGTCGCGGGCGGCGCGGTCCCCGGCCGGGTTGATCACCTCGATCAGGACCGGCCCGGCGTCGCCTTTCATGAACGCGGCCCGGACCGTGGGGTCCGCCGGTTTCGCGGGCGGGTTGTCGGCGGGCGGCGGGACCGTCGGCTTCTGCGGCGGCGCGACCGGCTGCTGCGGCGGCGCGACCGGCTGCTGCGCGGGTGTCGCGGTCTGGCCGGGCGGCGGGCTGATCGGGTTGACCGGCGGCGGCGCGACGGCGGCCCGCGGGCCGGGATGCGCCGGCATGCCGGCGCCGGGGCCGACCGGCGGCTTGGTGCCGGTGGGCGGGGTGTCGGCGGGCTTGGTGTCGCCGGGCTTGGTGTCGGCAGGCTTGGTGCCGCAGTCGCCGACCTTGGAGCCGGTGTCGCTGAACGCCTTGAGCGCGTCCGGCACCGGCTGATACCCCTCCGGCAGGTCTTTCCCGGTGAGCAGGGCCTTCTTCAGCCAGCCGGGCACCGGTCCGGCGGGTGACCCGGACGGCAGCAGCCGGGCGCCGGCCACCCCCGCGGGTAGCAGCGTGGTGCCGGTGACCAGGGAGGGCGCCGCCGCGTCGGTCATCAGCTGGGCCAGCGCGGTGTTCTTCACCGGCGTCCAGACGGAGGCGGCGGAGGCCGGTGCGGCGACGGCGAGTCCCATCCCGGCGCTGACCGAGAAGGCGAGTGCCATTTTGAGCGATTTATGCCGAATCATCTGCATTTCCTCACCCTAGCCGCGGCTCCTCCGGACCACCGTGACCTTCGCGGGATTTCGCCGGGAGGGTCGGACCGGGCGGGCGCCCGGCGTCAGCATCCGCACTCGCGAGCGCCCGGTCGCTATGGTCCGAGGATGAGCGCTCTGCCGAAGGAACTCCGCGATCTGATCGAATCCGGACCCATCGCCCATCTGAGCACCACCAACGCGAACGGCAGCCCCCAGGTGTCCGCCATCTGGATCGGGCTGGACGGCGACGACGTCGTCAGCGGCCACCTCGGCTGGCGGACCAAGCTGCGCAACATCGAGCGGGACCCGCGGGTCGTGCTCTCCTTCGACGCCCCGCGCCGGCCCGGCGTCTTCCTGGCCGAGCATGCGGTGCTGCGCTGCCACGCCACGCTCGAACACACCGGCCGGGCATGGGACCTGCTGGATCGGCTGGCCAAGGTCTACCTCGGGCCGGAGCAGACGTTCCCGGCACCACGCGCCGAGGGGTGGATCGCCCGTTACCGGGTCGACCGGGTCGGCGGCGTCGGCCCCTGGACCGCCTGACCGCTTCCGGTCCGCCGGCGTTCCGGCCGCTTCCGATCGGCCGGTACGTCGGTCAGCTCCGCCCGGGGCCGCCATCGTACCGGCGTGGGCGGCGTAGGCTCGTCGACTGCAAGCGGGAGAAGAGGCCCTGGGTATGGACCACGCACACGAGCACGAGCACGAGCACCATGATCACGGCCATGACCATGACCACGGCGGGCACAGTCACGGGGTCGCCGCCGACGCCGACCGGCGCTGGCTGAGCCTCGCCCTCGGCCTGATCGGCGCGTTCATGATCGGCGAGGTGGTGGCCGGTCTCATCGCCCACTCGCTCGCCCTGCTCTCCGACGCCGCCCACATGCTCACCGACGCCGGCGCGATCGTGCTCGCCCTGGTCGCGATGCGGCTGGCGGCCCGCCCGCCGCGAGGCGGCTACACCTTCGGCCTCAAACGCGCCGAGATCCTGTCCGCCCAGGCCAACGGCCTGACCATGCTGATCCTCGCGGTCTGGCTCGGCGTCGAGTCGATCCGCCGCCTGATCGAAGCGCCCCCGGTCGCCGGCCGCCTGGTCCTGATCACCGCGCTGGTCGGGATCGTGGTCAACCTGGGCGCCGCCTGGGCGATGAGCCGGGCCAACCGGTCCAGCCTCAACGTCGAAGGCGCCTTCCAGCACGTCCTCAACGACCTGTTCGCCTTCATCGCCACCGCGATCGCCGGCGTGATCATGGTGACCACCGGTTTCACCCGGGCCGACCCGATCGCCACCCTGATCGTCGTGGTGCTGATGGTCAAGGCCGGGGTGGGCCTGATCCGCGAATCCGGCCGGATCTTCCTGGAGGCCGCGCCCACCGGCATCGACCCGCCCGCCCTCGGCGCCCGCCTGGCCGGCGTCCCCGGCGTCGTCGAACTCCACGACCTGCACGTCTGGCAGATCACCTCCGGCCAGCCGGCGCTCTCCGCGCACGTGCTGGTCGCCGAAGGCCTGGACTGCCACGCCGTCCGCTCCGATATCGAGAGCCTGCTCCGCCGCGACTACAAGATCACCCACAGCACGCTGCAGGTCGACCACGCCGACACCGACCCCACCCGGTCCACCGGCTACGAGGTCGACCTCGCCGACCCGGGCGGGCACTGCGTCGACTCGCACGGCGAGTCGTACCGGGTGTAGCCGCCGGCCGCTACCGTGGACGACCCCGCGCCGAGAAGTGAAGGAACCCGATGGCCGACCCGTTGAATCCGACCCTGATGACCCGGATGCGCGCCACCCTCGGCCGGGAACGCGACGCGTCCCTGCTGGAGGCGTTGCGCACCGCGGGCCGGGTGGCCTACGACGAGCTGATGGCCGCGGAGAAGGTTCGCGAGCAGCTCGGCGCCGACGGGACCTCGGTGTGGAACGCCCCGGTCGCGATCGGCAGCCAGCTGCTGGCCGCATGGAACGGCTTCGTTCTGCAGACCCTCGGCGAAACCTTCCTCGACGCCGACTACGCCGCCAACCCGGGCACGGTCGGCTACGTGCCGCCGGTCACCTACGAGCAGACCGCGCGCTGGTTCAGCGCCGTCGAGGGTTGGGTGTCCCGGGCCCGGCAGGCCCGCGTCAACCCGGACTACGACATCAGCGCCGAGCTGGGCCTGCCCGCCGGACTGCCGATGTGGGCCGAGGTCGAACCGTGCCCGCCGGAACACCTCAGCGCGTTACTGGCCGCCGTCCCCCCGGTCCGCGAACACGTCGACGTCGCCCTGTTCGCCCTGGAGAAGGCCGGCGTCCCGGACAACCGCCGCAAAGCCTTCAACCGGCTCAAGCAGCTCGTCGCCGAAGCCGCCGCGGCCGCCGACTACGCGGTCGGCCTGCGCACCACCCAGCACAACCCCGCCCTGCACGAGCTGATCGAGAACAACCTCAAGCAGGCCCTGGAACTCTGGTTCCACGCCGGCCAGCTGGCCGCCATGCCCGGCCTCCTCGACAGCTACCGCGCGCTGCGCCCCATCGCCCGCCCCGACCCGGCCACCCTCCCCGGCGGCGCCCGCTTCGACCCGTGGTGCCTCACCGACCGCGTCACCCTCCCCCGCTGGCAGCGCGACCACCGGGCGATCCAGGCCATCAGCGAACTCTGGGAATACGACCCGGACCCGGCCGCGACCCTCGCCGTCAAAGCCGACATCGACGCCGCCCTCGCCGCCGGCGACATCACCCCGCTGCGCACCCCCGGCGGCGGCACCTGCTACTACGAATGCCCGTGGTCCGCCCTGTACGTGGTCCGCCGCCCGGTCCGGATCGCCGGTCGCCGCCTGCAGGTCCTGCAGCAGTTCACGATGGAGGCGGCGGCCGACGACATGCCCCGCGGCCTGCCCTTCCGCCGGGGCATCCTGATCGGCCCGTTCTTCCCGACGAACGAGGTCGAATACTGCGACCCCGACGGCCGGCACTGACCCCGGGTGACGCCTTCTTCGGCCTGCTCCCGGACGGTCGAGGAGCAGTACCGGCCGCCGCGGGTCGTGGGGGGGGTGACCCGATGTTGTATCAACTGAGCTGTGGATGTGAACCTGTGGGTCTGCGGTCGCCGTGGACATCTGACGTATGCGCCGGTCGAGGAGGAGTTCCGGGCCCGGCTGCACGCGGAGACGGCGCTCGGCCCGGTGTGGCGGTGTCTGCGCTGCGGGGATTTCGTGCTGGGTGAGCCGCGGCTGTCGGGTCCGGCCGCTGACGCGCCGCTCGTGCCGCGGGGGCGGGCGCTGCGGGATGCGATCGTGTTGCGGCTGCTGGCGGTGGAGCGGTTCGTCAAGGGGATCCTGGTTCTCGCCGCCGGCTGGGGGGTGATCCAGTTCCGGGGCAGCCGGGACGCCGTGCAGCGGGCGTTCCACGAGGATGTTCCGCTGCTCAAGCCGTTCACCGACAAGATCGGCTGGGATCTGCAGCATTCGGCGGTCGTGGACACCATCCGGCGGGTTGTCGAGGCCCGGTCGGACACGCTGTTGTGGGCCGGGATCGCGCTGATCGGGTACGGGGTGTTGCAGCTCGCCGAGGGCACCGGCCTGTGGCTGCTGAAGCGCTGGGGCGAGTATTTCGCGCTGGTGGCCACGTCGCTGGGGCTGCCGATCGAGATCTACGAGCTGACCGAGCGGTTCACCTGGTTCCGGATCGCCACCCTGGTGATCAATGTGGCGGCGGTGGTCTACCTGCTGGTGTCGAAGCGGCTGTTCGGTCTGCGGGGCGGGCACCGGGCCTACGAGGCGGAGCGCCACGAGATGAGCCTGATGGAGGTGGCGGACGCGGCCGGGGACCCGATCCGGGTCGGCGGCTGAGCCCACCACCATGCGGCGACCGGCCACCGCCATGCCTTCGCGTGATTGACTCGTGTCAAATCGCGCTGGTAGGCACGGAGTGTGACCTTTCTGTGGTCGTACACCGAGGCGCTGGCCGGTGGGGATGTGGGCTGGTGGCGCGCGGCGACCCGGCATGCCGCGGATCTGCTGGAGGCGGATCACTGGTGGCTGGATCCGCCGGCGCTGGTGCCGGTGCAGCACCTGCTGGTGGAGACGACCGCGTTGCTGTCCTATGCGCTGGCCCGCAGCGTGGACGGCGATCCGGGGGCGGTGACCGGGGCGCAGCTGGGCGGATGGGCGGCGGCGCGGCCGTTGCCGCTGCTGGACGAGACGGTGCCGGATTCGCTGGAGGGGTCGTTGTCGCTGCTGCAGTGGAGCCGGATCTTCGAGGAGCAGCGGCTGCGCCAGCAGAACGACTTCGCCCGGCTGCTGGTGGCGGCCGGGCACCGGCTGCCGGCGACCGGCGATCCGGTCGCGGACCTCTGGCAGGACCTGGTGGACCGGGAGAATTCGGGCCGGCGGTACGGGTTGGCCGGTCGCCTGCCCGGCCCGGCCCTGGCGCTCGGTCTGGGCGCCGTCAGGCAGCAGTTCGTGAGTGCCGGCGGAGCAGCAGGTGGGCGGTGAGCCCGGCGGGCAGGATCAGCCAGAAGGAGATCAGGCGGTAGATGAGCACCGCCACGGCGGCGGCCGCCTGGGTGGTCCCGGCCGCGATCAGCCCGGCCAGCATGCTGGTCTCGATCAGTCCGATACCGCCCGGGGTGAGCGGGATCTGCCGGACGATCTGCACGGTCAGGTAGATCAGCGCCAGCCGGTCCCATCCGATCCCGGCGTGCGCCGCGTCGGCGGCCAGCAGCAGGCATCCCATATCGAGCAGCCAGTTCACCAGCCCGGCCAGCAGCACGGCGATCCAGGTACGCGGTTCGACGGTGCGCGCGTCCCGCAGCGCCCGGCGGACGGCCGGCCGGCGCAGCAACGGGAGGGCGGTCAGCCGCCGGGACAGGGCCGGGCGGCGGCGGATCCACGGGACGGCGGCGGCCGCGGCGAGCAGGGCCGCGGTCAGCGGCACCGACCAGGTCGCGGCGCAGAGCAGGCCCAGCGACAGCGCCGTGACCACGCTGGAGATCAGGGTGGCGGCGGCGGAGACGGCCGAGGTCGCGCCGTGCCGGCGGTAGATCTGGAAGGCGTAGGCGGCGGACGCCGCGGCGCCGGCGGGCAGCGCCATGCTGAGAGCACTGCGGACGTACGTCATGGCCACCGCGCGCCGCGGCGGGACGTGCACGGCGAAGGCGGCGAGCAGGCGGCGCTGCTGTTCGGCGTAGGCGAGCTGGGACAGCAGGCCGGCGGCGAGCGCGGACACCGCCCACCGCCGATCGGCGCCGCGGAGCGCCCCGAGGATCGACACCGGGTCCGGCAGCCGGGTGCGCAGCATCGCCACGGCGAGCAGGGCGACCGGTGCGAGCAGCGAGTATCGGGCCCATCGCCGCCACGCCCGGTGCGGGCCGGGCGTGGCGGGAGCGGTCGACGTCACCCGTTCAGCGTTCCGGATCGGATCGCCGCCGTCGTCCTCCCCGGGGAGGCCTAGGGGATACTGCGACGGCGGTAGGGGAACGCCGGCGACTCGGGGTCAGAGGTTGATCATGTGCCCGGCCAGGCCGTGGACCGCCTCCTTGACCGCCTCGCCGAGGGTCGGGTGGGCGTGCACGTTGCGGGCCACCTCGGTCACCGTCAGGTCCCACTGCTGGGCCAGGGTCAGCTCGGGCAGCAACTCGGTCACGTCCGGTCCGATCAGATGCGCGCCGAGCAGCTCGCCGTACGCCGCGTCGCTGATGATCTTGACGAAGCCGGCGGCATCACCGAGCCCGTGCGCCTTGCCGTTCGCGGTGAACGGGAACTTCGCGACCTTGACGTCGAAGCCCTGCTCGCGGGCCTGCGCCTCGGTCCATCCGAAGCTCGCGACCTGCGGCTGGCAGTACGTGGCGCGCGGAATCATCCGGTAGTCCAGCGCCATCGTCTCGGCGCCGGCGATCGTCTCGGCGGCCACGATCCCCATCGACTCGGCGGTGTGCGCGAGCATCAGCTTGGCGGTCACGTCGCCGATGGCGTAGATGCCGGGCACATTCGTACGGCAATAGTCGTCGATCTCGACCGCGCCGCGGTCCGAAACCCGGACGCCGGTCGTCTCCAGGCCGTAGCCCCGGGTGTTGGGTTGGAAACCGATCGCCTGGAGCACCCTGTCGGCCTCCAGAATCTCGGTCCGGCCGTCCTTGGAAACGGTGACCCGAACCGATGCGGCGGTCTCCTCGATGCTGTCGACCCGGGTGCCGACCCGCACGTCGACGCCGAGCCGGCGATAGTGCCGGAGCAGTTCCTTGGAGACGTCCTCGTCCTCCAGCGGGAGCATCCTGTCGAGAAATTCCACGATCGTCACGTCAACCCCATAATTGCGGAGTACGTACGCGAACTCGACCCCGATCGCGCCGGCACCGACGATGACGATGCGTTCCGGCAGCTCCGCGTCGAGGATCTGCTCCTCGTAGGTGACGACCCGATCGGTGACGGTCGTGCCCGGGATCAGTCGCGTGCTCGCGCCGGTCGCCAGAATGCAGTTGTCGAAGGTGATCGTGCGGTCACCGGCCCGCAGGGTGTGCGCGTCGACGAATTCGCCGCGGCCCTGGATCTCGGTGATCCCGTTCTTCTTCATCAGGTAGTGCACGCCCTTGACCCGGCCGTCGGCCACGTCCCGGCTCCGGCGGTGCGCCACCCCGAAATCGAAGGTCACTTTTCCGTCGATGCCGAACGTGTCCGCCTGGTGCTGGAAGATGTGCGCCAATTCGGCATTGCGCAGCAGCGCCTTCGACGGGATGCAGCCCACGTTGAGGCAGACGCCACCCCAGTATTTCTCCTCGACGATGGCGGTGGAGAGCCCGAGCTGGGCGCCGCGGACCGCCGCGACGTAGCCACCCGGCCCGGCACCCAGCACGACAAGATCGAAATGTTCACCCATGAGCGAACAGTAATCGTTGCAGAGAGCTCCCGGGGCCGGGCCGAGCTCGCGGCCCGTCACCGGCTACCCGCCGGCGGGTGTGTCGCTTCGCGACTGTCCTTCGAGGGAGGTGCCGACCTCTATGGACAGAGGCGTCCATTCGCCGATCGAATCACTGGAATCGGTCGAATCGACAGGGTAGGCCGCTCCTACCGGAGAGCTTCCCGCGCGCCCGGCCGGTCAATTCCTGTGGAGGAGCCAGATCACGCCGGAGAGCACCAGGCAGCCGGACACGATCTTGATGGCCAGTTCGCCGTGGGGCTCGTGCCGCTTCTTGCCGAAGCCGGCCAGAGCCAGGCCGATGATCGCCGTGAACGGGGCGCCGAGGACCACGGCGAGACCGCCGAAGACGTACGACACAATGGTGTAGACCTGGGACGGCGCCGGGCCGGGACCCGGGTAGGCGGCATAGGGCGGGCCGTACTGCGGCTGGCCGGGCGGGCCGTAAGCGGCCGGCTGGCCCGGACCGGCGGGCTGACCGTAAGCAACCGGCTGGCCCGGACCGGCGGGCTGACCGTAAGCAACCGGCTGGCCCAAACCGGCGGGCTGACCGTAAGCAACCGGCTGGCCTAAACCGGCGGGCTGACCGTAAGCAGCGGGCTGGCCGGGCGGGGCGTAACCGGTGGGCTGGCCCGGCGGGGCGTACGGCGGCGTGGCCGGCGGCGTGGCCGGCGGCGAATACGCCGGCGGAGCGTAGCCCGGCGCGCCGGAGGTGGGGCCGCTGTAGGCGGCGGGCGGGGTGGCGGCGAAGGGGTCGCCGGTGGTGGGGCCGGTGTACGGGTCGACCGGGACGCCGTAGGGCGAGGTGGGCATGGCGCGGGTCGCCGGGTACCGCGGATCGGTCAGGCTCCCGCCGAGCGCGGTGGTGGGCGGGGCGGCCAGCGGGTCGGGGAACATGCCGGCGGCGGGATCCGGGGTGGGCCGGCCGCAGCCCGGGCAGGGGCCGGCCGTGGGCGCCGCGGTGGAACCACAGTTGGTGCAGATCATGGATACCCCTCCGGGTGCTCGCGGCGGCGCCGTCGAGCTCCCGGAACGGGAACCGGTCAGCGGTGGCTGGTCAGCCTAGCGCCTCGTCGTAGAGCCGCTCCAGACCGCGCGTCTGCTCGGTCAGGTCGAAATGCGCGGTCACGTGCTTGCGGCCCTGCTCGCCCAGGCGCTGCCGAAGCTCCTCGTCGGCGAGCAGCCGGCGCAGCGACGCGGCCAGCGCGGCCGGGTCCCCCTCGGGGCTGAGCAGGCCGGTCTCACCGTCGACGACCGCCTCCGGGATGCCGCTGTGCCGGGTGGCGACCACCGGCAGGCCGAGCGCCGCCGCCTCCAGGATCGTGGTGGGCAGACCCTCGGTGTCGCCGTCCGGTGCGGTCTTCGACGGGCAGGCGAGCAGCCGGGACTCCAGCAGGTGACGGCGCACCTCGTCGGGCGGCAGACTGCCGGCGAACGTGACGTCGACGCGCGACTCCCGCGCCCGGTCCCGCATCGCCGGGAGCAGCTCGCCGTCGCCGATCAGCAGCACCCGGGGGCGCGGCTCGTCCAGCATGGACAGTGCGGTGAGCAGGTCGTCGACGCCCTTCTTGGCGACGAACCGGCCGATGAACACGACGTCCCACCGCTTCGGCAGCGGCTCGACGGTCGCCGGCACCGCGATGCCGGTGTAGTGCACCCTGACCTTGGCGGGGTCGGCGCCCCAGCGGATCGCCTGCTGACGGATCACCTCGGAGACCGCGATCACCGTGGTGGCCCGCTGGAAGACGCTGTGCAGGTTGCGGCGGTACCGCACGCCTTTCGCACCGGGGCTGGACGGCTGACGGGTGACGTCGTGCCCGTGCGCGGTCACCACGAGCGGCACCCCGAGCTCCCGGGCGGTGTGGCTGACCAGCCAGCCGTCGCCGCTGAAGTGGGCGTGCACGAGATCGGGTCGTACGCCGGCAAGGGTGTCGCGCAGTTGCGGTGAGGTGCCGGTGAGCCGCAGCCGCAGGAAGCCCTTGCCGCCCGGAAAGGCGATCACGTCGTCGGGGCGGGAGAGCACCGACTCCATCCGGGTGGCCCCGACGTAGGTGGGCCGCCAGCGGGTCAGCGCGTCGCCCTGGTTGCGGATGAAGGTCTCCGACCCGGGCAGCATCGCGCTGCGCCAGATCGCGACCCGGCGCTCAGTTGCCATCGGTGGCGACCGGCTGCTCCGGCGCCTTGCGGCCGACGACGAGGTCACGCAGGCGGTGGCGCATGCTCGGCGGGAGGGCCCAGATCTGCATGTGGGTAAGGTAGTCGACCGCGCCGGGCCGGCCGTGGCCGCGGGCCTCGGCGAGCAGCTCGCGGAACAGCTTGGCGTTGCGGGTCGGCGCGGCCATCGAGCTGAGCACGCTGAGCGTGAAAGCGGCGTACGCCCGGGGGGTGAACAGCTCGCGGTTGGCGCGCAGCCAGTCGAGCTGCTCCTGCCACGGGTTCTCCAGGCTGATCCGCTCGCGGTTCTCGTCCTGGTGCCAGAGGACCAGCGGCTCGGCGGCGTAGACCAGCTCGGTGCCCGGCTCGCGCAGCGCCCGCAGGGTCCAATCCAGCTCCTGCTGGCGGCGCAGGCCGACGGTGAACGGCACCTTCAGCCAGAGCTCGGTGGGGGCCATGATGCAGGAGGTCTGCACGAAACCGTCGCCGTAGAACAGGCCGCGGCGGACCACCAGATACTCGCTGATCGGCTCGCCCGGCTCGGGCAGCCGGCGGGGCATCACGTTGTCGGCGCGCGGGGTGCGGCTGATCATCCGGCAGGCGATCACCGGACGCTCGCTGGTGGCGGCCGTGGCGAGCGCCAGCTGCCGCTCGATCTTGGCGGGCAGCCACTCGTCGTCGTCGTCGAGCATCGCCGTCCAGCGGCCGCGGGCGTTGCGGGCGCCGGTGTTGCGCGCGTTCGGGGCCTTGCCACGCTCGGGCAGAACGATCACCCTGAGACGGGAGTCGCCGATCTCGTCGAGGGCCGCCACGGTCGCCTCGTCCGGGCCGTCGACGACGACGATCACTTCGAGGTTCTGATGGGTCTGGCCGAGCGCGCTGCGGACCGCGCGAACGGCTAGCTCGGGCCGGTTACACGTCGGAATGACGACACTGACATCCGGCTCTGAAGACATGGCGACTCGCTAACGGCGGGGATGGTACGGCCCGTACCGTAGGGTCTCGGGCGGCGCAATGGATAACAGCAGGAAGATAGTCGGTGGGGAACGGGGTAGCAACAACCGTCGCCACAGCGTCACCCAGCGTCACCTTCATCAAAACGTAATCAGGCGCACAGGAAAATTCCATCTCGCGAAGGCAATCTTTCGCCCTGCGGCGCCCGTCTTCAAGGGTGGAACTGCCGTCCTAGATTTCATGGGGCGGAACGACCGCCCGGAGACTAGGAGACCCCTCTTGAGCAAGACCAGCAAACGTCGCAGACGTGCACCCCGCTGGGCCTTCTGGACCGTGGTCTTCGGCACCGTGCTGCTCGTCGGCGGCGGTGGCGGGGCGATCGGCCTCAAGGCGACCGTGGCCGCCGCGACGTCCTCGATCGACCAGACCACCCTGATCGGCTCGGCCGCCCCCGCCGAGGAGAAGGCCAAGGTCTCCCTCGACGGGCCGAAGAACCTGCTCCTCGTCGGCATCGACCAGCGGCCCGACCAGACCAACGGCGAGCCGCTGCGCTCCGACTCGATCATCCTGCTGCACATCAACAAAGACCACACCAGTGGTTACATGATCTCCCTCCCCCGCGACAGCTACGTCAACATCCCGGCGTACGACAACGGCGCGCAGAAGTGGGGCGGCGGCCGGACGAAGATCAACGCCGCGTTCGCCTTCGGCACCCGCGGGCTCAAGGGCGACGACGCGCTCAAGCACGGCTTCGAGCTGCTGACCATGACGGTGAAGGAGCTCACCGGGATCACGCCGGACGCCGGCGCGATCATCGACTTCCAGGGCTTCCGCGACGTGGTCAACGTGCTCGGCCGGGTCTGCATGTACGTGGACACCACCACCAAGTCGATCCACCTGGGCAAGGACGCCAAGGGCAACACCGCGCACCCGTACGCGATCAACCCCAACGGCACGCTGAACCACAAGATCGCCGGAGTCACGCCGAACATCTACAAAAAGGGCAACCAGTGCTTCTCGCCCTCCCAGGCACTCGACTTCGTCCGCCAGCGTGACCTGCTCGAGGACAACTCCGGGGACTACGGGCGCCAGCGGCATCAGCAGCAGTTCTTCCGGGCGATCATCAACCAGGCGATGAAGGACGGGCTCGACTCGCCGACCAAGCTGCCGAAGCTGCTGGGCGCCTTCGGTAAGGCGATGACCGTCGACACCCGCGGCGTCGACCTGGCCGACTGGGCGCTGTCGATGCGCAGCCTCAAGCCGGACAAGCTGATCACCATCAAGAGCAACGAGGGCAAACTGAACTCGCAGACCATCCCGGGCGTCGGCAGTGCCGAGATCCTCTCCCCGGACACGATGGACCTGCTCAAGTCCCTCAAGCGCGACGACGTGGCCACGTTCCTGCTCGGCCACCCGAAGTTCGTCGCCACCAGCTGACCGCAGCCCTTTCCGCACGGCGCCCGCACCCCCTCGGGGGACCGCGGGCGCCGTCGTTTTCAGCCACCCGGCGGCCCGGCCCCCACTCACGTGCGCCCACCCCGGGCACCCCGGCCCACCGCGGCCCGCGGCCCACCCGGCAGCCCCGAGCCACCACAGCCGGCGGCCCACCCAGCGACCTCAACCCACCACAGCCCGCGGCCCACCCAGCGGCCTCGCGCCAATCGTCCGCGGCGCTTCAAGCGATGGCGAGTCACCCACCGCGCGGGATCCATCCATAGATCCTGGGCGATCAGCCGATCGCGACTGAACCGGCGATCGGCGGCACACGCAGCGCTCAGCGCATCGGATCGACGTGCGGCACTATACCGATTTATCCGCTCTTCGCGGGTGATGTCCTCATGCGGTGGCCGGCGGTTCGGGGGTCACCGTGGCGGCGCGGTCGGAGTGGCCGAGGTCGCGGCCCGGAGCCACCCGGTCACGGACCAGGCGCTTGAGTTGCGGCAGGTCGGGGAAGCCGTCGGGTTTGCGGCTCCAGAGCGTTTCGTCGTCGAGGCGTACCTCGAAGACTCCGCCGATGCCGGGCACCAGGGCGACCTCGCCGAGGTCGCGAGGAAACGTGGTGAGCAGCTCCTGCGCCAGCCATGCGGCGCGGAGCAGCCAGCGGCATTGGGTGCAGTATTCGATCTCGAGGCGCGGCGTCCGGTTCGTCACAACACGCGAGTATGCCGGGAGACAACCGGCGCCCACCCGCGGAGCAACCGGTGCGACCCCGAATCGGGCCGACGCCGCAAGGGCGGACCCCAAGCGGGCCGACGCCGCAGCGCGCGGACCCCAAGCGGGCCGACGCCGCAGCGCGCGGACCCCAAGCGGGCCGACGCCGCAGAGCGCGGACCCGAAGCCGACCGAACGACGCGTAGGCCGGCCCGAGGTGGGGCCGGCCTACGCGGTGGGGCGGTGGGTCAGTTCATGCCGGGGGGCTGGGTGGCGGTCATGCCCCGCCAGGAGGCGGTCTCGTACGGCGCGAGGACGAGGGCGCAGACCGGGTCGCCGGTGCAGACGGCGCCGTGGACGACGAAGTCGGGGCCGTCGAACTCGTCCTCGTGACCCTTCACCAGGTCGCCGAGGCTGGCCTTGATCTGTTCGCGGACGAAGGCCTCGCTGGTGCCCTCGTGTTCGACGAACAGGCCGCCGCGGCCGTCGCGGCGCTGGACCCAGCCGATGCCGGCCCAGGCTTCCTCGCCGATCTGGGTGGCGTGCTGCTCGGCGTACACGCAATAGAGCTTGTCGCCCCAGGCGCCGACCGGGACCGGGGCCTTGCCGGATGCGTCGACCGTGGTGGACGGCGGGATGACGCTGGACAGGCGGACCAGGTTGTAGAAACCGCACTCCATGGTCACCAGCGCGTCGTGGAACGCGGCCAGCGAGGTGGTGCCCCGCCCGATGGCGCGAACGACGGGGATCTGGTCGTAGACGACGGAGTCAGCCATGGGTCTCCCTCTGCGGAAAGCACGGAAAGATAATGAGAAATCGCCCGAAGGCGCGAGTGCGTGACAGCTCGACACGGGGCGCCGAGACACCCCGCCATGCACACCGCGACCGGCCCAGTCAGGGCGAACCGGCGTGCTCACTTAGTGTGCCGACTACGCCACGCTCCGCAGATCCCCCGCAGAGACCGTGAGAAATGACCGACCGTTACCTAAAGTCGCGGCGGCTCACGTGTTCCAGCCAGCGTTCGATGACCGCCACCTCGGCCTCGTCGAAGCCCGCGGTGAGCTGCTGGTTCAGGTCGTCGACCAGGTCGCGGGCCCGGGTGACGGACTCCCGGCCGCGAGGCGTCAGGGTGAGCCGTACGGCGCGGGCGTCCGCCGGGTCCGGGGAGCGGCTCACGCACCCACTGCGTTCCAGGCGGTTGACCAGGCCGCTCATCCCGGACGGGGAGGCGCCGAGGGCCGCGGTCACGTCGCCGATCAGGGCGTTCTCGTGGCCGGCCAGGTAGAAGAGCACGCCGGCGCCGGACGCGCCGATGCCGGTGTCGGCAGAGCGGGCGTCGATCCAGCGCCGGACCGCGCGGTCGGCGTTGAAGAGCAGGAAGATCAGGCGAGGCAGGCGCACGCGGTCATCTTGTCAACATCAAGCGAGCCGGCCGTACGCGGTGCACAAGCCCACGCCCCACAAGCCCACCCCCCACAACCCCACGCCCACAAGCCCGACGGCCCACAAGCTGCGCGGCACAGCGGGCCGAGCGCCGAGTGCCCCAGCCAGACGACCCGGCGGCGGCCCGGCGGCGGCCCGGCGGCGGCCCGGCGGCGGCCCGGCGTGGGCCCGGCGGCGGCCCGGCGTGGGCCCGGCGGCGGCCCGGCGTGGGCCCGGCGGCGGCCCGGCGGCGGCCCGGCGGACAGCCATCGCCTCGCCCGGGCCGCGACAGCGGGACAGGCGAGACCCGCGAGACCAGCGAAACCAGCGAGACCGGCGAGAACCGCGAGACCCGCGATCCGCGGGACCGGCGAGACCGAGATGGTGGACGGCGAAGAGGCGGCGGGAGGCAGGCCGGGCGGTCACTTCCTCGCCCGCGCCGCGTGGGCGCGGAGCCAGGCCAGCAGGTCGGGCCAGACCGCTTCGCTGAGGGTGCGGCGCAGCAGCCCGTGGTGGCCGATCATCGGGACGCCGGCGGCGGCCGGCGTGTAGGTGCGGCGTTCGACGTCGGCGCCGGTGAGGTGGGTGGTGAGGACGTCCATCTGTGGCGGGGTGGACCACGGGTCGTCGGCGGCGCCGACCGCCAGGACGGGGCCGGTGAGGGTGGCGGTGCGCTCCCGGGCCCGCATCGACGGATCGTCGAAGAAGTAGTTGCCCATCCGGACCCATCGGCCCCAGTCGGCCATCGCGGCGGCCGGCAGGTCTTCGCCGAGGCCGAGGCGGCTGGCCGGTACGTATCCGAGCAGACGGGCGGAGGCCGGCCCGAGCAGGTGGAGCAGCAGGCGGACCCGGGCGCGCTCGAGGCGGGACGGGATGGTGGTGATGGCCGCGAGGTGGGAGGCGACGATCACCGAGGCGGCCGGGTCGGTGCCGGCGGCGCCGAGGGCGATGGCGTGCCCGCCCAGGCTGTGGCCGACGGCGAGCCGGGGCAGGCCGGGGAAACGGTCGCCGGCCCAGGCGGCGACGGCGGGGGCGTCGACGCCGATCCAGTCGCGCATGCCGACGTCGCGGTGGTCGCGCGGGGACCCGGACCGACCGGTGCCCCGGTAGTCGTAGGTGATCGCGGCGATCCCGTCGGCGGCGAGGTATTCGGCGAAGGCGGCGTAGAAGCCCTGCGGGGTGGCCGTCGCGGAGTGCACGACGAGCACGGCGGCCGGCTCCTCGGGCGTGAACACCGTGGCGGTGATCGCGCCGCCGGTGGTCACCGGAATCCGGACCGTCTCCTTAGTTCGCATGCGAAATAAGATAACCCACCGGCGCGAACCGTGCCGCAGCCCAGGGTGGTGGGCTGCGGCACGCCGCCGGGGGTCAGTTCCGCGATCTCCGGGCGCGGACCAGGTACGTCTGTGCCACCACCACGACGGCCAGGAACGCCCCGCTGATCACCTGCTGCCAGTTGCTGTTGACGTTGCCCACCTGGTTGATCAGGTTCTGGATGACCCCGAGCAGCAGCACCCCGGCCACCGTCCCGGCGACCGATCCGGAGCCCCCGGTCAGCAGCGTCCCGCCGATCACCACGGCGGCGATCGCGTCCAGTTCCATGCCGCTGCCGAGCACGGTGACACCGGAGCCGAGCTTGGCCGCGTTGATCGCGCCAGCCAGGCCGGCGAGCAGGGCGGACAGCACGTACACCGCGACCTTGATCCGGCGGACCGGGAGGCCCATCAGCGCCGCGGCGTCCTCGCTGCCGCCGATCGCGTGCACCGCGTGGCCGAAGCGGGTCCGGTTAAGGACCACGATGCCGGCGCCGACCAGCACGGCCCCCACCCAGACCGGCAGCCCGATGCCGAGCACCGCACCGGTGCCGAGATCGTGGAAGGCGGAGCTCCTGACCAGGTAGGTGGTCGAGCCCTCGTCGCTGATGCTGCGCATCAACCCGCGGGCGCCGAGCAGGGCGGCCAGGGTCACGATGAACGGCGCCATGCCGGTGCGGGAGATCAGGACACCGTTGAGTACGCCGATGGCCCCGCACACCAGCAGTGGAGCCGCCAGCGCCGCGGCGAAACCGTACTGCGACGCCCAGGCGGCGACCACCCCGCCGAGCGCGTAGAGCGAGCCGACCGACAGGTCGATCCCACCCGTGATGATCACGAAGGTCATGCCGAGCGCGATCAGCATCGGCGGTGCCGCGGCGACCAGGATGGTGCCGGCGTTGTCGGCGCTGCGGAATCCGGGGAACGCGGCCAGGCTGATCACCACGACGGCGACCAGCACGGCGAGCGCACCCTGACGCCGGACCACCGCGGCGAGGCGACCGGGTTCGCGGCCGGCCGGCAGGGGGACGGACATGGTCACCGGGTCCTCCTCTCCCGGGCCGCGTACACCGCGACCAGGATGATCACGGCCTGCACCATCTCGGTCGTGGACGGCGGGAGATCGTGTTTGATCATGGTGGCGACCACCAGTTGCATGAGCAGGGCGCCGGCCACGGTGCCCAGCACCCGCACCCGGCCGCCGGTGAGCGGCGTGCCGCCGACCACCACGGCGGTGATCGCGGAGAGCTCGATCAGCAGGCCGACCGCGGACGCGTCACTGGACTGGATCCGGGAGACCGACAACAGTCCGGCGATCGAGGCGAGCACGGCGCAGAAAACGTACACACCGATCAGGACTTTTCTGACCGGCAGTCCGGCGAGCTCGGCGGCCGGCCGGTTGCCGCCGATCGCGAGCAACCGGCGGCCGAAGACGGTGCGCCGGATGACGAAGGCGACGGCCAGCACGAGCAGCGCGGCGATCCAGACCAGGACCGGGATGCCGAGCAGGTCACCGGAGCCGAGGTAGAGGAAGTCGTCGTTGCGGATGTCCTTGAGCCGGCCGCCGGAGACGACCACGGCCAGGCCGCGGCCGCCGACGAACAGTGCCAGGGTGGCGACGATCGGCTGCAGGCCGACCCGGGCGACCAGCACCCCGTTGATCAGTCCGACCGCGACGCCGGCGAGCAGCGACACGAGGATCGCGGCGACCACGCCGTAGCCCAGGTAGAGCGGGATCAGCGCGGCGGCCAGGGCCATCACCGAGCCGACCGACAGGTCGATGCCCTCGGTGCCGATCACCAGGGCCATGCCGAGCGCCACGATCACCACCGGCGCCGCCTGGATCAGCTGGATGCGCAGGTTGCTCAGGGTCAGGAAGTACGGCGTGAACGCGACGTTGTAGGCGGCCAGCAGCAGGATCGCCGCGTACACGCCGTATCGGGGCAGCCAGGCCGCGCTGACGGCGGCCCGGGGGCGGCGGGTCAGGGTCTCAGTGCTCATCCGCGGCCTCCGCGATCGTGGCCATCAGGTCCTCGGTGGTCACCCGGTCGCCGGACAGGATGCCGACGACCGCGCCGTCGCGCAGCACCACCACCCGGTCGGCGCCCTCGACCAGTTCCTCGGCGTCCGAGGAGACCAGCACCACGCCGAGCCCCTCGGCCGCCAGCTCGTCGATCAGCGCCTGCACCTCGGCCTTGGCGCCCACGTCGATGCCCCGGGTCGGCTCGTCGAGCAGCAGCACCTTCGGCCCGGTGGCGAGCAGCCGGGCGAGCAGCACCTTCTGCTGGTTGCCGCCGGAAAGGTCGCCGACCGGCTGGTCGGGGCTGGACGCCTTGATCCGCAGCCGGCTCATGTAGGTCCGCACGACCTCGTCGATCTTCTTGTCGCTGACCAGGCCCATCCTGGTCATCCGGGGCAGGACGGCCAGCGCGATGTTGTCCCGGATGGACAGGCCGGGCACGATCCCCTCGGCCTTGCGGTCCTCGGGCTGGGTGGCCACACCGGCCCGGACCGCGCGGACCGTGCTGGGCCGGCCGAGTTTCGTCCCGCCGACCTCGATGTCGCCGGCGTCGATCGGGTACGCCCCGCCGATCGCCTTGATCGTCTCGCTGCGACCGGCGCCGAGCAGGCCGCCGAGGCCGACCACCTCGCCGGGTCGCACGTCGAAGCTGATGTCGTCGAGCCGCGGCCGACTGGTCAGGCCGCGGACCCGCAGCACCGGCTCGCCGGTCGGCTCGGCGCTCTCGGCCGCGCCGGTGAAGCTGGTGAAGTCGTCGCCGAACTCGCGGCCCAGCATCAGGGAAACCAGCCGGCGCCGGTCCAGATCGGCCATCCGGCCGGTGTGCACGAGTCTGCCGTCGCGCAGGATCGTCACCGCGTCGCACACCTGGTAGAGCTCGTCCAGCCGGTGCGAGACGTAGACGATGCCGATCCCCCGGGCGTGCAGGTCACGGATCACCCCGAACAACGTCTCCACCTCGCGGGGTTCGAGCGACGAGGTGGGCTCGTCCATGATGACCACCTTGGCGTCGATCATCACGGCCCGGGCCAGCGCCACCATCTGCTGCGCGCCGAGCGCCAGGGTGCCGAGACGCCGGCGTACGTCGGTGCGCACCCCGTAGCCGGCCAGCAGCTCACCGGCCTCGCGGACCATCCGCGCCTCGTCGAGCAGACCGAACCGGTTGCGTGGTTCGCGCCCGAGGAACAGGTTGTGCGCCACGCTCATCAGCGGGACGAGGTTGACCTCCTGGTAGATGGTCGAGATGCCGGCCCGCTGGGCGTCCAGCGGGGTGCCGAACCGCGCCGGTTCGCCCTGGTACCGCACCTCGCCGCCGTCCGGCTGGTAGACGCCGGTGAGCACCTTGATCAATGTGGACTTGCCGGCGCCGTTCTCCCCCACCAGGGCGTGCACCTCACCGGGCTGCAGCGTGAACGACACCCCGTCCAGCGCGCGCACTCCGGGGAAGGCCTTCGACACGCCGGCCACTTCCAGCAGCGCCATGCGGCGCCCTCCTCACAAGCCGGTCCGCCGCCCGGGCACGGTTGTCGCCGCGACCGGACGGCGGGCGATCACTCAGTACGCGCTGCCGACATCCGTCTTGGCGTTGCTCTCGTCGTACGCCCGGTCCTGGATCACGATGTCCTGGCCGACCGGCTTGCCGCCGAAGAAGTCGGTGGCGGTCTGGAAGGCCAGCGGGCCGAAGCGCGGGTTGGACTCGATGACCGCGGAGAACCAGCCGTCCACGATGCCCTGCACGGCGCCCTTGGTGCCGTCGATCGAGACGATCTTGACGTCGCCGGCCTTCTTGCCCGCGCCCTTGAGCGCGGTCACCGCGCCCAGGGCCATCTCGTCGTTCTCGCCGTAGATGCCGTTGATGTTCGGCTTGGACTGCAGCAGCTGCTCGGCGACCTTCTGCCCGTCCTCGCGGGAGAAGTTGCCGGTCTGCTCGAACGAGATCTTGATGTCCGGCGCGACCTTCGCGATCTCGTCCTTGAACCCGCTGGTCCGCAGCGTCGTCACGTTGTTGCCGGGCGCGCCCAGCAGGATCGCCACCTCGCCCTTGTTGCCCAGCGCCTTGGCCATCGCGTCCGCGGCCCGCTTGCCCTGCTCGGCGAAGTCGGACCCGATGAACGTCAGGTAGTCCTTGCAGGCCGTCGCGTTGATCTTCCGGTCGATCGTGATGATCGGGATGTGCTTGGCCGAGGCCTTGGCGAACACCGAGTCCCAGCCGTCGGAGTTCAACGGGGCGATGACCAGCAGTTGCACCCCGCCGTCGATCATCTGCTCGACGTCCGCGACCTGCTTGGTGAACTGCGAGTTCGCGTTCGTCGTCTTCAGGTTGGCGATGCCCAGCTTGGCCGCCTCGTCCTTGATGGACTGCGTCTCGGCGATCCGGAACGGGTTCGCCTCCTTCTCCGACTGGGAGAAGCCGACCTGCGCCGTCTTCAGGTCGAGTTTGGCGGCGCCGTACTGCTCCAGGGTGCAGGTGGGGCCGCTCGCGGCGGCGGACTGGACGACCTGGCTGGCGGCCGGACCCGCGCTGGCCGTGCCGGCGGTGCCGGAGTCCTCGGCCTTCGAACAGGCGCCCGCGCCGAGCAGCAGGGCGGCTGCGGCGAAGGTGGCGGCGACGGACCTAGGGCGCACGAAAGCGACGTTTCTGAACATGGGAGCCCCCTCAAAGCCTCACGGCTTCACACGCAAACGCTAGTTGATCAATCACTGGTCCGATCAGGATTGAACACATTCACCCATCGACGCTAATAATCTGTCAAGACCCCGAACGGTAACCCGGGCGAAACGTGACATCACCGCAACGTGAGCGTTCACATACGGACGGCGCGGGCGGCCGGGGCGCTGGCGGGCCGCGCTGCGACAAGAGCGGGGTCGGGTGCGCGGGAGCGAGTGGCGAATGATCCGGCCGCCGATAAACGCGGTGGGCCGCCGTCACATATCGACAGTGGGTCCATCTCCGCTGACCACGACGGATCTTGCGAAAAGCGGCGACGCCCAGGGAAAACGATGAAGGTTGATCAAGGCGCTGCTCACCAGGCCGGCGCGACCCGCGCACCGGCCGGCAGCTCGGCGCGTACGGAGAGCGAGGTCGAAATGAGCCGAGGCGGAAATCGCCCTCCGGAATAGAGCGCTCTCTCACTCATATGGCGATCACAAAATCGCACATCGACGATGTGGTGAGCGTTCAGATCTGAATGTCCGCCGCGCGGTCGACCCCGGCCGGGCCAGGCAGGCTCCCGATGGTTAACGCAACCATGGCGAGTCTCTCGAAGATCGCCATGGCCGGGCCGGGCCGCCGCGGGATCGAGGGAAAAACGGACAAAGCGCTCAGCCGCCTGGCCGGTGACCGGTCAGGCGGCTGAGCGCTTCTTCCCGCGACAGGTGCCGACCGGGCTTCACGGCGACGGCCGGCGAACCGTGATCGGCAGCTTCGGCTCGCGGCCGGCGAGACCCCGTCCGCCACGTCACCGGATCAGCGACGCGGAGCCGTTCCTAGAGCTGGTTGATCCGGATCAGGTTGCCGGCCGGGTCCCGGAAGGCGCAGTCGCGGATCCCGTACGGCTGGTCGGCCGGCTCCTGCACCACGTCGGCGCCGCCGGCCACCAGCCGCTCGAACACCCCGTCGAGGTCCTCGGTGGCCAGCGTGACCGCGGCGTAGCTGCCCTTGGCCATCATCTCGGCGATCACCCGGCGCTCATCGTCGGTGATGCTCGGGTCGGCGGCCGGCGGGTGCAGCACGATCGACACCGGCTGCCCTTTGGCACCGACCGTGATCCACCGCATGTCCTTGAAACCGACGTCCTTGCGCACCTCGAAGCCGAGCACGTCACGGTAGAAGCCGATGGCCGCCTCGGCGTCGTCGTGCGGCAGGAAACTGGCCTGAATCCGAATGTCCATGCGGCCCATGCTAGGAACGACCGGCGGTCCGGGCTTCTCGATTCCTGACCGGTCTGGTGACCTGTTTCGCCACACAGTTCGGCATCCCGTCGGTCGCGTCCGCGGCGGTCCGCCGGTACGCGCTCGGCGAGATCCCGACCAGCTCGGTGAACCGGGTGCTGAACGTTCCCAGCGACGAACACCCCACCGCGAAACAGACCTCGGTCACACTCAGATCGCCGCGCCGCAGCAGCGCCATGGCCCGCTCGATCCGCCGGGTCATCAGATAGCCGTACGGCGACTCCCCGAAGGCGCTCCGGAACTCCCGGCTCAGATGCCCCGCCGACATGTGCGCCCCGCGTGCCAGCGCCTCCACATCGAGCGGCTGAGCATAGTCCCGATCGATCCGATCCCGCACCTGACGCAGCCGTTTGAGATCACGAAGCCGCTGCTCAAGACCGCCCATCCGGCCATGGTGCCATGCCGCGGGGCCGGCGCGGGTCACCCGGCCAGGCCGAGGTCCGCCAGCAGCTCGGTCAGGTCGGCGGCGGTCAGCTCGTCGATCGGCTGGCCGGGCTGCCGGAGCGAGCCGTCGGCGATGAACCCCCGCCGCCGCAGGATCTCCTTACGGACCGCCAGCCCCACCCCGGCCTGCTGCTCGAAGACCAGCAGACGGAGGAATCGGGTGTACGTCGATTTCGCCCGCGCGACGTCCCCATCCGCCCAGGCGCGACAGATGTCGATCAACGCCTCGGTGTAGGCGAAACCGGTCATCGTGCCGGCCGACCCGTGCCGCAGCTCGTCGAGCAGATACATCCCGCCCATGCCGCCGAGGATGGTCCGACCCGGCGGCAGCAGCGCCCGGGTGCGCGCGGTGCGGACCGGTGTCGGCAGACTCTCCAGTTTGATCGTGGTGATCAGCGGGACCGCCGCGACGAGCTCGGCCATCTGCTCCGGGGTGAGATCGACACCGCTGGCCGCCGGGAAGTCCTGCAGCACGATCGGCAGGCCCACGCTGTCGGCCACCTCACGGTAGTGCGCGGTCAGCGCCTCCCCCGCGGTCCAGCCCTTCGGCGGGGCGATCATCAGCCCGGCCGCGCCCAGCTTGCGCGCCTCGGTCCCGGCCTGCACCACCGTGGCCGTGTCGTCGTGGCTGGCTCCGACATAGACCGGCACCCGACCGGCCACCGCCTCGACCGCCGTGGCGACGACCAGGCTCCGTTCCTCGGCGTTCAACCTGTGCGCCTCACCGGCCACGCCGAGCACGGTCACCCCGTCGACCCCGGTCGCCAGCACCCCGTCGACCAGGGTGCCGATGCTCGCGGTGTCGACCCCCAGGTCCGCGGTGAACGGTGTGGCGAGAATGTTGAAGACTCCACGAAGACCGGTCTCGGTCACGACGGCTTCCCTTCCACGACTACTAGATGTCGTCCAACGGATCGAAATCGACCAGCAGCATGTCCCGGACCGCGCCGGGGCCGAGCGCCCGCACCGGGCTCACCTCGTGTTCCACCCGGCGGTCGTCGACGATCAGGGTATCCAGGCGCCCGGTCAGCGTCGTGCTGAACACGGGCTTGTCATCACCTGGCATGAAAACGAGGGAGGACCCGCCGGAGCACGACTCCCGGCCGATCAGGTGCATCGCCACATAGAGATGTCCATCGAAGTGCCGACCTTCGGGGGCCGGATTCTCGGGATGATCCGGGCCGACGGTCACCCGGATGAGGTGGATACCGATGCCGAAGGCGCGCGGCTCGAGCCGGCCGATCACGTCCAGGTCGAATCGGAGCAGCGTGCGCAGGGCGGATGAGCGCAGGAACGACGTACCGACCGGCGCGAACCGGCGAGCCGCACCCCGGTACAGCGGGATCGTCGCGGCCGACTGGGTGAACGGCGCGCCGGGCAGGTCGTCGAGCCGGTATTCGCCGTCCGCGCCGGGCACCGCCGCGATCCGGCCGTACCGCCGGCGGCGGAAGGTCGACCCGCCGGGCAGATAGGCGTCGGGCTCCAGTCTGGACCACGCGGCCAGGAAATCCGGCACTGCCGCCGGCGGCATCAGGGGCAGCAGACCCGTCCCGGCGACCGCCGCCACACCGGTGCCGGCCAGCGCCTCGGCCGCTGCGCCGCGCAGGTCAGCCACTCGCGCTCCCGGCCACCTCGGCCGCGGCCAGCTCCTCCAGATCGACCAGCTCGACCCCGGTGTACCGGTCGAAGGACTCGGAATACTTGAGCTGCTCCTTCTCGATGTCGAGGAACTCGCGGAGCCGGTCCGACGGGTGCCGGTAGATGACCTGGACGCCGGTCGTGTCCACCGCCTCCAGGCTGTCGAAGATGGTCAGGTCGCGCACCAGCTTGCGATGCGGCGGCAGGTTGTCCAGCTCCAGGTCCTCGGCCCAGACGATGCGCACCGCGATGCCGGCCTCGGTCTGCGCCCGCAGCGTGCGCCAGCTGCGCTCGTCCCACCGCCCGTCCGGCGCGATGATCTGTCGGCGGCTGAGGAAGAACGTGCGCGTGAAGGTGACGCCCTCGGCCGAGCGACGCCCGCTGACCTCGACGATCCGGCGGAACCGGGCCAGTGAGTCCCATCGGTAGAGCATCGGCCGGGTCAGGCTGACGTTGGACGCGTACACCGTGGAACGCGCCCGGTCGTAGAGCATCGGGGTGCGGATCGCGGCGATGTGCGACGGCACCTCCCCGATGCTCAGCCTGCGGGCCAGCAGGAACACCTCGGCGCGCAGCTGGGGATCGTCGATCTCGTCGATCATCCGGAAGAGGTCCAGCTTCTCCGCCATCTCGGCGGTGATGTGCGCGCGGAACTCCTTCTGATCGCTGTTCATCCGCTGTTCGATCAGCGCCACCGCCAGCGAGACCACGGCACCGGTGGACACCACGATGAACGTCTCGTTGTTGGACAGCTTGAACACGATGTCGGAGAGCAGGCCGATCACCACCGTCACAGAGGCGCTGATCAGCGACATGGCGTAATTCCGGAACGCTGACATCTGAACCTCAAGCTCGCTCGCGGACGGACCCTGATGGCCGCATGGTAACGGCGCGGCGCTCCCAAACCGTGATCAATTCCCGCAGTATCCCGGGCTGCGCGGCCTCGGTCACGGCGGCGGCGGAGCACAGCTCGGCGACCGTCGAGCGGCCGTCCGCCAGCGACAGCACGCGGTGCAGGCCGGCGGAGACGTCCACCCGCTGCTGGACGAAGTGCGCGCTGGCGGTCGCCTCGATCGAGTGGTGGAAGCCGGACCCGTCCGGGGCCGGGCGGGAGACCAGCTTGCGGCTCAGCGGCACGCCGGGGCACAGTGTCCGGGCCTGCTCCGCCAGATCCAGGCCGGGCCGGCGGCGAACCAGGAAGTCGTCGACCACCAGCAGGTCGATTCCCGTGGTCAGGAAGCAGACGACGCTGTCGTCGACCGAGTCGGCGATCGGCTCCGCATTGTTGTTGAACGACGTGTTCAGCAGCGCCGGCACACCGGTCAACTCGCGGAACGCGTCGATCAGCGCCCAGTACCGCGGCTGCCGGCTCCGGGAGACACTCTGCACCCGGGCGCTGCCGTCGACGTGGGTGACCGCGCCGAGCAGCTCCCGGTGCTCGGCCCGGATGGTCAGCGTGTAGGTCATGAACGACAGGTCGGCCCGGGCGGCGGGCATCTCGACGAGACCGGCCAGGTGTTCCTGCAGCACCGAGGGAGCGAACGGCCGGTAGCCCTCCCGTTTCTTGACCATCTCGTTGATGCGCGATTTGTTCCCGGCCGGCCGCGGATCGGCCAGGATGCTGCGGTTGCCGAGAGCGCGCGGGCCGAACTCGGACCGGCCGTGCACCCAGCCCACGACCGCGCCGCCGGCCAGCTCGCGGGCCGTCGTGCCGATCGGGTCGGTCAGCCGGGTCACCTCGACGAGCCCCGACCACGCCGCGAGCCGATCGGCGATCCGCGATGCCGATGGCAGGTCGGTGCCCAGCGACAGGTGCGGCATCGCCGCCCGGCCGCCGCCGCCCAGCACGTGGTCGGCGTGCAGTGCGGCGCCCAGCGCCCCGCCCGCGTCGTGCGCGGCCGGTTGGACGTAGACCTCGTCGAACAGCCCCTCGTGCAGTAACCGCCCGTTCAGGGTGCAGTTGTGCGCGACACCGCCGGCGTAGACCATCCGGCGCAGTCCGGTGCTCGTCGCGAAATGCCGGATGACGTGCAGCACCACGGTTTCCAGGGCCTCCTGCAGCCCGGCCGCGAAGTCGGAGTGCAGGGTGGTGAACGGCTGGCCGGACCGGCGGGCCAGCGGCAGCAGCCCGGCGTCGTGGATCAGTCCCCAGCGCTCGGCCCGGGTGGCGAGCCGGAACCCGCCCTCCGGCCGCAGCTCGTAGAACTGCTCGAACAGCGACCGGAACCGCCGCGGATCACCGTACGGCGCGAGTCCCATGACCTTGTACTCGTCGAACCGCCGGTAGCCCAGGAGACGGATGCTGTCCGAGTAGAGGTCGCCGAGCGAATGCGGGACCGGCCACTCCCGCAGCACCTCCAGGCCCGCCTCGCCGGCCCGGGCGACCATCCCGGACAGCGCGTCGCCGGACCCGTCGATCGAGACGCCGAGCGCCTCCGGGAATCCGCTCGGCCCCCAGGCGCTCCACAGATGCGCCTGGTGATGGTGGCAGAAGTGCAGACGGTCGGCGACGTCCGTGGCGAAGTGCCGGTCGAAGATCTCCCGCAGGGCGTCCCGCACCGTCGGGGTCCCGCTCGACGGGTCGTCCAGGAAGGCGTTGGGCGACGGCAGACCGGCGTCCGCCGGAAAGATCTCCCGGGTCCGCTCCTGGAAATTCATCGCCACCACGTCGACGTCCGGAAGGCGGACGCCCCCGATCTCCAGGCATCGGGCGATGGCCCGGGCGGGGAAGAAGTTCGAGTGTTTGACCCGGTTGAGGCGTTCCTCCTCGACGGCCGCGACGATCTGCCCGTCCCGTAGCAGCACGGCTGCGCCGTCGTGGGTCGACCAGCCGGGCCCGAGATCGTCCCACTCCGGTCTGATCCCGCCATGCCACCCGAGTATGAGCACCCGGCCTCCCGTCCCGATGTCCGTCCGATCAGGACGGCAGTCGGAACAGGATCGCAGACGCAGGCGGATCGCGACCACCCCCCGGCCGTTCAGCGGCGGCGGCGCCAGCGGGGGTCCCGGCTCCAGCGGGGGCCGACGACGCGCCATTCACGGGCCCAGGATGCGCAGCGGTGGCGGTCCAGCAGGGCGCGGGTGGTGCGGTGCAGGCCGGCCAGGAAGGCGGCCAGGCAGAGGATGGCGCAGAGGGCGACCAGGATGCCCTGCGAGGTGGGGCTGTGCCGCAGGGGTGGCGCCTGCAGGCGGCCGGTGTCGTCGACCCAGATCGCGATCCGGGCGCCGGCGTGGACCTCGGTGGGAGTCTGGACCAGGCCGCTGTGGGCGGTGCCGTCCGGGGCGATCCAGGTGGCGCGGGCGGCCTGCGGGGCGGCGGTGCGGGTGCCGATGGCGCCGTACGTGCCGGAGTCCTCGACCAGGACCGCGTCGACCTGGAAGACGTGCGCGCGTTCCCAGTCGCGGGCCCGCACGTCCGCGCGGTAGCTGGCCGCGCCGGCCCACCAGGCCAGCAGCGGGGCGCCCGCGAGGAACGTGAGGACCAGAACGAACATCACCAGGCTCTCGACCCGGTCCGAGGTGCGGCGCAGGAGGTTCCGTTCCCAGCCGAGCCGGCGCGCGATCATTCCCGAAGCCTCTCCCGGAAACAAGCCCGGACGACGCACATCCTCGCACTGTCCGGCCCGGTGACCGCCGGAAACGAAGCGCCACGCCGGGCGGCGGCGCCGGTCGATCAGGACAGCGTGAGCACGTGGAAACCCCACGCCGGCAGATCGACGTAGAGCCCCTCGGCCGCCAGCTCGCTGCCGGACCGTTCGAAGACCCGCCCGTCCAACCGGTCGACCAGCCGCCACGCCCGCCCGGCCAGCGACGGCCAGGGCAACTCCACCCGGCCCTGCGCCGGCCGCCCGGAATAGTTGACCACCACCAGCGCCGCCTCCCACGCCCAGGCGAGCAGGTCCTGATGGGACTCGTTGTCGGCCCACCCGGACGTGCCGAGCAGCCGCCACCGCCCCCGCCGGACGGCCGGCGCCAGCCGGACCAGCCGGCGGTGAAAGTCGCGCAGGCCCGGGTCGAGATGCTCGTCGCGATAGCGGGCCAGGAACACCGGCAGGTGCGCGCGCCGGCCGTCGAACTGCCCGTCGTGCCACAGCGTCGCCCCGGGCAGGGTGGCCATCGCCACCGCCGCCGCCCGGTTCCGCCCGCCCGGCAGGGTCGCCGCGGCCCGCGGCTCGTCATGGTTCTCCAGGAACCGGATCAGCCGCTCCTGATAGCCCAGCCCGGCCGCCAGGTGCCGGCGCACCGACCCGGCGTCCTCGTGGGCGAGGCGGTCGTAGAGCCGCTTGTCGTAGCAGAAGTCGAAGCCCTGCTGCTGCAGCAGCCACTCGGTCTCCCAGTACACCTCGGCGATCAGCACCACCTCCGGATGCCGGCGCCGCAGCTCACCGATGAGCGCCGGCCAGAACTCGTCGTCCGGGCGCGGACCGGCCCAGCGACCCCAGGTGCCGGCGAAGATGTCGTTGGTGAGCAGCATCGCCATGTCGCAGCGCATCCCGTCGCACTGCTCGGCGATCTGCGACATGACGGCCAGGGTCGCGGCCCGCATCCCGGGGGCGAACGCGTTCAGCTGGGCGACATCCGGCCACGGCGGAAAGTACGGGTCGCGGCCGTGCGCGATCACCCGCCCGCCGGCGTGGAACCAGCCGGTCGGGTCGGCGGCCAGATCGTCCTCGCTGCCCCGGATGAACCAGTCCGGATGCCGGACCACCGCGGGATGGTCCGGCGCGACATGGTTCGGCACGTAGTCCAGGACCAGCTTCAACCCGCGTCTGTTCAGCTCGGCGCGGGCGGCGGCGAGCCCGGCCGGGCCACCGAGGCGATCGTCGGCACGGTAGCGGCGCACACAGTACGGCGAGCCGACCACGTCCTCCGGCGCCAGATCGGGCAGCGCCTGCCGGAACGCCCGCTGCAGCCCGTCGTTGACCCGGGCCACCGCCAGGCCCGCCGGGCTGCGCTCCCAGACACCCATCAGCCAGACCGCGTCCATGCCGGGCGCGGCCACCTCGTCCCAGACCTCGGCCGGCACGTCACCGAGGGTGACCGGACGGCCGAAACGGCGGGTCAGGCCGGTCAGCCACGGCCAGGTGTCGATCTCGTAGATCGCCGGAGCGGCCGGCCAGCCGGTCATCACGCAACTCCTCTACCGGAACGGTCCCTGGCCACCGTATCGTGCCACGCCGTCCGACGACCGACTGATGGCCGCCGCCGGACGGACGGCCCGCGCCTCATCGGCGACGCTCACCGCCCCCAGCACCACGAGGCCGATCAACCCGGTCCTGAAGATCCCCCGCATCCTCATCCTTCCCTTGCACGAACCCCCAGGTAGATCAACGAACGAACCCCCGGAAAATCAGGTTCATGAGGCAGATGTCGTGCGCTGCGGCCGACAACTGACCGTCGCTCATCGGGGGGCGAGCGGGTCCGGCGATGCGGCCGCTGCGCGTGGCGAACAATCGCCAGGCCGTTCCACATCCGCTGTCGGTCACGAAAGAGCTTTCACCAGGCTCTGCGCCGCGGCGAGATCCCGCGCCTCGGCGGCGGCGGGGTCGTTGCCGGCTCGGGGGCCGCGCGGGCGCAGGGCCAGGATCTCGTCGACGGCCCGCGAGTCGACCCGCATCGTGTCGTACGCGGGTGGGTCGGCGAGGAAGGCCAGAGCGGCGGCGGGGAGGACGGCGCGGACGTCGGTCAGCGCGCTGCCGAGGCCCCGGAGCAGCCCGGCCGCGCCGACCTCGGCCCTCGCCACATCCGGATGGGTCAGCACGTCGCGCAGGCTACGGTCGCCCAGGCCGGCGTACCGCGCCGTCGCCATCCGATGGCCCACGGACCCGGCCGGAGAGTCGGTCCGGTCGTCTCCGGCCGCGCCGCGGCAGAGATCGAGCCGGTCGGCGGGCGGCGGATAGGACTCGGCGCCCGCGCCGTCGCCGGCGTCGCGCAGGGCCTCGGCGAGGATCATCGGGTAGGCGGGGCCGCAGGCGACGGTGGCGACGACGTCGGCGAACGCCTCGCCCAGCCAGGGGGTCCACCGCGCGGCGGTGCCGGCGTCCAGACCGGCGAGCGCGGCGGGAAGGTCCGCGGTCAGGCCGCAGTCGTCCTCGACGTGGTGCCCGGCCTCGTGCGCGACCAGCAGCACCCCGGGCAGGTGGCCGGTGAGATACCACGGGATGCCGATCACCGGGACCGGCAGTTCGCGGACCGCCGTCAGCCCGGCGGTCGTGCGCACCCCGCGGGGCAGCAGGTCGCGGTAGCCGGCGCCGCGGGCCGCCGCGAACGGGACCGCGCCGCGGTCGAGGAAGACCAGCGGCGGCTCCTTGCGGCCGGCGGCGACGCCCGCGGCCAGCACCGAGGGCCGGTACACCGCCCAGGCCAGCTCGTCGGCGACGGCCAGGATCCGGCTCAGCGGGCCGACCCGGCGCAGCAGCAGTTTGGCGCGGAAGAAGTCCCAGACGTGGAACAGGTCGAGGACCAGCTCGAAGGTGTCCGCCCGGTCGAGGCCGGCGCCGAGCAGCCGGGTGATCGCCTCGATCTGGCTGGTGTGTTTCGCCATCGGCTCGGTACCGGCCAGCTCCGCCCAGTACGCCCATTCGTCGCGCAGCCCCCGCACCGCGTGCACCAGCTCCGCCTCGCGCAGCACCGCCGGCGAAACCTCCCGCGGGACCGCCGGCGCAGCCTCCCGCGGGACCGCCGGCGCAGCCTCCCGCGGGACCGCCGGCGCAGCCTCCCGGGACATCGCGGGGAAGGCCTCCCCCGGCGTGGTCACAGCAGCGCCGTCGGGGCGGCGAACAGCGTCGTCGACCGGGCCGCCAGCAGCTCGTCGTCGCGTTTGAAGTCCAGCGGCCGGCCATCCGGCACCCCGGCCGGCCGGATCGCCCGCACCAGGTCGAGCGGTGACCGGCCGTGCGCCAGCCCGTCCGCGATGGTCAGCACATAGTCACCGCCGCTGCGGATCAGCCCGGTCGCCAGCACGGCCGGTACGCAGCCCTCGGCGAACACGTGCGCGGCGAACAGGTTGCGCAGCACGATCTGCCACGGCACGTCGTAGGGCGACCCCGGGTACGGCGGGTCGAGCACCAGCACCGGCTCCCGCCCGGGCCGCCCGGACCGCAGCAGCCGGACCACGTCGGAGGGCTCCAGCACGCTGCCCGGCCCGAGCCGGAAGTGCGGCCCGGAGTCCCGGTAGTCGAGCCGGCCGCACACGTGCAGCACCGCCGGCTCGTCGGCGAGCACCTGCTCCAGGCCGGGCACCGAGCGCACCTGATAGCCGCACCGCTGGTACAGATCGGCCACGTGGTAGCCGTAGTCCTCGTGCGAGGTTCCGGCGACGGCCTGCACCACCACCGCGCTCAGCCGCCGGGCGCCCCGGTCGCGGGCCACCGACCCGCGCAGCCGGGCGAGCGGCTCCCCGCGCAGCGGCGGGGTCAGGTCCCGGCAATCGAGCGCCGCCCCGGTCTCCGGGCCGAGCACCCCGTCCACCTCGACGACCGCGCCGAGTGTGGTCAGCGCGTACTGCAGCCAGCGCACGTCGGCCGGCCGGGCCCGGGACGGCATGGCCCGCCACAGCGCCGGGGCGGCGGGCGTGGCCAGTTCCCAGGGCAGGCCGTGAAGGAGCACGTCGTCGGAGTCCAGTCGGTCCGGCGGGACGGGCGCGGCGAGGGCCCGGCCCAGCTCGAGGGTGAGGGCACGCCAGTCCTGCACGAGCCGCACCTGCAGCTCGTAGAAGGTCTGCGGGACCCCGGCCGGCCAGGTCAGCGGGTGCGCCGCCAGGGCCGCGACGGCGACCAGCGACTCCGGTTCGGGGCCGCCGAACATCCGGCCGAGCCGCCAGTCCAGGTCGGTGGCGGCGGCCCGCAGCCGCGGGTCACCCAGGTGCTCCGCGGCCTCGCGGTAGATGTCGATCGCCCAGCGGGACGGCCGGTCGACCGAGCGGCACAGCCGGACCGCCTCGGCGTACCACGCGGCCGCGCCGGTGCCGAGTGCCAGCCGGCGCAGCCCGACCGCCCGCAGCAGCGGGTACGACGGCACCGGGAGCAGCGTCTCGGGCTGAGCCAGCCGCCCGGCCGCGGCGTCCAGCATCCGCGAGCCGAGCAGCGGGTCGGCCCGGCTCACCGGCTGCAGCACCACGGCGGCGCGGTCCGGATCGCCGGCGAGGCGTTCCAGCACGGCCAGCAGAGGCAGTTGGGCGGGCCCGTCGTCCGGGTGGTCGGGCGGCCAGGTGAGCACCTCGCGCAGCCGGGCCACCTCCTCGGCCGGGGCCGGGCCGGGGTGCCGGGCCAGCTCGGCCAGCACCCCGAGCCGGGCCGACGGCGGACTGATCCGGCCCATCGCCTCGGCCAGCGGGCCGAGCAGGTGCCGGTGCGCCGCCCAGTCACGCGCCAGCCGGGCCGCGATCACGACGGCCACCTGCTGCGGTGGGCCGGTGACCGGCTCCGGCCGGTCCTGGTCGAGCCGTTCGGCGACCAGCTCGTCCCACAGCACGCCGATCCGGTCGTCGGCCGGCACCGGCGGCCGCTGCAGCGCGGCCGCCGCCCGCAGGTCACCGACCTGCCGCACCAGGAAACGATGATGGAGGTACGCCGATTCGGGGTGCCCCTCGGTGAACCCGGCCTGGCTCCACAGGGCGGCGGCCAGCTTGAGGTCGTGCTCGGCCTCGTCGAGCAGCAGCAGGTCGCCGAGGACCAGCGCGCGTTCCTGGTGGACCCGGGCGAGCAGGGCGGCCCGGCGGCCGTCGGTCACCTCGCCGGCGGCCTCGACCGCGGAACCGAGGTAGCCGACCGCCGCCTCGCTGATCCCGAGCCGCCCGCAGGCCCGGCCGCACAGCCGGTGCCGTTCCACCCGCTCGGCCGGGGCGTCCGGCCGGACCCGGGCGAGCACCTCCAGCGCGGTCCCCGGCTGGTACGCCGAGATGAGCAGCTCGGCCTCGCGCAGCCGGGCCCGGACACCCCCGGCTCGGCGGCACCAGTCGAGCGCCCGGTCGAACCGACCGGCTTTCTCGGCGTCCCGGGCCAGGGCCAGGGCCAGCGGCTCCACCTGGTCCGGCCGGCGCTGCCCGGCCAGGTCCAGCGCCTCCGCGAAGATCACCCCGGAGGCGTGGCCGGCCGCGTCGGCGAGGACCCGGAGCAGGTCGATCCGGTCGTCGGCGCTCGCCTTCGGCAGGGCGGCGACGACCAGGGAGGCTGCCTCGGTGGATCGGTCACCGACGCAGAGGGTCGCGGCGTACATGGCAACCGCCAGCCCACCAGCCGGCAGCTGGGCCGCGGTCCGGAGCCGGTCGGCGCGGGCCAGGAAACCCTCGGCCTCGTTCCACAGCGGGTCGGCGGCGGGCGCGCCGGCCCGCCGGGCGCGCTCGATCGCCGCGTAGGCGAGCCAGACCAGCGCGTCGGCCCGCTGCCCCGGTTCGATCACGCCGTCCGGGTAGTCGCCGGTGAGTACGTCGCGGGCCAGTCCGGCGAGTCCGTCCAGGTCGCCGGCGGCGCGCCGGGCCCGGATCCGCGCGTCCCAGTACCGTTGCGCGCCGGGGTCACCGAGCTGCACCCGGTGGTAGTAGGCCTCGCGCTCGAACGGCGCGGGAGCCTGCGGGTGCGCCGCGGCCAGGTCGTCGAAGCGCTGCCGGAACGCGGCGTGCAGGTCCAGCGCGACCGGCTGGGCGGCGATCAGCTCGCGCATCGGGGCGCGCACCTTCTGGTGGAAGACGACCAGCCGTCCATCCCGATCCGGTTCGGACACCCAGGAGCGTTGCGCCGCGTAGTCGAGCAGCCGCCGCCAGACCGCCTCCTTGGCCGACACCTCACCGCCGACCGGGAAGACGCCGTCGTCGCCGGCGAGGTGGTGCCGGTCGGCGCGCGGGTCGTCGCGGTCGGTGACGCCGGAGCGGCCGCTGACCAGGAACGGCCACATCATGTGGAGGTCGGCGTAATACAGCCGGCGCGGGACCACCCCGTAGCGGACCAGCCAGCGCACATCCGGATCGGGGATCCGGCGGATCACCCGGTCGATCAGCAGCCGCAGCGCCGGATCCCGGTAGGCGCGCAGGTCGGCCGGGCTGGTCGCCGGCTCCTCCGCGATCAGGTCGGCGAACATGGCGACCAGGAACGGGTGCCCGCCGGTCCGCTCGACCACCGCGGCGACCAGGTCCGGATCGGTGATGTGCCGGATCTCCCGCAGATATCGGCCGGTCTGCTCGGGGGTGAAGTCGCCGAGCGCGACCGGCCGCACGTCGCCGAACGCGGCCAGCGCCGCCCCGGCCCGCTCGCGCAGGTCGTAGCGCCCGGCCAGGATCAGCCGCAGCGACGGGCACTGGGCGACGATCCGGGCCAGCGCGCGCAGCAGGTCGTCGGCGCCCGGGCCGAGCAGCACCTCCTCCATCGTGTCGACGACCAGCAGCACCGGTCCGGCGCCGGCCGCGTCGTTGAACCGGCGGACGAAGATCTCCGAGACGGCCCGTTCCAGCCGCTCCGGGTCCTGCGCGGTGAGTCCCTCGGCGGCCGCCCGGGCCTGTTGCGAATCCTGCCGGTCGAGCAGGCCGCGGTACGAGGCGAAGCGGTCCAGCCGTTCGAAGACCCGCCGGGCCCAGCGGCGTTCCAGCTGCTCGGCGATGTCCAGCAGGAGCAGCCACGGGTAGCGGGCGCTGACCACCGGGTCGACCACGTCGAAGTCGATCCGGGCGCACGGGATGTCGAACTCGGCCGGGACGCAGCGGCGGGCGATCAGCCACTGCAGCTGCACGGTCTTGCCGGTGCCGGTCGGCGCGAACACCTGCCAGACCCGCGGCCCGCGGCCGTCGAGCAGCGCGTCGGCCTGCCCGGCCAGCCCGTCCGGCTCCAGATACTGCGCCGAGCGGCTCCACGTCGCCGACCAGAACAGCCGGGCCCGCAGATAGCCGGCGCGTTCCAGCCGCAGCGCCGCCACCTCCGGCCCGGCGTAGGTGAGCCGCTTCGGGTCGCCGAGCACGTCGATCAGGTCCTGGCAGCGGGCGAAGTCCCGGTTCCGGTCGGCGGCCCGGAACTCCGCCTCGAACAGTGCGATCGCGGCCGCCGGGTCGGCCACCAGCAGGTGCCGCAGCCGCTCGATCTGTGGGCCGCGCCCGGCCAGCCAGGCCGCGATGTCGGCCTCCAGGGCGGCCAGCCGGTCCCGGGCCGGCTGCCACTCGCCCATCCAGGCGACCGCCTCCGACCGGCGGATCCGCCAGCGGTCGTCGCCGGCCCGCTCCAGCAGGCCACGGCCGGTCAACTCGTCGAGGGCCGGGGCGTCCGGGGCGCCGTGCGCGGCCAGGACCGTGTCGTACAGCGCGCGGTCGAAGTCGCCGGCCGCGGCGCAGACCCGCAACGCCCGACGCCAGCTCTCCGGCAGGCAGTCCCGCTGGATGTCCTCCAGGGAACGCCCGGCGGCCAGCAGCCGGACGATCTCGGCGAGCCGCTGGTCGGTCACGGCGCCACCGGCCCGATCACGTCGAGCACCTCGTCGAACCGGGTCACCCAGGCCTGCGGGCTCACCCCGCAGATCGCCCCGAACACCGGCTTGAGCAGCTCGAACGGTAGCCCGCGGCGGCGGCAGTAGTCCCGGGCCAGGCGCATCATCTGGGGTGCCTCGAAATCGCCGATGGTGACCACCGGACCCCAGTAGGCCTGGTCCCGGCCGGGCAGCCGGGCGGCCAGCCAGTCGGCCTTGCCGACCAGCATCAGCCGCAGCCCGCCGCCGGCCGCGGCGACCGGGCGCAGCAGGCTCGGATAGATCGCGCTGTCGAACGACTCGGGCAGCACCTGCTCGGCGTTGTCCAGCGCGATCACGTGCGGCCGGTCACCGGCCGCGGCGGCCAGCGCGGTGCGGAAGCCGTCCAGGATCCGGTCGCGCTGCTCGGCGGCGCGCGGCCGGTTCTCGTCGAACCGCCACCGCTCCCCCGACCAGCCGGCCGGCTCCCCGGCGAGGGTGCCGAACAGCGCGTCGAAGCCGGCGAACGCCGCGGCCGGCAGCGGCTCCGCCTGCCCCGGATCGGTGCACGCCTCGCGCATCATCTGCAGCACGTGCAGCCACGTCTTGGTGAGCGCGTGCTCGCCGTCCGGCCGGGCCAGCGGCACTCCCAGGTCCACATAGGTGACCCGGTAGCCGCGCAGGAAGTAGGTGAGCAGGCTGAACCGGGTGAACCAGGTCTTCCCGGTCGGCTTGTGCGGGTTGCCGGAGCGGCCACCGACCACCAGCAGCGACCGCGGCGGGGTCGCGGTCAGCGGGTCCAGGGCCCACCAGGCGTCCCGCCGGCCGGGCGCGTGGTCCAGGAAGTTGCGGAGCATCTGGTACTCCGGGCGGGCGGTCAGGCCGGCGATCTGCTCGGCCGGCCGGCGGAACCCGGTGCGCACCACATCGGCCGGGTCGGTGCGGCAGGTCAGCACCGGGATCGCCCACTCGCCGGTGTCGCCGGTCGTGCGGGCCAGTTCGGTCCGGGCCGCGGCGACCGCCCGGTCCAGCCCCAGCCCGGCGAAGATGCCCTGATAGAGCAATCCGGCGAAGGTGGCGGCGGCCGGCGACTCGACGTCGGCCTGCATGGCCACCACAGCGCCGGCGCCGGCCCGCAGGAACGCCTCGGCCACGCCGCCGACCTGGTCCAGGGCGTCGGCCGCGGTCCGGCAGGCGTTGACCACGACCAGCCGCGGCGTCCAGTCGTCCGACATCATCAGGCCGACCTCGGTGCTGGCCAGCTCCCACCCGGCGCCCTGTGGCCGCCCGGCGGTCACCCAGTTGAAGGCCAGCGCGGCGGCCCGGCCCGGGACCCGCGGCATGCCGTGGCCGATGAAGTGCAGCACGTGCGGCCGCAGCCGGTCGATCTCCTTGGCCAGCCGGTCCCGGTCCGGCCCGTCGACGATCTCGATGTGCGCGCGGGCCGGGCACTCGGCGGCCGCCCCGGTCAGCCCGGCCAGCTCCTCGTCGCCGAGCACCTGCCGATCGGTCGGGTTGCAGACCACCACCAGCACCCGCAGCGGGCCGTCCACCTCGGCGCCGGCCCGCGGCGGACCGCCCCGCCAGAGGGTGCCGCCGCGGCGCAGCGCCAGCCGGTCCGCCCCGGAGGCGAGCAGCTCCCAGGGCAGGCCACGCAACGGCGGCGGGATCCGCAGGCGCAGCCGCAGCGGGGTGCCGTCCTCGTCGACCTCGTTCCACAGCCGGGCGGTGTCCTCCCGGATCACCGCGTCGAACAGCTCGCGACCCAGCTTGCCGCGGGTCTCGGCCGGGATCCGGCGGTCCAGCGCCCCGTCGAAATGCGCCGGATCGAGCACACCGGTGATCGTCGCGGTGGCCGGCGGGCGACCCGCCACGGTCAGCGTGACGGTCCGCTGGTCGGCGGCGACGGCCAGCTCGGCGTCCACCGTGCTCACAGCGGCTCCAGCACCGCATCCGGGTCGTCGCGGGCCTCGTCGACCAGCAGCGGCGGCACCGCCTCGGGTGCGGCGCCCCGCCCCGGCTGGCGCGGCCCGTAATCCGTCGCCACCCGGTGCAGCCACGTCCGGCGCAGCCGGAACACCCGGTAGAACGGGGTGACCTCGGTGCCGGACCACTCCAGGCCGACCCGGCTGGACCGGGCCACCGCGACGTTCCCGGCCAGGTCGGCCAGTTTCAGCGGGCCGGCGCCGACTGTCGCGTCCACCCGCAGCTCGGCCGAGGCGTCCGTGTCGGAGGCGGCCAGCACGGTACCGGCCGCGGCCGTGACCACGTCGGTGACCCCGGCCAGTTCCGGCGCCCACACGCCGTTCCAGAACTGCTTGACCAGATTGCCGGCGACCGCCCGGGTGTCGGCGAAACGGTCCTGGGTCAGCCCGGTGAACAGCGCCAGCACACTGGTGTCGCCCTTGAAGCTGACCAGCGCACCGGCGTCGGCCTGGGCCAGCGCCGAGAAGCCCGGCGGGGTGGTGCCGGACAGTTTGAACGTGACCTGGGCCGAGCCGTTCGCGTCGTACAGGAAGTCGGCCGGTGGCGCGGCCGCCGCCGCAGCGCCGGCCACCCCGTATTTCGTCAGGTCGCCGGCGGGCCGGATGGTGCCGCCGGACGTGTCCAGCACGTCGCCCACCCGGACCCGCTGCGACAGCGGCCAGTTGATCCACCAGCCGTGCCAGGCATCCCGCATCGCCGACCGGTAGCTGCCGAGAGAATCGCCCATGATCGCCCCCTATGGCACCTCATCGTCCTCCGCGGGGGCGGGCGGGCGGTATTACCGGATCAACCGAGGCCCGGCCGCCGATCATCGGGCTGATACCGCCTCACAGGTTGGTCATCCGCTCCATCTTTTCCGGATAGCGCTCGCCCTGCACCCCGGCCCGGTCCGCGGCCGACCCGATCTCGGCCAGATCTGCCGGGCTGAGCTCCACGTCGAGGGCACCCAGGTTCTCCCGCAGCCGCTCCAGCCGCCGCGTCCCCGGGATCGGCACGATCCACGGCCGCTGCGCGAGCAGCCAGGCCAGCGCGATCTGCGCCGGCGTCGCACCCTTGCCGGCCGCGATCCGGCCGATCAGCTCGACCAGCGCCTGATTCGCCGCCCGCGCCTGAGCCGAGAACCGCGGCAGCCCGTTGCGCATGTCGTTCTCGGCGAACACGGTGTCCGCCCCGATCTTCCCGGTCAGGAAGCCCCGCCCGAGCGGGCTGAACGGCACGAACCCGATGCCCAGCTCACCGAGGGTGTCCAGCAGCTCCTCCTCGGGCCGCCGCCACCACAGCGAATACTCACTCTGCACGGCGCTGACCGGCTGCACCGCGTGCGCCCTGCGCACGGTCGCCGCGGACGCCTCGGACAGCCCGAACGCCCGCACCTTCCCGGCCGCGATCAGCTCCCGCACCGTCCCGGCCACCTCCTCGATCGGCACGTCGGGATCCACCCGGTGCTGGTAGAACAGGTCGATCGTGTCCACCCGCAGCCGCCGCAGCGAGGCGTCGGCCACCCGCCGGATGTTCTCCGGCCGACTGTCCACCCCGGCCCCCTGCCGCCCGTCCGCCCCGATCACGAAGCCGAACTTGGTGGCGATCACCACCTGCTCCCGGACCGGCTGCAGTGCCTCCCCGACCAGCTCCTCGTTGACCCACGGCCCGTAGACCTCGGCGGTGTCGAAGAAGGTCACCCCCCGCTCGACGGCGGCCCGGAGCAGTCCGATGTTCGCTTCCCGGTCCGGACCCGGCCCATAGCCGTGGCTCATCCCCATCGCCCCGAACCCGAGCGCCGAGACGGTCAGTTCCCCCAGTTTCCTCTGCTGCATACCCGGCACGCTACCGATCGCCCCGCCGCCCCCACCTGTGATCTTCACCCTCCCCGGTGCACGCCGTGCCGGCTCCGGATGCCGTCCGCAGCACCGGCCGATCGACTCGATGGGGTGACCACTATCGGTCAGCGGCGCGCGAGCACCTAGGGTGGCGGGATGCGTACGGTGATTCGTGGGATCGTGGTGTTGGCGCTGGTGGCCGGGGGTGGCGCCGGCATGGTGGGGCCCGCCGGAGCGGCGCCGGCGGTGACGTTCAAGAACTGCACTGAGCTGAACAAGAAGTACAAGCACGGGGTCGGCAAGCGGGGCGCCGAGGACAGGGTGAGCGGGTCCACCAAGCCGGTCACCACCTTCTCCGTGAACAACGATCTCTATGCGGCGAACAAGAGGCTGGACCGTGACAAGGACGGGATCGCCTGCGAGAAGCGGTGAGCGGGGTGATCGCGGGGAGTGGCGGCTCGGCCGCTACCTGAGGCCCTCCGAGGCCCGGGCCTCGGTCGGCGCCAGCGCGCTGGTCAAGGTCCGGGCCGTGTCGATCAGCGGGACGTGACTGAAGGCCTGAGGGAAGTTGCCGACCAGGCGGCCGGTGGTGGTGTCGTACTCCTCGGCGAGCAGACCCACGTCGTTGCGCAGGGCCAGCAGGCGGGCGAACGTCTCCCGGGCCTCGTCGTGGCGACCCATCAGCGCGTAGTTGTCGGCCAGCCAGAACGTGCAGGCCAGGAACGCGCCCTCGCCCGGGGGAAGGCCGTCGACGTCGGCGTCCGGATGTTGGGTGTACCGCTGGACGAAACCGTCGACCAGCAGGTGTTGCTCGATGGCGGCGACCGTGCCGGCGACGCGTTCGTCATCCCCGGGGAGGAAGCCGACCAGGGGGACCATCAGCATCGCGGCGTCGAGCTCATCGGAGCCGTAGTACTGGGTGAAGGTCTTGCGGACCGGGTCGTAACCCTTGTCCAGGATGTCCTGACGGATCTCGTCGCGCAGGCGGCGCCAGCGGTCGGCGGGGCCGTCCAGGCCGAACTCCTCGACGGCCTTGACGGCGCGGTCGGCGGCGACCCAGGCCATCAGTTTGGAGTGGGTGAACTGGCGGGGGCCGCCGCGGACCTCCCAGATGCCCTCGTCCGGGTCCTGCCAGTGCTCCTCGACGAACTCCATCAGTTTGACCTGCAGGCCCCAGGACGGGTCGTCGGCTTTGAGGCCGGCCCGGCGGCCCTGATGCAGGGCGTCCATCACCTCGCCGTACACGTCCAACTGGAACTGCTCGGCGGCGGCGTTGCCGATCCGGACCGGGTTGCCGTCGTAGCCGGTGAGCCAGTCGGCCAGATACTCGTCGAGGCGGCGTTCGCCGGCGACGCCGTACATGATCTGCAGCTCGGCGGGGTTGCCGGCGATCGCGCGCAGCAGCCATTTGCGCCAGGCGATCGCCTCACTCTGGAAACCGGAGAAGAGCAGCGACTGCAGGGTGATGGTGGCGTCGCGGAGCCAGCAGAAGCGGTAGTCCCAGTTGCGGACGCCGCCGAGTTTCTCCGGGAGGCTGGTGGTGGCGGCCGCGACAATGCCGCCGGTGGGTGCGTAGGTGAGGGCTTTCAGAGTGAGCAGCGATCGGACGACGGCGTCCCGCCACTCCCCCTCGTACGTGCAGGCGGACACCCAGCCGCGCCAGTAACCCTCGGTCACGCCGAGCTCGTGGGCCGGGTCCAGCGGGGCGGGCGAGGGCAGATGCGACGGGCGCCAGGTCAGGGTGAAGGCGGCGCGTTCCCCCGCCCGTACCCGGAAATCGGCTTTGGTGGTCAGATTCTCGCCCCGGGTCGGCACGTCGGTGCGCAACCAGGCCGCGTCCGGACCGGCGACCGCGACGAGCGCCCCACCCTCGCGGTAGACCCATGGCACGACGTGTCCATAGTCGAAGCGCAGCCGCAGCTCCATGCCGAAGTCCACCTGCCCGCGGACGCCCTCGACGATCCGGATGACGGACGGCGAGTCGGTGCGCGGCGGCATGAAGTCGATCAACCGGGCGACGCCGCCGGCCGTCTCGAACTCCGTCTCCAACACCAGCGTGTCGTCCCGGTAGCGGCGGCGGGTGGTGACCACCTCGCCGGACGGTGCGATGGTCCAGTGGCCGTTCTCCGCCTCGCCGAGCAGCGCCGCGAAGATCGCGCCGGAGTCGAAGCGGGGCACGCAGAGCCAGTCGATCGATCCGTTGCGACCGACCAGGGCCGCGGTCTGGGTGTCGGCGATGATCGCGTAGTCCTCGATCGGCAGGGCCATGCCGAGCCTGTACCCCGACGCGAAACGCGAAAACAAACCGCCGCCGGGGGCAGTGCCCCCGGCGGCGGCGCATCCGATCAGGCTGGTCAGACCCGATCGGCGGCGATCAGAAGGTAGTGGAAACTGCCTTCTGAGTACGCCGTGAGGAAAGCCTGTTCGATCCCGGTCGCCACCTCGGACCGGGCGCGCAGCTCCCAGTACGGGATGGTGGCCGCGGTCAGGTCGGTGACGGCGATCGGCACGAGATCGTGGGCGGCGAGCGCCTTGAAGTAGTCGCTGCGCGGGTGGATGTCACAGGTGTAGTGCTCGTTGATCCTGTTGACCGCCTTGGAGCGCCGGCCGGTCACGTCGTTGGCGCAACCGGTGATGCACACGTAGCGGCCGCCGAAGCCGAGCATCCGGGCGAACTCCGCGTACAGGTCGAACAGGTCGACGTACATCGTCGTCTCGTTCGTCCAGATCGCCTGCCGTGACCCGGTCGCGAATCCGGAGTCCAGCATGTTGCGGAAGTGGAAGCGCACCCTGTCGGCGACGCCGCGCTGAGCGGCCTGCTCGTTGGCGAAACCCACCTGGTATTCCGAGATGGACACCCCGTCGACCCGGCAGCCGAACCGCGCGTTGGCCATGATGCTGGTGCCGCCGCGGCCGGACCCGCCGTCGAGCAGCGCGTCGCCCGGCCGGATCGGGCCGAGGTGGTCGAGCAGCAGGTCGGCCTGGGCGTTCTCCAGCCGGTGCAGCTCGGCGATGATCCGCTGCTCGCGGGTGTCGGCCGGGCCGTCCAGCACGCTGAGGTCGGGCTCGCCGACGCCGTAGTGGTGGTGGTACAGCCCGTCGACCTCGCCGAGGCGCAGGTTGACCGGGTCGGCCCGGTTGGTGTTCCAGTAGCTGGCGACCGAGCGCTCGAAGTCGGTCCGCAGTGGCGAAGCAACAGCACTTGTCATGATGAATCCTGTTCAGTTGGATGAGTGGTAGCGGCCGCTCGTGGCGTGCCACTCGCGACTTCCGCCCAGCCAGGCCCAGGTGTCCGCGAGAAACCGGCGCAGCTGCGGCGAGCCGGACGCGCTCAACGACGCGGCCGAGGTCACGAAGGTGTGCATCAACTCGTTGTGGATCTCCACGGTGCGCCGGACCGCGGCCCGCGGCGTGAGCCGCTCCCCGGACACCAGCACGGTCGGCAGGTTGTGATCGGTCTCGGACTCGTTCCTGCCCGAGTAGAGGTCGTTGACCAGCACGGCGGCGTTGCCTGCGGTGGTGAACGCCGCGCGGACCCGCGGATCGAAGAACTCGGCCGGCGACAGCTCGTACCCGGCCAGCACGTCGACCAGGATCATCGGCGGCAGATAGCTGTTCAGGTGCCGCTGCACCAGATACTCCCAGACCGGCGGGGTGCGCCGGTTGGCGTGCCAGTCGGCCTCCTGCGACCAGGCGACGAACAGGATCGCCATCTGGTGCTGGAACCGGGCCAGTTGGGTGACCGAGGCGTACTCGGCCAGGTGTTCCATCGCGGTGCGGAACGCCACCGAGATCGGCTGCAGGCGGTGATGCTTCTCGAAGTCGGCCTGATAGCGCGGGGTCAGCGAGGCCGGGTCGACCACCGAGTAGAGGTTGGCCAGCCGCGAGCCGACCACCATCGGATCCGCGCCCAGGGACACCTCGTCGACGTAGTAGTCGTCCGCCGCCCACTCGGCGACCAGACACTTCGTCGCGGCGAGCAGCCGGTCGGGATCGCTGGTGGCCGGGTGGGCGAGCATCATGAAGCGGCCGAAGTTCGCCCCGCGCAGCTTGTCCAGCCGGCCGGGGTAGATGCCGGCCTTCTCGGCCCACTGGACCACGGCGTCGTTGACCCGCTCCCCCAGCGCCCGGTCGTCGCGCAGCGGCGCCGGGCAGAAGAGCTCCGGCTCGTCCCGGTCCACCCGACCGAAGAGACGGGCCGCGGAGGTGCCCAGGCCGGTGGGCCCCGAGGCGATCACTGTGCTCACCATGTCAGTGGGACAGCTCGACGTGGTCCAGGATGCCCAGCGCGTCCGGCACCAGCACCGCGGCCGAGTAGTACGCGCTCACCAGGTACGACATGATCGCCTGCTCGCTGATCCCCATGAACCGCACGGACAGGCTCGGCTCGTACTCGTCCGGGATCCCGGTCTGGTGCAGCCCGACCACACCCTGGTCGCTCTCCCCGGTGCGCATCGCCAGGATCGAGGTGGTGTGCGTCTCGGTCACCGGGATCTTGCCGCACGGCAGGATCGGGACCCCGCGCCAGGACAGGAAGGTGCCGCCGTCCTGTTCCAGCATCGGTGGATAGATGCCCCGCTTGGTGCACTCCCGGCCGAACGCGGCGACCGCCTGCGGGTGGGCCACGAACATCCTGGTGCCGCGCCGCATGCTGAGCAGCTCGTCGAGGTCGTCCGGGGTGGGCGGGCCGCCCCGGGTGTGGATGCGCTGCCGCAGGTCGGCGTTGTGCAGCAGGCCGAACTCGCGGTTGTTGATCATTTCGTATTCCTGACGCTCGCGCAGCGCCTCGACGGTCAGCCGGAGCTGCTGCTCCACCTGGTTCATCGGCTCGTTGTAGAGGTCGGCGACCCGGGTGTGCACGCGCAGCACGGTCTGCGCGACGCTCAGCTCGTATTCGCGCGGCGTCAGCTCGTAGTCGACGTACGTGCCGTCCAGCTTCGGTTCGCCGGTGTGCCCGGCGGCCACCGAGATCTCCGCCTCGCCGTGCTTGTTCTGCGGCCGGCGGTTCTTGGCCCGGAACTGCTCGACGTGCGTGCGCAGGTGGTCACTCTGGCCGAGCAGCGCGGTGAACGCCGAGCGCGGCATGGCCAGCAGGGTCACCGCGGTCATCGCCTTGGCGGTGTAGTCCCAGATCCGCTCCTCGTCGGTGAGCGACTTCTCGCCGAACGCCTCCCCGTCGGCGAGCACCCCCAGGTTGACCGGGTCGCCGTAGTTGCCGACGCCGACCTTGTTCACCTTGCCGTGCGCGATCACGTACACGTGGTCGGCGACCGAGCCGAACTCGACGATCACCTGACCGGGCTGGTACTCCTGCTGCACGAACTTGTCGGCCATGGCGGCCAGCACGTCCGCGTCGTCGAACTCGCTGAGCACCGAGAGTTCCCGCAGCTCGGCCGGGACGACCCGGACCTGCGCACCGACGTTGGTGAAGCTCAGCCGGCCGTCGCCGATCCGATAAGTCATCCGCCGGTTCACCCGATACGCCCCACCGGCGACCTGAACCCAGGGAAGCTTACGGAGCAGCCATCGCGAAGTGATCTCCTGCATCTGCGGCGCGGTCTTGGTGGTGGTCGTGAGGTTGCGGGCCGCCGCCGTGCTCAGGCTCTGCCGCTGCTCTTCGTGCTCTTCCTCGCGGATCTCGGACTGCGTGGGAGTCGCCACCGCTCGTACCCCGTTCGTCGGTTCTGATGCGTCGCACTTAAGGCCCGTTCTATCGCATTGCAGGGGCCTTTGTCGGGTTTCACGGAATATGCACACATGCTCTGAGCAGCGTTAATAGCCTCAGCAGCACCATCCACGACAGGAAGGAAAAGCCGGTGCTTCGTCTGTTCACCGCCGCCTCGCTGGCGGCGGGCGTCCTGGTCGCCCCGGGCGCGGCCTGGGCCGCCGACACCACCACGTCACTGACCAGCGCCGAGATGTACGCGGCGCTCAAGAGCGTGGCCGGCACCACCGCACCCGCCGAGATCAACGGTTACGGCGGCGACTTCAGCGTCACGGCCAGCCTGAGCGGTGCGACCCAGACCGGCTCGGCCCTGTTCGCCGCCGACCCGGCGACCGGCCTCGGCTACTACACCACCACCGGCACGGCGGTCGGCGGGACCGGCGGCGGATACGGCGCCGCCGGCAAGGGCGACTACCACTACCTGGACGACCCCACCACGCGGGCCGCCGCCAAGATGGCCGGCTACGCGTCGGCGAAATACGTCTTCGCGGCCGACAGCAAGCTCACCCTCGACTCCTGGGCCGGCGAGAACCTGCCCGCCCCGTCGAGCATGGTGGTGTCCGACCCGCGGCACGCCGGTACCAAGGTGGCCCACGACGACGGGACCACCGACTACAGCTACGTCGACGACGACAAGATGACCTGGACCTTCACCGTCAACACGGCCGGTGCGGTGACCGCCGGCAAGATGAGCGGGAGCGGCCTGGAGGACACCTTCCGGTACAACTACGGACCGCAGACCATCACGCTGCCCGCCGGCGACCAGGTGATCGCCCAGGCCACCCTGATGAAGGCGATGGCCTACCTGACCATGGCCGCCGACGTGAAGCGGGTGGCGACCACGGCGGCCAAGACCACCGAGAAGAAGGCGGCCGGCAAGACCGTCACGGTGTCGGCGGTGCGCAAGTACGCGGCCAGTGAGGCCTCGGCGTACAACCGCAATGCCGAATTCAAGGTCATCGCCGTCACCAACATCAAGGGTGGCGCGCACGTCAGCGCGAAGAACCCGTTCACCAAGGTCTCCGTGAGCTACACGATCAAGGCCGCCGGCAAGCACGCCGTCGTCACCAAGGGCTGAACGGCGACGGCAGCCGCGCGGTGGCGTCCCGGCCCGTACCGGGTGCCACAACGCGGCTGCCGTTCTTCGGCAAACCCTCAGGACACCTCACCGTTGCCCGATGGTCAGGCCATGAGCGACGCCGTCCACGACGAATCCCGGCTCGCCGCGCTCCGCACCTACCAGGTGCTGGACCGGCCCCGGCCCGCGGTGCTCGACGACCTGACCCGGCTGGCCGCCACCATGTTCGACACCCCGATGGCGGCCGTCTCCCTGGTCGACCGGGACCGCCAGTGGTTCGCCGGCAACGTCGGCCTGGCCGACGCCGAGACCCCGCTCGACGTGTCGTTCTGCGCCCGGCTCGTGCCGACCCGCAAACCGCTGATCGTCCCCGACGCCACCCGCGACCCGCACTTCCGGGCCTACCGCAACGTGACCGGGGACCCGCACATCCGGTTCTACGCCGGCGCACCCGTCATCGACGGCGAAGGCCACGTGCTCGGCGCGATGTGCGTCATCGACGACGAGGCCCGGGAGATCGGCGACCGGCAGATCGACGCGCTCACCTCGTTCGCCGGGCAGGCCGCCACCCACCTCACCGCGATCCGCGGCCGGCTGCGCCTCGCCGAACTCGGCGACGAACTGGCCCGCGCCGCCCAGCGCGAGGAGGACCTGGTCGCCACCATCACGCACGAGCTGCGCACCCCGGTCACCAGCATCCAGGGATACCTGGAACTGCTCGCCGAGAACGACGACCTGGAACCGTACCGCCGCCTGATCGAACCGATCCACCGCAACGGGCGCCGCCTGGTGACGATGGTCGACCACATCCTGGCCGGCACCCGGCCGCACGACGCCCCGCTGCCCGCCCCGGTCGGCCCGATCGACCTGAACACCGCCGTCGCCGCGGCCCTCACCGCCTGCCGCGCCCTGACCGGCCTGCGCACCACCCCGGTCACCATCCACCCGGCGTCACCCGCCCCGATCCTGGCCGACCTGGCCCGGCTCGCCGGCGCCATCGAACAGCTGCTGCGCAACGCGCTGCTGTTCACCCCGGCCGACCGGCCGATCACCGTGCGCGTCACCGGCGGCGGCCGGCCGGCCGTCGAGGTGCGGGACAGCGGCGTGGGCATTCCGCAGGACGAGCTGCCGTACGTCTTCGACCGCTTCTACCGCGGTCAGCACGCCCGCGACCAGGCGGTGCCCGGCGTCGGCCTGGGCCTCACCATCGCCCGTGCCACCATCCTGGCCCACCTCGGCACCCTCGAGGTGACCAGCGACCCGCACGGCACCACGGCCCGCATCACCTTCCCCGCCCTGGACTGAACCCCTGCCCGGACTGACCCGCCCGCAGGGCCCCGCCGCGGACCGCGCCCCGATACGGTGGGTGGATGGAGCGGCCGATGTCCCCCGACGACGTCGTCGCGGTGATCATGCAGCGGCTCGCCGACCAGCACCGGGTGGTGCCCGCCTATGTGATCCGGGACGCCGTCGAGGCCGCCCTGCGCCGCCGCTTCCCGGACGGCCCGCTCGCCGAGATCCGGATCCCGCCCGACCTGGCGGCCGACCTGGTCGCCGGCTTCGGCAGCGGCGCGGCCACCGCCGAGGACGACTCCGCCACCATGCCCGCGGTCCTCAGCGGCGACGAGACCGGCCGGCTGCTGGCCGCACTCGGCCTGGCCGTACACGTCGCCGCGTTCAACCTGGACCGCGACCGCCTGCACGTCGCCCAGATCCTCAACGGCGCGGCGGCCGCCCTGGTCGCCCTGGGCGCGGCCTCCCGGGCCGCCCACGCCGACGGCACCTCGGCGGTGCTGCTCTCCCCGGCCACCCTGCGCACCGTGCGCACCGTGATGGTCGCCGTGCTGCAGGGCATCCGCGGCCGCAGCTGGCAGGCCGAACACCTCGACCCGGTCACCACCACGGCCATGTTCACCGACGTGCTGACCATGCTCGGCGCCGTCCCCTGAACCGGGCCGGCCCTTGCCGCTGACGAACATGTTCGCTACGATCACGTTATGAGTCCACGACGCGTACCGGTCAGCCGCCGGGATCGGCCGGCCAAACCGCCGCTGAGCCGGGCGGGCGCGGTCGCCGTGGGCCTGCGGATCATGCGCGAGGAGGGTCTCGAGCGGCTCACCATGCGCCGACTCGCGGCCGAGCTCGACACCGGCCCGGCGTCCCTCTACGTCTACGTGCAGAACACGGCCGAGCTGCACGGCGCGATCCTCGACGAACTGCTCGCCGACCTACCGGTTCCGGCCGCCGGCGACGGCTGGCGCGGCGAGCTGATCGAGCTGCTGTGCGGATACACGCGGACCCTGTTCGCCCATCCGAGCCTGGCGCGCTCGGTGCTGACGCTACGCCCGTCCGGGCCGCACTACCTGCGCCTGGTCGACGCGATCCTGGGCCTGCTGCTCGCCGGCGGCGTGCCGTCCACGCAGGCCGCCTGGGGCGTCGACCTCCTGCTGCAGCTCGGCACGGCCACCGCCGCCGAGCAGGGCACCCGCGACGAGACCGCCGGCGCCGACGACGAGACCGCGCTGTTCACGATGGCCGTGCGGGAGGCCCCGGCCGGCGAGTTCCCGCACCTCGCCCAGACCCGCGACCACCTCTTCACCGGCACCGGCGTGGAGCGCCTGAAGTGGGCATTCTCCGCCCTGATCACCGGCATCGAGACGGTTGCCACGACCGATCCCACCCACCCTGCATGAAACGGCCCGCCCTCGGCGGCGGCCCCGCACACCCTTTACGAACATGTTCGTCACGAATGAGTTCGTCATGATCAGGAGGAACGCCATGACCACCCCCGTCACCATCGTCGGCGCCGGACTCGGCGGGCTGACGCTCGCCCGTGTGCTGCACCTGCACGGCATCGCCGCCACCATCTACGAGCTCGACGCCTCCCCACAGGCCCGGACCCAGGGCGGCATGCTCGACATCCACGACTACAACGGCCAGGTGGCGCTCCGGTCCGCCGGCCTGTTCGACGAGTTCCAGAAGATCATCCACTCGGGCGGGGCGGCGACCCGGATCCTGGACAGGCACGGCGTCGTGCACTCCGACGAGTCCGACGCGGGCGACGGCAGCCGCCCCGAGGTGGACCGCGGGCAGCTGCGGCAGGTGCTGCTGGACTCGCTGCCGGAGGGGACGATCAGGTGGGGCAGCAAGGTCACCGCGGTCACCGGCATCGGCGGTGGGCGGCACGAGCTGACCTTCGCCGACGGTGCGACGGTCCGCACGGACCTGCTGGTCGGGGCCGACGGCGCGTGGTCACGGGTGCGACCGCTGCTGTCCGGCGCGCAACCCTCGTACACCGGAATGTCCTTCGTTGAACTCGATCTCCTCGATGCGGATGTGCGGCACCCCGGGCCGGCCCGAACCGTCGGCGACGGGATGCTGTTCGCGCTCGGGCCCGGCCAGGGTTTCCTGGCGCACCGGGAGACCGACGGCAGCCTGCACGTCTACGTCGCGCTGCGGAAACCCGCGGAGTGGATTGACGGCATCGACTGGGCCGACACCGCGCGGGCCAAGGCGCTGCTGACCGGCGAGTTCCCCGGCTGGGCGCCGGAGTTGCACGCGCTGATCACCGAGGCGGACGGCCCGCTGGTGCCACGCACGATCCATGCGCTGCCGACCGGGCACCGGTGGCAGCGGGTGCCCGGCGTGACCCTGCTCGGCGACGCCGCGCACGTCATGTCCCCGTTCGCCGGCGAGGGCGCGAACCTCGCCATGCTGGACGGCGCGTCGCTCGGCGAGGCGATCGCGGCCCACCCCGGAGACCTCGACAAGGCGCTGGCATCGTACGAGGGTGAGCTCTTCCCGCGCAGTGCCGCAGCCGCCGCGGAGACCGCCCGCAACCTGGTCCTCTGCTTCGACGACAACGCGCCGCAGAGCCTGCTGGACCGGTTCGCCGCCGACCACGACGCCCGGTGACCGCGGGCCGTCACGGCCGCAGCTGTACCATATGGGTGTTTTAGGATATCTCGCGCTCAATTATCGGCCGGGTGTGCCGAACAGCGGGACATGGTGGTCCAGCGGCGGGTCCAGGATCCGGAGCGCGTGGCCGCGGTACGCGCGACCGGGCTGCTGGACGGCGCGGAGTCCGCCGGGCTGCGGCGGCTGACCCGGCTGGCATCCCGGCTGCTGGGTGCGCCGACTGCGCTGGTGTCGCTGGTGCTCGACGATCGGCAGGTGTTCGCCACCCAGCTCGGGTTGCCGCGGCCGTGGGCGGAACAGGGCGGGACGCCGCTGACCCATTCGTTCTGCCGGCACGTGGTGGACGGCGACGAGCCGCTGGTGGTGGCGGATGCTCGGGAGCATCCGCTGGTGCGGGACAACCTGGCGATCGAGGAGATCGGGGTGGTCGCGTACGCCGGGATGCCGATCCGGGTGGACGGGCAGACGCTGGGGGCGTTCTGCGCGATCGACCAGGTGCCGCGGATCTGGTCGGAGAGCGAGCTGGCGATCCTGGAGGATCTGGCGGCCGCGGTGTCGTCGGAGATCGAGCTGGCGCGGGCGGTGCAGCTGGCCGAGGAGACGTCCGCGGTGGTGCGGCGGATCCTGGACGTGTCGCAGGACGCCTACGTGTCGATCGACGCGAACGGTCTGGTCCAGGAGTGGAACCCGGCGGCGGAGCGGCTGTTCGGCTGGGTGCGCGACGAGGCGGTGGGCGCCGACCTGAGCAAGCTCATCGTGCCGGAGGCGCACCGGGAGGCGCATCGGCACGGACTGGACCGGGTGCGCGAGAGCGGGCGGTCGCGACTGGCCGGGCAGCGGCTGGAGCTGCCGGCGGTGGACCGGGAGGGACGGACGTTCCCGGTGGAGTTCACCCTGCAGACGACGAGCATGTCCGGTGGGCGGCCGGTGTTCCACGCGTTCCTGCACGACATCAGCGACCGGCGGGCGGCCGAGGAGCAGTTGCGTCGGCAGGCCGAGCTGATCGACGCGGCGCCGGCGGCGATCATCGTGCGGGATCCGGACGGGACGATCCGGTTCTGGAACCGGGGCGCGGAGCAGATGTACGGGTGGCCGGCGGCCGCCGCGGTGGGGCGCAACATTCACCGGCTGCTGTCCACCGTGTTCCCGAAGCAGGTGGCGGAGGTGGATCAGGCGCTGGAGGAGGTGGGCTTCTGGGAGGGCGAGCTGGTGCACCGGCGCGCCGACGGGCGGACCGTGGTGGTGCTGAGCCGGCACGTGTCGCGGCCGGCCGCGGGCGGCGGCGGCCGGGAGATCATCGAGACGAGCACCGACATCACCGAGCGGCGGCGGGCCGAGCAGGCGCGCGAGGAGAGCGAGCGGCGGTTCCGGGTGCAGTTCCACCAGTCGACGATCGGGCAGGTGATCGTCGGGCTGGACGGGAACATCCTGCACGTCAACGACGCCTACGCGCGGATGGTGGGCCGGTCCGCGGCCGAGCTGACCGGGTACGGCGTGATCCAGCTGACGCACCCGGACGACCGCGACGGCGACACCGAGGCGCTGGCCGGGCTGTTCGCCGGGGAGGGCGACTCGTACGAGCGGATCAAACGGCTGGTGCACGCCGACGGGCACAGCATCGACGTGCAGACCGGGGTACGCCTGATCCGGGACGCCGACGGGCGGCCGCTGCACCTGATCGGGATCGTGCAGGACATCACCGAGCAGGTCCGGGCCGAACGGGAACGGGACGCGGCGCAGGTCGTGCTGGCCGAGCGCAACGACCAGTTGCAGCGCGCCAACCAGCTGAAACTGGACCTTATGGGGATGCTCTCGCACGACATCGGAACCCCGCTGACCGCGATCCTGGGCTATGGCGAGGTGCTCAGCGAGGCGGAGCTGCCGCCGCAGCTGTCGAATCTGACCGCCCGGATCATCACCGGCGCGCACCGGATCGACGAGCTGCGCCACAACGTGCTGGCGATGTGCAAGCTCGACGCCGGGGAGCTGACCACGGTCCGGCAACCCGTGCCGCTGGCCGCCGCGCTGCGCGACGCGGCGGACGGGGCCGACGCCGCGGTCCCGATCGACTGCCCGGCCGATCTGTGCGTGCTGGCCAATCCGGCGCACCTGCGGCAGATCGTGGTCAACTTCCTGACCAACGCCCGCAAGTACGGCGGCGGGGCCACCCGGGTGACGGTGACCGTGGCCGGCGGCGAGGTGGTGGTCGGTGTGCACGACGCCGGCGCCGGCGTGCCGGAGCAGTTGCGGGCACACCTGTTCGAGCGGTACACGCAGGCCGCCGAGAACGCCGCCGAGGGGCACGGCCTGGGCCTGCACATCGTGGCGAGCCTGGCCGAGGCGAACGGCGGCCGGGTGTCGTACGAGCCGGGTGATCCGGCCGGCAGCGTCTTCCGGCTGCACCTGGAAATGGGGTGACGGCCGGCGCCGGATGTGCGAGGGTCCGGCCTCATGGAACCGATCAGCGAGGCCGGGATCCGGGCCTCGTTCGTCAACTGCAGCAAGGGTGAGGCAGGCCGGATCAAGCTGCCGCCCGACTTCCGCGACACCCCCTGGGGCGATCTCGACTTCTACGGCTTCGTCGACCCGTCCGCGCCGCAGCGCGCGGTGATCGTGGTGCCCGGGGGTGATGCCGGCCCGATCGGCATCCTGTTACGCAAGGCGGAGAGCGGCCGGGCCGGCGCCGGCCGCTCCAGCATGTGCCAGGTCTGCCTGACCGATCACGCGGCCGGCGGGGTCAGCCTGTTCACCGCACCCCTGGCGGGGGCGGCCGGCCGCAACGGCAATTCGGTCGGTGAGTACCTCTGCTCCGATCTGGCCTGCTCGCTCTATCTGCGGGGCAAGCGCCAACCGAAGCTGCGCCTGGTCCGCTTCGAGGAGACGCTGACCGTGGCGGAGAAGATCGACCGTGCGCTGCTCAAGTTGATCGCGTTCACCGCGCGGGTGTCGCGCGCCTGAGCCGTTCGAAACCGTCGAGCAGCAGGTCGAGGGCGAACTCGAAGTGGACCTTCCCGCTCGCCGAGGCGGCCGCGGCGATGCGCCACCCGGAGGTGGAGCACGCCCGCGCCAAGGTCGTGCTCACCGTTTAGGGTCGGGTGATGACCGCGGTACGGGATCGTTTCAGGGAATTGCACGAGGCCGGCACGTTCGTCATGCCGAACCCGTGGGACGCCGGGTCGGCGCGGCTGCTGGCCAACCTCGGGTTCGCGGCGCTGGCCACCACCTCGTCCGGATTCGCCGCCACCCTCGGCAAGCTGGATCAGCAGGTCACCCGGGACGAGCTGGTCGCGCACGTGGCGGCGTTGACCGCGGCGGTCCCGCTCCCGCTGAACGTGGACGCCGAACGGTGTTTCGCCGACGACGCCGCCGGCATCGCGGAGACGGTGGACCTGCTGGCCGCGGCCGGGGCGGCCGGCCTGTCGATCGAGGACTACGACCCGGCGGCCGGCCGGGTCGAAACGCTGGAGACCGGCGCCGAGCGGGTGGCCGCGGCGGCGCGGGCCTGCCGCCGGCACGGGATCGTGCTCACCGCCCGCGCGGAGAACCTGCTCTACGGCATCGACGATCTCGACGACACGATCGCCCGGCTGCGGGCCTACCGGGAGGCCGGGGCGGACGTCGTCTACGCCCCCGGCCTGCGAACGGCGGCGGACATCACCCGCGTGGTGACCGACGTGCCGGCACCGGTGAACGTGCTGGCGCTGGCCGGCGCGCCGAGCGTGCCGGAGCTGACCGAGCTCGGGGTCCGCCGCGTATCGACAGGCGGCGCGCTGGCCTGGGCCGCCTACGGCGCCCTCCGCGACGCGGCCCGCGAGCTGCTCACCTCCGGAACCACGGCCTTCCGCGACCGCGCCCTGCTCGAGGCTGAGCGGGAGGCCGCATTCCAGGACTGAGCGGTGCGGTGACTCGGGCGGTCCCGCTCGCCCCCCGGCCCGGACGAGGCGGATTCCGGCAATGCCGACGCGGGTGGCCGCGGGATCAGGACGGCGCCGCGCGTCAGAGTTCCGGGTAGGGGCCGGCGGCCGGCAGCGACAGGGCGATCGTGGTGCCCTGGCCCGGGCTGCTCACGATGGTGACCTCACCCTCGTGTCCCTCGGTGATCGCCTTGACGATGCTCAGCCCGAGGCCGAGTCCCTGGACCTCGGCCCGTTCCGCGTCCGCCGACCGCCGGAACGGTGCCAGCACCCGGGCCTGGTCGGCCGGGCTGATGCCGATTCCGGTGTCCTGGACCAGCAGCATCGACCGCCCGTCCCGGCTGGCCGCGGTGACCGTGATGGTTCCGGTGGCGGTGAACTTGATCGCGTTCAGGATGAGGCGTTCCAGGGCCTGGCCCATCCGCCGCGGGTCCACGTCGGCGAAGACCGGGGCGGCCGCGTCCGCGACGATGCTGAGGCCCTTGGCCTCGGCCAGCGGTCGGTTCGCCGCGGCCGAGGTGCGGGCCAGCACGGCCAGGTCGGCCGGCACCCGGTGGAACTCCCGGCTCTCCGCGTTCACCTGTGCGGCCAGCAGCATGTCGTCGACCAGGGCGAGCAGCCGGTCGGAGTTGCGCTGGACGCGCTGCAGGAAGCCGTCCCGGTTGGCCGTGGGCAGCTCCGGGTCGCCGAGCATCTCGAGGTAGCCGTGGATCGAGGTGAGCGGGGTGCGGAACTCGTGGTTGACCCGGGCGATGAACTCGTCCTTGATCTGCTCGGCGGTCTGCACCCGCTGGTGCAGGGCGTGCACGTCCCGGGCGTATTTGCGCAGCTCCAGCTGGGTGACCACGTGCCGGGCCAGGACCCGCAGGCCGTGCCGCTGGGCGTCGGTGAGCCGGCCGGGCTCGGGGTCGGCGACGCAGAGCGTGCCGAGCGGTTTGCCGAGCGGGCTGATCAGCGGCGCGCCGGCGTAGAACCGGATGTGCGGCGCGCCGGTCACCGTCGGGCAGGCGGCGAAGCGGGGGTCCCGGCGGGCGTCGCAGACCTGCAGAACGTCCTCGTCGTACATGGCGTGCGAGCAGATGGAGCCGGCCCGCGGGCCCTCGCACAGATCGGTGCCGTACCGGGCCTTGAACCACTGCCGGTCGGCGTCGATCAGGCTGATCAGGGCGATCGGTTTGTCGCAGAGCTGGGCGGCCAGCATCACGATGTCGTCGAAGTCGTGCTCGGCCTCGGTGTCCAGCACCTCGTAGGCTTGCAGGGCGGCGAGGCGGTCCCGCTCGATGTCGCCGACGTACTGCGTGGCCGCCATGAGACTCCCCCTCGAGACACACTTCCCTTACCGCTATCAGTCGGTCGGCCGGCCCGGCTGATGAGTCCTACCTCGGGTGCAGGGCGGTCGCGCCGGGCTGCTGCGCCCGCGGCGACTGCGTCTGCTGCCACTGGTTCTCCAGGGTGCGGGCGTACGCGGAGCGCCCGGCCGGCAGCGTGAACGTCATCCGGGTGCCGCTGCCGTACGGGTTGGGAATCGCCTCGATGGTGCCGCCGTGCCGCTCCACGATCCGTTTGCAGACGGCCAGCTCCAGTCCGGAGCCGCCGGTGCCCTCGCCGCGGTGGAAGTTGGTGAAGACCGCCTGGCTCAGCCCGGCCGGGATGCCGCGGCCGTTGTCCAGGATGTCGATGCGCAGCATGCCGTTCGGCGCGGGCTGGGCGGAGACGCCGATCTGCGGCGGGACGCCGGGCATCGCCGTCTCCAGGGCATGGTCGATCAGATTCTCCAGCAGTTGCCGGGTGAGCACCGGGTCGGCCTCGACCGCGTCCAGCGGGCCGAAGGCGAACTGCGGTGGCGTGGTGCCGTTGCTCTCCGCCTGGTCGTACCGGCTGTTGGCGATGTCGGTGAGCAGCAACTGCAGGTTGATCGTGGTGGGCATCAGCTTGCCGTCGCGGGCGGCGGTGTAGGCGAGCAGCCCGTTGAGGAAGGTGCGCATCCGGGCCGCGGCCCGCTGGATCCGGCTGACCCGCTCGGCCGGCTTGTATCCGGCGAGTTCCGCCTCCAGCACCTCGGCCCAGCCCTCGATCGTGGTCAGCGGGTTGAGCAGGTCGTGCGCGACCACTCCGGCGAACGACATCAGCTCGTCGCGGTGCCGACGGTCCGCGGTGACGTCGTGGAAGACCACCACCACGTGCTGCGGGCCGCCGGAGCCGGCCAGCCGGGCCACATTGAACCGGACGATCCGGCCCTCCGGGACGGCGGCGTTGCGGATCAGCACGTCCATCGGCTGCACGTCCTCGCCGGCCAGCGCCCGCTGGTAGGGCAGCTCGGCGTCGGCCAGCGGGGCGCCGTCCGGGTGGAAGAAGCCGTAGTCGCTGCCCAGCGCCGAGCCCGCGGTGACCTGGCTGGTGCTGCCCAGCAGGCGGCCGGCGGCCGGGTTGCGCAGCACCAGGTGGCCGGTCTGGTCGAGGATGGCCAGGCCCTCGGTCATCGAGTTGACGATCGTGGTCATCAGGCCGGCCTTCTCGGTGGCCTCGTGCTCGCTGGCGCGCAGCCGTTCGATCAGCGCGGTCCGCTCGTCCCGGCTGAACGCCAGGGCCAGCCCGACCAGGGCCAGCACGGCGATGTAGAGCTGGACGATCAGGCCGGGCACGCCCGGGTCGGTGGTCCGCATCAGCGCGTACGGGCCGTGGCCGTGCAGGGTGAACACCGCGGCCGTGGTGCCGAAGAGCATGACGTGCCCGATCACCAGCACGGTGGGCAGCCGCAGCGCCACCCAGACGGTGATGGCCATCAGCGCGAAGCCAATCGGCAGGGTCTCGTTGACCGAGAAGACGTAGAAGTAGGCGCCCGCCGAGAGCGCGCAGACGATCACCGTCTCCGGCCAGGCGTCCCGGTCGAGCCGCAGGTCGGCCAGCCGGCGCGCGGCCGCGCCGAAGAGCAGCACGCTGACCACGTCGCGGACCAGCCACATCGCGATCGAGGTGGGCGCGTAGTCGTGGGTGAGGAACTGCTCGCCGAGGCCGCCGATCGCCGCACCGGCGAGGCCGGCGAACACCGCCATGATCAGCACCCGCAGCAGATCGCGCAGCGTGGTCATGGGCCGGGCGCCGCCGCGCTCGGCGACCGGCGCCCAGAGCCCGGGCAGCCAGCGGGCCGCGGCGCCCGCGAAGATCAGCGCCTCGATCATCGCGGACAGGCCGTGCACCAGCGCCACCCGCAGGTCGGCGCCGGCGGCGGCCAGCGCCAGCGTGGTGAGCCCGAACAGCACGCCGGCGTCGGCCCACCGCCGCACCGGGTCGGTGCGGCTGATCAGCCAGACCGCGGCGACCGCGGTGGCCGGCCAGACCACCGGCAGAGCCCCCGGCATGCCGAGCACGCTGAGCTGGCCGGCACCGACCGCCACCAGGTAGAGCAGCGCGAAGCGGACGGTGCTGGGCAGCATGCGGAGGTTCATCGGGGTCGCCTCGGGTCGGGGTGGGTGCACTAACCACCCGTTCGGCACGGACGGCGAATCGCTGAACATCGGGGACGGGAGCACCCGATCACCTGATCGGCGCCGGGTCCGACGAGCTACGAGGTGGTCGGCTCCAGCAGCGGCGGACGGGCGCCGGAAGGACCGCGCCGATCCGGCGGGCCGGCCGGCGGCTGCCGAAGGAGCCTCAATGACGCCGGCCCCGCTCCGATAGGGGAAGGGTGAGCCGGTGGCGTGATCGACCGTGGTTCCGGGCCACCGCGCTCAGTGCGCTGGTGGCCCTGGCCGGCTGCGCCGGGTCGCTGGGCGTCGGCACGGTGCTGCGCCGCAACGAGAAGGCCACCACCGACGTGCAGATGGACCGGCGCACGGCGGCTGCGGTCGCCGCGGTCCAGGCCGAGACCCGGCGGTACGTCGACACGCTGCGCACCACCGCGGCCTCGGTCGGGGCCCAGCAGACCCTGCAAGCCGACGAGTACGCCGCGATCACCGCCCCGTTGCACTCGATGAAACTGGCCGGGGCCACCTCGATCGCCCTGGTCGTGCCGGCCGCCGCCGACCAGGTGGCCCGAGTCCAGCAGACCTGGCGCGACCGCGGCGCCACCGGCCTGACCCTGCACCCCGGCCCGAGCGCCGACCACGACTTCTCGGTTCTGGTCGCCGAGCTGGACGGGCGCAGCGGCACGACCGGCATCGACCTGATGCGGGCCGCCGCGCCGGCCGCCGCCCTCGCCGAGTCCCGGCGCACCCGGCAGATCGCCGTCTCCGACACCTACCAGCTGCTGGTCGACCAGAGCCTGCCACCGGAGCGGCGGCAGAACTCGTTCGTCCTGGCCGCACCCGTCTACCGCGGAATCCAGCAGGACTTCCTCGGCTGGCTCCTGCTCGGCGTGCGCGGCCAGGACTTCATGGGCGCCACCCTGAACGCGGCCGGGCCGGGCCTGGCCGACCTGCGGCTCACCGCGAACCGCGCCGACGGCCAGCCGGTCACCGTCGCCGCCATGCGGCACGGTGCCGGCGACGACCTGCGGCGGGTGGTGGACATCCCGGTCGCCGACTCGACCTGGACGTTGCACGTCACCGGGTCGCGCCGCGGCCTCCCCGGTGCCGGCAACGCCCTGCCGGCCGCGGTGACCGGCGCCGGCCTGCTGCTCAGCCTGCTGCTCACGGTGCTGATCTGGGTGCTGGTCACCGGCCGGGAACGCGCCCGGCTGACGGTCCGGTCGAAGACCGCCGAGCTGGTCACCGAACAGGCCGAGGTGAACCGGCAGGCCGGGCTGCTGCGGGCGGTGCTGGACGGGATCAGCGACGGGGTCGGCGTGGTCGGCCCGGACGGCGCGTTCCTGCTGCACAACCCGGCGGCCCGGGAGATCCTGGGACGCGACGAGGAGGACACCGACGGCGCCGGCAGCTGGCAGGAGCACTTCGGGCTGTTCCGGCCGGACGGGACCACCCCCTTCCCGACCGATGACATGCCGCTGGTCCAGGCCCTCGCCGGGGAACGCGTCGATCAGGTCGAGATGGTCGTCCGCAACGCCGCGCACCCGGACGGGCGGATGATCAGCGTGTCCGCGCGGCCGGTGGAGACGGGCGAGGGGCAGCGGGGCGCGGTCGCGGTGTTCCACGACATCACCGAACGCAAACGGGTGGAGACCGAACTGCGCGGCTTCGCCGGAGTGGTCGCGCACGACCTGAAGGCCCCGCTCACCATCGTCACCGCCTACGCCGACCTGGTCTCCGACGCCCTCGACGACCTGGCCGCGGGCGCCGGCGTGCCGACCCTGGAGCAGGCCCGCCACGGCACCGCCAAGGTGCTGCACGGCGCGGGCCGGATGCAGCGGCTGATCACCGAGCTGCTGGACTACACCGCGGCCCGCGACGCCACCCTGCGCGTCGAACGTCTCAGCCTGCGCGCCCTGGTCGACGACGTGGTGACCACCCGTACCGACGCCCCCGACCAGGAGGCGGACGCCCGGCCGGACGTGTTCGTCGGCCCGCTGCCCGACGTCGAGGCGGACCCGGTGCTGCTGCGCCAGGTGGTCGACAACCTGGTCGGCAACGCCATCAAGTACACCCCGCCGGGCCGGGCGGCGCGCATCGACATCACCGCGCGCACCGGCGCGGACGGCGAGGTCCGGGTGCGCATCGCCGACCGGGGCATCGGCATCCCGGACGGCGAGCACGCCGCCGTCTTCGGCACCTTCCACCGGGCCAGCAACGGGGCCGCCCATCCGGGCACCGGTCTCGGCCTGGCCATCTGCCGCCGGATCGTGGAGCGCCACGGCGGCCACATCGAAGCCGCCCCGAATCCCGGCGGTGGCACCGTCTTCACCTTCACCCTGCCCGCCACACCGCCGGGCGAGCCGTCCCGGACGACCCCGGCCCGTGCATCAATCCCGACCGGATAGCTCTTGCCTGTTCACGTGCACATGTCCTAGATCACCTTGTTCGCCCATAGGATTTCTGCGAGCATCACCGCCATGAATCGCCGCAGCCTCCTCCAGCTCGCCCTCGGCACGGGCGCCGCCTCCGTCCTGGCCGCCTGCGCCGGGCCCGGCGGATCGTCGTCCTCCTCGTCGCACCCCTCCGGCGGCGAGCTCTCCTTCGCCCACTGGCGGGCCGAGGACAAGGACGTGTTCGAGAAGATCATCAAAGATGCCGGTCTGGCGGTCCGGCAGGACATCTCCCCGTCGAACGACTACCAGAGCACCGCGCTGCAGAAGATCCGCGGTGGCAGCGTCGGCGACGCGTTCACCGCTTTCCGGGGTGCGCAGTTCCTCGACATCGCCAAGGCCGGCATCTGGTCCGACCTGACCGGCAAGCCGCTGGTGCAGAAGTTCGCGCCCACCCTGATCACCGCCGGCGCGCGGGACGGCAAGCAGCTCGGCCTGCCGTACCAGCTGGTCTTCAACACCCCGCTGGCCAACACCGACCTGCTCGCCAAGGCCGGGGTGAACGCCGCGCCGAAGGACTGGGACGGGTTCCTGGCGCTGCTCGAAGCGCTCAAGGGCAAGGGCGTCACGCCGATCGCCTGGCCGGGTGGCGACGCGGCGAACGCCGGTCAACTGCTCAACGTGATGGTGGTCAACAACGCGCCGACCGACGATGCGCTCGGCAGGATCGAGACCGGCGAGGCGAAGGTCACCGACGACTGGTTCCTCACCGTGCTCAAGCAGTACCAGCAGCTCAAGCCGTACTTCCAGCAGGGCGCGACGGGCACCGGCGCGGACGCGGCGCTGGCACTGTTCGCGCAGGGTAGGGCGGGTCTGCTGGCTACCGGGTCGTTCCAGGTGGGCGGGGTCCGCAAGCTCGGCGGCACGTTCCCGATCGACCTGCTCGCGCCGATCACCACCACCGCGGACAAGGCGAGGTACGAGGGCGTCTTCAACGCGACGTTCATCCTCGGCGTGAACACCGGGTCGGCCCGGCAGGACGCCGCGCTGGCCTGGCTCACCCATCTGTCCGACCCGGCGGTCGCCGGCGTGTACGCCAACGGCACCTCGCAGCACGTCACCGTGCAGGGCGTCGAGTACACCAACCCGGACCTCAAGGCGCTCGCGCCGTGGCTGACCAGGAAGACCACGCTCGCCCCGCGCTTCCAGTTCACCAACCTGGACGTGCGCGGCGCCGTCGAGAACGCCGCGATCCAGGTGGTCGGCGGCAAGAGCCCGGAGGAGGCCGCCGAGGCGGCCCAGAAGATCGTCGATCAGAAGAAGAAGTAGATGACCGTACGCAAGATCGGGCTGCTGCTCTTCGCCCTGCCCGCCCTTGTCCTGTACGGCGGCTTCTTCCTGCTGCCCGCCGTGCAGGGCCTGCGGTATGCGACCACCGACTGGGACGGGTTCAGCCCCTCGTTCCGGTCGGTGGGCGCGGCGAACCTCACCGCCGTGGTCGACCACGACGACCTGTTCCGCAACGCGCTCACCAACAACCTCAAGTTCCTGCTGGTCGTGGTGCTCGGGCAGACCGCCCTGGCGCTGCTGCTCGCGGTGCTGCTGGCCGCCCGCAGCCGCGGCTCGACCTGGTTGCGGGCGCTGTTCTTCCTGCCCACCGTGCTGTCGTCGGTGTCGGTGGCGTTCATCTGGAAGTTCGTCTACGACCCGAACTTCGGGCTGGTGAACACCCTGCTGAGCGCGGTGGGACTGGATCGTTTCCGATCGGCGTTCCTGGGCGACGAGGGCACCGCGATCCTCTGGGTGGCGGTCGCGCAGATCTGGTTCCACGCCGGGCAGATGATGGTCATCTACATCGCCGGACTCCATCAGATCCCCGAGGAGCTGTACGACGCGGCGCGCACCGACGGGGCCGGCCGCTGGCAAGTCTTCCGGCACGTCACCTGGCCGATGGTCGGCCCGGCCACGGCGCTGGTCATCGCGTACACCACCATTCAGTCCTTCAAGGCCTTCGACCTGATCCTCGGTCTGGCCGGCAATCCGCCGCGGTCCGGGCTGGATGTGCTGAGCACCCGGATCTACAGCACGTTCGCGAATTCGCAGCTCGGATACGCCGCCGCCGAATCGATCGTTTTCATGGCCGCGATCGCGCTGGTCACCATCCTGCAGAATCGGGCCGCGAAATGGGTGCACGGGTGACACGACGCCTGATCCTCACCACGTACGCGCTGCTGATCGTGGTGCCTCTGCTGGTGATCGCCGGCGGCAGCCTGAAGACCAGCCGGGAACTGTTCGACTCGCCGTTCGGCCTGCCCGCGCATCCCACCCTGGCCAACTATGCCAAGGTGCTGGCCGACGGCGATCTGCTCGGCGTGCTCGGCAACAGTGTGCTGGTGGCCGCTGTCTCGGTGCCGCTGACCCTGTTCCTCGGCAGCCTCGTCGCGTACGCGGTGGCCCGGCTGCCACGCTGGCCGTCCCGCGTGTTGTTCGGCATTTTCGCGATCGGTCTCGCCGTGCCGGCGCAGGCGGTGATGATTCCGCAATACGTGCAGTTCGACCGGCTCGGCCTGCGGAACAGCCTGATCGGGCTGATGCTGGTCAACATCGTGGTGACCCTGCCGGTGGCGGTGTTCATCCTGACCGGTTTCCTGCGCACGCTGCCGGCCGAGTTGTACGAGGCCGCGGAATTGGACGGGGCGGGACTGTGGGCCACCTACCGCCGGATCACCGTGCCGGTCTCGGCGCCCTCGCTGGCCGCCACCGGCATCTTCCTGGTCGTCATGCACTGGAACGATCTGCTGTATCCGCTGCTGTTCATCGACGACCCGGCGAAACGCACCCTGCCGCTGGCGCTGCTGGATTTCCAGGGCGAATACCTGACCGACTATCCGCTGCTGTTCACCGGGGTGATGGTGGCGTCGCTGCCGATGGTGCTGGCCTACGCGTTCCTGCAGCGGCACTTCGTCGCGGGCATCACCGCGGGCGCGGTCAAGGGCTGACCGAACGGCCCGGGCCCCGCGCCGGTCTCCGGCACGTTCGTCGTGGTGGTGTCCCTCCGCATGCGGCAACCGGGCCGTTCGGCTTTCCGGGAAACCGGGCGGCCGAAGCGGGACACTGGGGGCATGTGCGATTGCGGCCGCCGATCCCCCGGACGTCCCTGATGTTCCCGCGCCCGGTGGGCTAGGGTTCCGCCGTGGGATTGCTCGACCGGTTCGTCTCGCCCCGACGCCGATTCGCGGCGCTGGCCGTCCGCGTCGCCCGGCGCACCCCGGGGGTCGACCGGGCGGTGAGCCGCCCCGACGACTTCTCGATCGCGATCTACCGCACCGGCGCGACCGGCCCGGCCCACCTCTATCTGGCCAACATCTTCCGCGAGACGGAAGGCGCGACGCCCGCCGAACGCCGGGAACGTCTCGCGAAACTGGTCCGGATCATGGCGGCTCCGCCGCCGCAGGACGATTGGGAGACGGTACGCCCGAAACTCCGCCCGGTGCTGCGCCCGGTCACGTTCGGGTCGGCGGGCCCGCCGGGGATGCGTCCACCCATCTCCCGAGCCGCCCTGCCGTACCTGAAGGAACTGGTCGTGGTCGACCAGCCGGAAGCGATGGCGTACGTGGTGCCCGACCGGGTCGACGAGTGGGGCGTCTCCGCCGAGGAGGTCTTCACCCAGGCCCGGGAGAACCTGGCCGGGATGGCCCGCACCTCCCTCGACCAGCCGTGGCCCAGCGGCCAGCCGCTGATCAGCATGCTCGACGACGGCGACGCCTACTTCACGTCGCTGCTGCTCGCCCCCGGCTGGCTCGCCGAGGTCGGCGAACGCCTCGGCGGCCCGGTCCTCGCCTTCGCCCCGGACAACAACACGCTGCTGCTCTGCCCGCTGCCCGAGACCACCGCGGAACCGTTCTACGCCCTGGTCGACCAACATTTCAAGGAGGCCCCACGCAGCCTGTCCCCGGTCGGCTACGTGGCCGGCCCGCAGGGGCGCACCATCGCCTACACCCCACCCCTCGGCCACCCGCACCACCTCTCCGCCCGCCGCGCGGAGATGGTCCTCGCCCTCACCGAATACCAGGGCCAGACCAACTGGCTCGCCGAGCAGTACGCCCAGGCCGGTGTCGACGTGCACATCGGCGGCCTGCTCTCCGCCGAACCGATCGGCGGCCTCCCGGAAACCATCGCGGTCTGGACGGCCGGGGTCAGCACCCTGCTCCCCAAAGCCGACGCCATCGTCTTCGTCCACCCGGACTCGGGACCGCAGTTCAGCGCCCCGTGGGACGCGGTCGCCCGACGCGTCACCCTGGAAGCGGAGCCCCTGCTGGCCCCGGCCCGCTACCGCGTCGACGACTGGCCCGCCCCGGACATCCTGGCCTCCCTCCGCCAGGAGATCGCCTGACCCGCATCCCGCCCGCCCGGCGTGCTCGCGGGCCCGACCAGGTTTGTCGACGGTGCTGAGCCCGATGGGGTGGGGGCGGCCGGGGTTCGGCAGACTGGCGGGCGAGCGGAGGGGAGGCCGAGTGGCGCCGATTGATGAGGAAGAAGCCGGGCTACGGGTCGGGGCGCCGGCGGATCATGCGGCGGGGCTTGCGGCGGTGCGGCTCAGTCTGACCGATGCGGTGCGCAAGATGGGTGTGGGCAAGGCGGTCCGCAACCTTCGTACGCTCAATCAGGTCGACGGTTTCGACTGTATGAGTTGTGCGTGGCCGGATCCTCAGGGGCATCGGCATGCGGCGGAGTTCTGTGAGAACGGGGCCAAGGCGGTCTCCTGGGAGGGGCAGCGGGAGACGGTCGGGCCGGAGTTCTTCGCGGCGCACTCGATCGACGACCTGAGCGGGCGGAGCGATCACTGGCTGGAGAAGCAGGGCCGGCTGACGCATCCGATGGTGCGACGCGAGGGTGCGACGCACTATGCGCCGATCTCCTGGGACGATGCGTTCGCGCTGATCGGCGCCGAATTCCGGAAGCTGAGCGACCCGAACGAGGCCGTCTTCTACACCTCGGGGCGGGCCAGCAACGAAGCGGCGTTCGTCTACCAGTTGTTCGCGCGGGCGGTGGGGACCAACAATCTGCCGGACTGCTCGAACATGTGCCACGAGTCGACCGGGACGGCGCTGTCGCGGACCATCGGGATCGGCAAGGGGTCGGTCACCCTCGAAGATCTGCACCGGGCGGATCTGATCGTGGTCTCCGGGCAGAATCCGGGCACCAACCATCCGCGGATGCTGACCGCCCTGGAGATCGCCAAACGGGACGGCGCCCGGATTCTGGCGATCAATCCGCTGCCGGAGGCGGGGCTGCTGCGCTTCGACAATCCGCAGAAGGCGCGCGGGCTGGCCGGTTCGGGGACCGCGCTGGCGGACCGGCTGCTGCGCATCCGGTCCAACGGCGATCTGGCACTCTGGCAGGCGATCGGCAGCCTGCTGCTGCGGCGCGGGGTGGCCGATCGGGAGTTCATCGAGTCGTCGACCGTCGGGTTCGACGCGTGGGCGCGGCACGTGGCCGCCGTGGACCGGGACGCGGTGCTGACGGCGACCGGGTTGACCTGGGCCGAGATCGAGGCCGCGGCGGACATGCTGGCGTCGGCGACACGGATCGTGCACTGCTGGGCGATGGGCATCACGCAGCATCGCAACGCGGTGGCGACGATCAAGGAGTTCGTCAACGTGGCCCTGCTGCAGGGCATGATCGGCAAGCCGGGCGCCGGACTGTGCCCGGTGCGCGGGCACTCCAACGTACAGGGCGACCGCAGCATGGGGATCTGGGAGAAGCCGCCGGCGGCGTTCCTGGACCGGCTGCGCGACGAGTTCGGCTTCGAGCCGCCCCGCGAGCACGGGGTGGACGCGGCCGATGCGGTGCGGGTGTTCCGGGACGGGCGGGCGAAGATCTTCCTGGCGCTGGGCGGCAACTTCGTGGCCGCGATGTCGGACACCGAGGTGACCGCGGCCGCGATGCGCAACGCCGCGCTGACCGTGCAGATCTCCACCAAGCTCAACCGCAGCCACCTGGACGCCGGGCGGACCGCGCTGATCCTGCCCACGCTGGGCCGCACCGAGCAGGACCACACCGGCGGGCGGGTGCAGCGGATCACCGTGGAGGACTCGATGTCCGCGGTGCACGCCTCCCGCGGCCGGTCGGCGCCGGCCGGGCCGCTGCTGCGCTCCGAGGTCGACATCGTCTGCGGGATCGCCGCGGCCACGCTCGGCGACCGGCACGGCATCCCGTGGGCGTCGTTCGCCGAGGACTACGGGCGGATCCGGGAACGGATCGGGCGGGTCGTGCCGGGCTGCGACGACTACGCGCACCGGGTCGACAACGGCGGCTTCACGATGCCGCACCCGCCGCGCGACGAGCGCCGCTTCCCCACCCCGGAGGGCCGGGCGGTGTTCACGGTCAGCCCGCTGCAGGTGATGAGCGTGCCCGCGGGGCGGCTGGTGCTGCAGACGCTGCGCAGCCACGACCAGTTCAACACCACGATCTACGGGCTGGACGACCGGTACCGGGGCATCAGTTCGGGGCGGCGCGTCGTCTTCATCAGCGCGGCCGACCTGGCCGAACTCGGCTTCGCCGACGGTGACCGGGTGGACCTGGTCTCCGAGTGGGACGACGGCGAGCGGCGAGCCGAGCAGTTCCGGCTCGTCGAGTACGACACGCCGAAGGGCTGCGTGGCCGCCTACTACCCGGAGACGAATCCGCTGGTCCCGCTCGACTCACAGGCCGAGGAGAGCGGCACACCCACCTCGAAGTGGGTGATCGTGCGCCTGGAACGCCGGTGAACCCGGCCGCGGCCGGCTGGGCGGAGACGGCGGCAGCCCGGGTCGTCGCCTGGGCGCGCACCCTGCCGGCGGGGCCGGCGGGGCGGCGGGTGCTGGTGATCGAGGGCCGGTCCGGGTCCGGCAAGACGACGCTGGCGGTCGCGGTCGCGGCGCGGCTCCCGGCGCCGATCATCCACATGGATCAGCTGTACGCGGGATGGGACGGCCTGGCGGCCGGCGTGGAGGCGCTGCGTGACCGGGTGCTGGAGCCGCTCGCCCGGGGCCGGCCGGCGGTGTGGCGGCAGTGGGACTGGGCGGCCGGCCGCTACACCACCGAACACCGGGTGCCGGACGGGGACTGGCTGATCGTCGAGGGGGTCGGCGCCGGCGCGACCGGCTGCCCGATCGCCGGGACGGTGTGGCTGGACAGTCCGGACGACCTGCGCCGGGAGCGGGCGCTGGCCCGTGACGGGGACCTTTACGCGCCGCACTGGGAACGCTGGGCGCGGCAGGAGGAGAAGCTTCCCGACGTGCGCGGGCAAGCCGGCCTGATCATCGCGAACGGGGCATGATCTGAGGCATGACGGAGCAGCGGATCGGGGTCAGCGGGGCGACCGGGCAACTCGGCGGGCGGGTGGCTCGGCGGCTCGCCGACCTCGGCGTACCGCAGCGGTCGCTCGTGCGGGACGTGTCCCGCGCGCCACGACTGCCTCTCGCCGAGGCCGCCGCGGCGCCGTTCCACGACCGGGACGCGTGCCGGGCGGCGATGGCCGGGCTGCGGACCGTGCTGATGGTGTCGGCGTCCGAGACGCCGGACCGGGTGGTGCAGCACCGGACGTTCGTGGACGCCGCGGCCGAGGCCGGAGTGGAGCATCTGGTGTACATCTCGTTCTACGGGGCGGCCCCGGAGGCGACGTTCACGCTGGCGCGCGATCACTGGGCGACCGAGCGGCACATTCTCGGGTCCGGGATGGCGGCCACCTTCCTGCGGGACAACCTGTACGCGGACTTCCTGCCGATGCTGGCCGGCGAGGATCGCGTGATCCGCGGGCCGGCCGGGGACGGACGGGTCGCCGCCGTCGCGCAGGACGACATCGCGGACGCCGCGGTGGCGGTACTGCGCGACCCGGGACGACACGCGGGACGGGTGTACTCGCTGACCGGGCCGGAGGCGTTGAGCCTCGCCGAGGTCGCGGAGATCGTCGGGGCCCGCTATCACCCGGAGACCATCGACGAGGCGTACGCGTCGCGGGCCGGCTACGGGGCGCCGCAGTGGCAGGTCGACGCGTGGGTGTCGACGTACACCGCGATCGCGGCCGGCGACCTCGCCGGGGTCACCACCGACGTGGCGGAGTTGATCGGGCGGGCGCCGATCACGGTGGCGGAACTTCTGGCCCGGCCCCGTCGATGAGGCGCAGCCGCCTCTCGGCGTGCGCGACGAACTCCCGGACGCCCCGGTCGCGCCCGCTGCGGCGCAGGTCGGTCAAGACCTCCCGGAGCAGGTGTGCGCCGCGACGCGACCGGACCCGGTCCCACCGGTCGAGCACCGTGCGTCCGGCCACGCAGGCCTGCTCCAGCTCACCGCTGATCACGTGCCCACCGGCGAGGTAGATGCCCTCGTAGAGGGCGGCCCGCGGGTGCGGATGGTCCGGTTCGAGCAGGGTCGGTGGACGCAGCAGCGAGATCCCCCGGCGGACCAGCGTCCGGGCGCTGGCCCGGCGGCCCCGGGCGCGTTCGTCCCGGGCCAGCTGCAGCAGAGTCCGGGCAGCCATCGGCCCGGCCGTGTCGGCGGCCACCCGTCGCACCCATTCCGGCTCGTCCCCGCCGGGGGTCGCGGCGATCCATCCGGCAGCCTGGTCCGCCGTCCGGCACGCCGAGCGGGTGTCGCCGGCGAGGGCCTGCGCGTACGCGAGCTGTCCCGCGGCGAACGCCCCGGTGGCCCTGGTACCGGCGGCTGCGGCGAGGGCCGCCTCCCCGATGGCCACCGCATCGGCGTGACGCCCCTGCAGGGCCATGTTGGCCGAGAGGTCTCGCAGGAGGTGCGCCAGGAGCCGGCGGCTGCCGCCCTCGTGGGCGGCGCGCAGGCCGGTGACCAGGTAGCGCCGGGATTCCCGGTGCCGGTCGGCGTCAACGGCCAGCCACGCGGCGAGCTGCGCCAACTCCGCCAGGACGAGCAGCAGCCGCCGGTTCAGCCCGTCGCTGCGGCCCCCTTGCCCGAGGAGCAGCCGCGTCGCCTGGAACTGCGCCGCCACGTAGCCGAGCGCGTCCAGGCCCTCGGCCCCCGCGGCAGCCTCGCGCAGCGCGTCGACGCCCCGCTCGGCCGACCGCACCAGCTCGACGCCGGAGCCGTGCTCGCGGGCTCGGGACAACGGGCCCGGTTCCCGGCACAGGTATTCTCGCGCGACGTCGGGAAGCCGCTCGCCGTCTGACGCCGCCCGGTCGAGGATGTCCAGGAGTCCGCGGCTCGCCGCCTCCGGCGAGTCCGATGCCCTCGTCCACAACGCGTCGGTGGCGATCGGCCGGCCCAGCGCCTCGGCGATGACCCGGGCCGCGTATTCCGCCACCGGCGGATAGGGCACCCGCCCGCGGTCGCGCCAGTGGTACGGCGCCGACTCGGAGATGGTGCCGGGGCCGTAGGCGGCGTTGATCCGCCGGGCCAGGGTCCGGGGACTCCAGCGGAGCTCGGCGAGGCACCGGGCGAGCACCTCGTTGGACGGTCGTGTCCTGACCATCGTCGAAGGTTAACAACCTTGACGGGATAGACGTATGGCTATGGATTACGGGCTTGGCTTGAATCCGGGAGGGAAGGCACGAACCCCCACCTGAAAGGGCACCCGATGGATCACGACCACCACGACGACATCTTCGACCGCGGCCTCCAGTTCGACCTGAAGACGCTGCTGGGCCGCAGGCGGATGCTCGGCCTCGCCGCCGGCGTCGGACTCGCCGGTCTGGCGGCCGCCACTCCCGCGTTCGCGAAGGCGTCGGACGACTCCCCGCTCGCCGCGGACGCCGCCGCCTGCCGGACCATTCCCACGGAGACCGGCGGGCCGTTCCCCGGCGACGGCACGAACGGTCCGAACATCCTCACCAGGAGCGGCATCGTCCGCAGTGACCTGCGCACCAGTTTCGACACCGGGTCCGCCACCGCCGGCGGCGTCACCCTGACCCTGCGCCTCACGGTGCTGTCGGCCGCCACCTGCGCCCCGTACGACGCGGCCGCGGTCTACCTCTGGGGATGCGACCGGGAGGGCCGGTACTCGATGTACTCCGCCGGTGTCACCCAGGAGAACTACTGCCGGGGTGTACAGGCGGCCGGCTCCAGCGGCCAGCTGACGTTCACCACGATCTTTCCCGGCTGCTACCCGGGCCGCTGGCCGCACCTGCACTTCGAGGTCTACCCGAGCCTGGCCCGGGCCACCTCGGCGAGCGGGAAACTCAAGACCTCGCAGCTGGCGTTCCCGGCCGACGTCTGCCGCACCGTCTACCAGAGCGCCGGCTATCAGGCCAGCATCCCCAACCTCGCCCGGGTCTCGCTGTCCACCGACGGGGTCTTCCGGGACGGATACAGCCAGCAGATGGTCACCATCTCGGGCAGCCCGCAGTCCGGATACCTCGCGAGCCTGACGATCACCGTGTGATCCGCGGTGCGGTGTCCGTCCGGTTCCCGCCGGGGCGAAACTCCGGGCGGACAGGCGCACACGAGGAGCGGCCCGGGTCGGATGCCCGGGCCGCTACCGCCGGATCAGGGCCGCGAGGCGGTCACCACCGCGTCCCGGCCGGCCTCCTTGGCGCGATAGAGCGCCGCATCGGCGTGGCGCAACATCTCGTCCGGATCGGTCACTCCGGTGCCGTCGGCGACCCCGATCGAGATGCGCACCGCGAGCCCGGGGGTGAGCTGCTGCCACGGATGGCGGCGTACCGCCTCGAGCAGGCGGTGGCAGGCCCGGAGGGCGCCCTCCACGGTGAGGCCGGGCATGATGATCACGAACTCGTCACCGCCGAGCCGGGCCGGCAGGTCGATGACCCGCAGGTGATCCGCCATCAGCCGGCTCAACGCGACCAGGACACGGTCACCCACCTCGTGCCCGTACCCGTCATTGACGCTCTTGAATCTATCCACGTCGAAGACGGCGATGGCGACCGGCGGTGCGTCGTACCGGTGGTTGCGTTCGGCCAGCGCGGTGAGGTGCTCGGTCACCCGCCGGCGGTTCGCGATGCCGGTCAGCGGGTCGGTCCGGCTCAGGTGCAGCACCTCTTCGTTGAGCCGCTGGAGATCGGCCATCTGGCCGGCGAGCGTCGCCCGGGCCTGCTCCAGTTCGGCGATGATCGCGGCCTGCGCCTCGGCCTGCCGGCGGTAGCGTTCCGCCTCCCGCTGCGCCTGCGCGACCTCGAACCGCACCCGAAGAGCCTGGGTGCGGCGTTCCTGCGCACCGCGCGTGGCGGCGTCGGCGAGCTCCCGGCAGCGAAGGAGGTGGTCGTAGGCCCCGGCGTCGTCACCGGTCGCGTGCAGCACCTCGGCGAGCAGTGACTCGGCCAGCGCCTCGGAGCGCTGCGAACGCAGCCCGCCGGCCAGGGCGATGACGCGCTCCAGCGTTTCGCGAGCCGCATCCCAGCGCATCGAGGGGTTCAGCACCGAGCGCACCAGGACCAGGAGCCGATGCATCTCATACCCCTGGTTGGCGATGGCGCCGTCGGGCAGCCTGTTGTGCGCCCCCGCCCGGCCGAGCCACCGCTCGGCGTCGTCCAGGCGGTTCAGGTCCGCCAGGACGTGCGCGTACGCCGTCATCGCCCGTTGTGCGTCCACCGGCATCCCCGCGTCGCCGAAGAGCCGCAGGGCGCGCTCGCCGGTCTCGGCGGCGGTGACCGGATCACCGATCTCACGCTGACCATCCGCCATCATGGCGAGCATCGTCGCGGCGCCGCTCGCGTCGGCACAGGCCAGGAACAGACCGTGTGCCTGTTCCAACAGCTCGAGCGCCTGTCGCCGGTCGCCCATCTCCGCCAGGAGCGTCGCGACCAGGCTGAGCACCCGGCCCTCACCGTAGGCATCGCCGGACTTCCGGTACGCGTCCAGCGCCTCGTACCCGTGCTCCATCGACTCCGGGACGCAATCGAGAAGGTGCAGACACATCGCCGCCGTGTGATGCGCCTGCGCGGTCGCCAGCGGGTCGCCGAGAACAACGGCCTCGCCGATCAGGCTCAGCGCCGTGGACAGGGCGTCCACCGGTTGGCCGTGGCGGGCGGTGAACTCCGTGACCATCGCGGTGCAGCGCACGCGGGCGACCTCGTCACCCAGCGCGGTGGCCCGCTCGATCCCGTCACGGGCGAGCGCCACCCGACGCTGCGGATCCCGCACCAGGCGAGCGGCCCTGTCGACGAGCATCGCCAGCTCACCGGCGGCGGTGAGGGGAGTCTTCACGTCCGCATTCATCGGCAGTCCCGCGGCTCAGGTGAGCCCTCCGGAAGACGGTGGCGGTTCCGGACCGCCGGCGCCCGGGTGCTTCCGTCGGCAGACCCGGGCACGGCGGATGACGGTGTCGTCAGATCGGCTGCTGGAGCAGCGCGCCGTAACGGACGACCGGGTCGCCCGGACCGGTGGCGAGCACGGCCTCGGCGCCGGCCCCGCCCGGTGGCTGCCACGCGAATCCGCTCGCGGTTTCCGCGCCCGTACGCCTGACGACGGGCACGATCGTATCGCCCTACCCCATCGCGGCTCCCCAACCGGGAAAATCCAGTTTTTTCCCCCGATCGGGGGAAGTGATCGTGGTTTCCGTGGTCAGCTGTCCCGGACATGGCAGCAACCTTAGGAAGGGACACAATGCGTAAAACGACACGGAGCCTGACCCTCGCCGGAGCGGGAATCCTGGCCGCCGCACTGGCCTCACCCGCCCAGGCGTCGCCGGTGAACGTGCCGGACGCCGGCGGCGCATCGGGGCAGGCCCAGCGCTCCGACGACGTGGCCGGCTTCTACAACACCCGGGCCGCCTGCGAGGAGATCAGCCGGATCGGGTCCGCGATCGGGGCGTGGGATGCCCCCGACTGCAGGACGGCATTCCACGGCGTACGGCGAATATTCGTCCTGATCGTGGACTTCAACGATGATGGGCAGCCGGTCCCGGCCGGCGGGCCGGGGACCGGCTTCCCGGGCGGGGGGCAGCAAGGGCCGGGTGCGGGGCCCGGCGGCGGCCAGCAAGGACCCGGTGCGGGGCCCGGCGGCGGCCAGCAAGGACCCGCGGCCGGACCCGGCGGCGGCCAACAGGGGCCCGCGGCCGGACCCGGCGGGTCGCAGGGACCGGCGGGTGGCGGCTCGGCCACTCCGGAGCCCACCGCGAGCGGGTCCACCCCGCCGGCCGCCGCCGAGCCGACGCCGTCCGCCAGCGTCGAGCCGACCCCGTCCGCCAGCGTGGAACCGACCCCGTCGGCGGCGACCGAGCCGACGCCGGCCGCGAGTGAGCAGCCCGGTCCTTCCGCGAGCGAACCGGGCACGGCCGCCGAGCCCACCCCGTCCGCCAGCGAACCGGGCACAGCCGCCCAGCCCACCCCGTCCGCCAGCGAACCGGGCACAGCCGCCCAGCCCACCCCGTCCGCCAGCGAACCGGGCACAGCCGCCCAGCCCACCCCGTCCGCCAGCGAACCGGGCACAGCCGCCCAGCCCACCCCGTCCGCCAGCGAACCGGGCACGGCCGGTGAGCCGGGAACCGCGCCGGGCGCCGGGCAGCCGGGAACCGCGCCGGCCTCGTCGGTGAGCATCGGCGTGCAGTCCGCGGCCAATGGTTCGGCGACCGGCACCACGACCGGCACCACGCTGAGCGGCACGGCGACCGGCACGGCGACGATCGGCACCGGGCCGATCGCCCGCCGCGCGCTCTGACCTTCGGGAAGGCGGCCGCCCGCGGTTCCCGGACGGCCGCTTTCCGCGAAAGCCCGGAACCACCCCCGACCGCCGTGGTCAGCTGGAATTTTCCAGGCGCAGCAGCCGAGGAGGGGATGACATGAGAACGGCGACGAAACTGGCCGTGATCGGCGGCGGGGCGCTCACCGCGCTCGCGATGACGGCACTGCCGGCCCAGGCCGGCGGAAAGCCGGACACCGGGTCGGCCTGTGCCGACTTCAACCGGATCGGGGCCGAGACCGGCCTGTGGGGCCGTTACGACTGCGCGGACTGGCGGGTCGACCACAGCGACCGGGTGCTGATCGTGCGACACCACGGTGCGGCCACGGTCCGGGTCGACGACCGCTGGCCGGTCATCGACATCGGCCGGGATCTGCCGCGGGCGGGCGACCTGCCCCAGGTGATCAACATCAACGGGCCGTCGGGCGCCTACACCATTCCGGTACGGCCACCCCGGTAGGCCGGGGGCGGCCGGGGCGTGCTCCCCGGCCGCCGCCACCCGGGCCCTCAGCCGCCGGCCATGGCGCCCACCACCATGAAGGGTTCCTGTCCGGCGGCGACGCGCTCCGGCAGGGGCGCGTCCGGCGGCTCGTTCGACAGGTCCTCCTCGCAGGCGAAGAAGCGGACCAGCGGCCGCCGTCTGCCGCTCACCCGGTCCCGGATGGTCCCGGTCAGCATCGGGTAGTCGCGTTCCACCGCGTCCAGCACCGCCCGCTGGGTGACCGTCCCGCTGACGCTCACCGTGACCTCTTTCCCGACTCCGGCGAGGGTCCGCAGGTGCACCGGCAGGATCACCCGGATCACGGCAGCACCTGGACTTCGACGGAGAGCACCGGCGGCAGGTCGCGCACGATCGCGGCCCAGGTGTCGCCGCTGTCGGCCGACGCGTACACCTGGCCGCCGCTCGTCCCGAAGTAGACGCCGCAGTCGTCGAGCGTGTCGACCGCCATGGCGTCCCGCAGCACGTTGACGTAGCAGTGTTCCTGGGGCAGTCCCGCGGTCAGCGGCTCCCACCGCTCTCCCCCGGTCCGGCTGCGGTAGACACGCAGCCGGCCGTCCATCACGTAGTGCAGCGAGTCGCTGGTGATCGGGACGACGTAGATCGTCTCCGGTTCGTGGGCGTGTACCGCGATCGGGAAGCCGAAGTCGGTGGGCAGGTTTCCGCTGATCTCGCGCCAGCGGCCGCCGGCGTCGTCGGTGCGCATCACGTCCCAGTGCTTCTGCATGTACAGGGTGTCGGGCCGGGACGGGTGCAGGGCGAGCCGGTGGACGCAGTGGCCGACCTCGGCGTCCTCGTCGGGCAGGCCGTCGGAGCGGAGCCCGGCGTTGATCGGCTGCCAGGTGGTGCCGCCGTCGTCGGTGCGGAAGGCGCCGGCGGCGGAGATCGCGACGTACATCCGCTGCGGGTCGGTGGGGTGCAGCAGGATGGTGTGCAGGCACATGCCGCCGGCGCCGGGCTGCCAGGTGGGACCGGTGGAGTGCTGGCGCAGCGCGGTCAGCTCCGCCCAGTTCCGGCCGCCGTCGGTGGACCGGTAGAGCGCGGCGTCCTCGGCTCCGGCGTAGACGGTGTCCGCTTCGGTGCGGGACGGTTCGAGATGCCAGATCCGTTTGAATTCCCACGGTCGGGGGGTGCCGTCATACCAGAGGTGGTCGCCGACCGGCGGGGTGTAGGTGAAGTCGTTGCCGGCCGGCTCCCAGGTGCGGCCGCCGTCGTCGGAGCGCTGGATCACCTGGCCGAACCAGCCGGACGACTGGGACGCGTACAGGCGGTCGGGGGCGACCGGCGAGCCGTTGAGGTGGTAGATCTCCCAGCCCGCGAAGTGCGGGCCGTCGACCCGCCAGTCCTTGCGCGTCCCGTCCGAGGTCAGGATGAACGCGCCTTTGCGTGTGCCAACCAGCAGCCGAATATGGGTCATTCGTCCAAGCTAGCCCTGCAGGGCCCGGGCCATCTCCGCCTGCTCGGCGAGTACCTCGTTCATCCGGATCTGCACGGCGTCCATCTTGCCGATCGTCTCGCTGGTGGTGTGGATGCCGGTGGCCACCGTCTCCGCGCTGGCCTGGATGCCGGCGATCTGTTCGGCCACCTTCTGGGTCGCCTCGGCGGTCTCCCGGGCGAGTTCCTTGACCTCCCCGGCGACGACCGCGAAGCCCTTGCCGGACTCGCCGGCGCGGGCCGCCTCGATGGTGGCGTTGAGGGCCAGCAGGTTGGTCTGCTCGGCGATCGACTCGATGATCTTGATGACGTCGCCGATCGCGGCGGACGCCTGGCCGAGCGCGGCCACCTCGGTGGTCATCGCGGAGGCCCGGCTGACCGCCTGTTCGGCGACCGCGGTGGCGTCGCCGCTGGCGTTGCGGAGCCGGTCGACGCTGTCCAGCAGGGCGCGCGCGTTGGCGGCCGAGCTCTCGCCGGCCCGCAGCACCGCGAGACGCTGGTTGACCAGCTGCTGCACGTTGCGCAGGGCGGCCGCCCGGGATTCGGACAGCTCGATGTAGTCGCTGGTGAAGAAGTCCATGGTGCCGACCACCCGGTCACCGCTCATGATCGGAAAGCAGACGCCGGAGCGGACCCCGGCGCGCCCGGCCGCGGGAGCCCGCACGCAGTCGGTGAGCTCCTGCAGGTCGCGGACGAAGACCAGGTCGCGGGAGCGCCAGGCGCGGCCGGAGAGCCCGACCCCCTCGGCGAAGGTGGCGGCCAGCGTGACCCGGCGGAACTCGTCGCCGGCCGAGCCGGACTCGACCTGGAACTTGAGCACGTTCTCGTCCGGGTCGACCTCCCAGTACGACCCGTAGGCCCAGCCGAACGCCGACCGGACCGCGTCCAGGGCGGCGCGCAGGGCGGTCGCGCTGTCCTGGGCCGCGCCGAGCCGGTTGACCACGGTGGTGATCGCGTTCCGGTCGTCGGCCGCCTGGCGCAGCTCGGCCGCGGCGACCGCGCTGGTCCGGGCGCGTTCGGCGATCCGGGTGATGGCGCCGAACTTCTCCCGGCGGGCCGCGTCCAGGTGCAGCGGGCTGGCCGAGTAGTACTCCAGCACGGCAAGCACCTCGCTGCCCCTGGTGACCGGCAGTGCCACCCCGGCCACCATCCCGGCGCGCATCGCCGCCTCGCAGCGTCGGCAGTCGCGGCAGTCGGCGGGGTTCTCGGCGACCGCCGCCTGGCGGGTGCGGAACGCCTGCCCGATCAGGCCGGTGTCGCCACGTGTCACCGTGCCGGCGCCGGCCGCCTGCACCTGCCCGCTGATCCGGCCCACCTCGTGCAGCAGGCGCAGCTGGCCGCCGTCGGCCAGCCAGACGGCGCCGTAGCCGAAGTCGTACGACTCGACCGTGCTGGCCACCGTGATCCGCCAGGCGGTGACGTCGTCGATCGCCGCGTCGAGAGCCAGGATCAGCTCTTCGAGGGCTTCGACGTCGCGCGGGGTGGGCCGGGAGACTTCCGGGGCCGTCTGCCGGGATCCGAACAACCGCACGGTGTTCCACCTCTCGCCGATTAGCGCCGACATCCTCCCCATCGGCGCATCGGCCGGGAGATGTAGTGGAAACCTCCGGGCTGGAAGCGGTATCCCGTCCCCGGCTCGGTCAGCAGGTGCCGCGGCCGGGCCGGGTCGTCCCCCGGTTCGCGGGGCAGCCGCCCTCTGCCGGCTCGTCGACGACGGCCGGCTCGCCGAGCTCGACCACGACGCCGTCCTGGCCCGCCGACGCCGGGCGCCGCGCCCAGGTAGATTCTCAGCTCGCCGCGGCCCATGAGGAGAGTCCTCATAATCCGTCTCGAGGGTGCGCGCGGGGAGACCTGCCGACACCGCGCAGACGCCCGGCCCGTCGTTTTTGACGCGCTGTTCACGCTGGGGCCCGGATCCACGATTCCTGGGAGTGCCGTTCAGGTTCGCTGGGTAGGTTGACTGACTCGGGCCCGGAACTCCGGCGTCCGGGGTCAGGACCCAGCGAAGGAGTTGATGTCCGCCGTGGGCGGATATGGGTGGCAAGTCGTCCTCGTCGTGGTGCTCGTGCTGCTCAACGCGGCTTTCTCGGGCAGCGAGATGGCGCTGATCTCACTGCGCGAGAGTCAGCTGCAGCGTCTGGAGAAGCAGAGCCGTTCCGGGGCGACCCTGGCCCGGCTGGCCCGGGATCCGAACCGGTTCCTCGCGACCATCCAGATCGGGATCACCCTGGCCGGGTTCCTGGCCTCGGCGGCCGCGGCGGTCTCCCTGGCACAGCCGTTGATCAAGCCGCTCGGGTTCCTGGGGGACGCGGCAAAGCCGGCCGCGATCGTGGTGGTCACCATCGTGCTGACGTTCTTCACCCTGGTCATCGGGGAGCTCGCGCCGAAACGGATCGCGATGCAGCGGGCCGAGGGGTGGGCGCTGCTGGTGGCCCGGCCGCTGGACGTGCTGGCCTCGCTGTCGCGACCGGTGGTCTGGCTGCTCGGCAAGGCGACCGACCTGGCGGTCCGCGGGGCCGGCGGGGATCCGGACGCCGGCCGTGAGGAGGTCTCCGCCGAGGAGATCCGCGACATGGTGGCCCAGCAGCAGGAGTTCACCCCGGAGCAGCGGACCATCATCAGCGGGGCGTTCGAGATCGCCGACCGGACCCTGCGGGAGATCCTGGTGCCACGCCGCGACGTGCTGATCCTGCCGGCCGACCAGCCGGCCCCGGAGAGCCTGCGGCGGCTGGTCGAGGGCGGGCATTCACGGGCGCCGGTGACCGGGCCGCTCGGCCTCGACGACGTGCTCGGGGTGGTGCACCTGCGCGACCTGATCGGGTCGGACGGGCCGGTGCGCGAGCACATGTTCACCCCGCTGTTCCTGCCCGAGACACTGAAGATCGCCGACGCGCTGCGCCAGCTGCGCACCCAGCGGCAGCAGTTCGCGCTGGTCGTCGACGAGCGCGGGTCGATCGACGGGATCGTCACCATGGAGGATCTGGTCGAGGAGGTGGTCGGCGAGATCTACGACGAGACCGACCGGGACGTGCAGTCGGTGGTGCGCGAGGAGGACGGCGCGATGCTGCTGCCCGGCACCTTCCCGATCCACGACCTGCCGGACATCGGCGTGGAGATCGACGAGGCGGACGAGGGCGACTACACCACGGTGGCCGGGCTGGTACTGGCCCGGCTGGGGCACATCCCGACGGTGCCGGGCGAACTGGTGGCGATCGACGGGCACACCGCCGAGGTCGTGGAGATCACCGGCCGGGCGATCACCCGGCTGCGGCTGCGCCCGCTGGACCAGGAGACGGTCGACGCCTGAGCCCGGCCGGTTTGCCGGGCGGCCGCACGGGGCAGAATGCCGCGGTGCTCACGATCATCGCGCTCGCGCTGCTGGGCGTGGTGCTCGGTTTCGCCGTACTGCGCCCGCGCGGCCTGCCGGAGGCGGTCGCCGCGGTCCCGGCCGCCCTGCTCTGTGTCGCGCTAGGGCTGGTCCCGGCCGGTGCCGCCGTCGCCGAGGCCCGCGAGCTGCTGCCGACCGTGCTGTTCCTGGCCGCCGTACTGGTCCTGGCGTTCCTCGCCGAGGAGCACAACGTCTTCGGGTACGCGGGTGCCGTGGTCGCCCGGATCGGCCGGGGCCGGCCGGGCCGCCTGCTGACCGCGGTCTTCGCGGTGGCCGCGGTGACCACCGCGGTGCTCAGCCTGGACGCCACCGTGGTGCTGCTCACCCCGGTGGTGCTGACCGTCGCCGCGCGGGCCGGGGTGCGGCCCCGCCCGCACGTCTATGCCTGCGCGCACCTGGCGAACTCGGCGTCGCTGCTGCTGCCGGTGTCGAACCTGACGAATCTGCTGGCGTTCGCGGCCAGCGGGCTGAGCTTCGCCGGGTTCGCGGCGCTGATGGCGGCCCCGTGGCTGGCGGTGATCGCCGTCGAATACCTGATCTTCCGGTGGTTCTTCGCCCGGGACCTGGCCGGCACCGCGCAGACCCCCGGCGACCCCGGCCCGGCCCCGCGATACGCCCTGATCGTGCTGGCCGTGACCCTGGCCGGGTTCGCCGCCCTGCAGCCGCTCGGCGTGCAGCCCGCCTGGGTCGCCGCGGCCGGCGCGGCAGCCCTGGCCGTGCCGCTGTTGCGCCGCCGCATGATCGGTGTGCCGGCCCTGGTCGCCGAGACCAACCCGGCGTTCTGCGCGTTCGTCCTGGCGCTGGGCGTCGTGGTGCTGGCGGTCCGCTCACACGGGCTCGGCGACCGGATCGACGCGCTGGTGCCGCACGACGCCGGCCTGTCCGCCCTGCTGGCGGTCGCCGGGCTGGCCGCGGTGCTGGCGAACGTGCTGAACAATCTGCCGGCCACCCTGGTGCTGCTGCCGGCCGCCGCGCACTCGCCCGGCCTGCTGCTGGCGGTCCTGATCGGGGTGAACGTGGGGCCGAACCTGACCTACACCGGGTCGCTGGCCACCCTGCTCTGGCGACGGATCCTGCACGTGCGGGACGCGGCGCCGCGTACCCGGCAGTTCCTGTTGCTGGGTCTGGCCACCGTGCCGTTGTGCATGCTCGCCGCGGTCCTGGCGCTGTGGGTGGGGTTGCGGGTCAGCGCGCTGTGACGGCGCGCAGGGCGCTCAGCGTCTCGCGCATCAGCGCGCCCAGGTCGCTGGGCTCGGGCCGGGACACCCACTGTCCGAAGGCGACCCGCAGCGTCACGATGCCGACCTCGGCGGCCAGGGTCGCCTCCGGGTCGGGCACGCCGCGCCGGCGCAGCCCCTCGGCGAGTGCGGCGCCGATCCGGGCCATCTTGATCAGCTCGCGTTCGCGCAGCTCGGGGTTCGCCTCGACGACCGACTGCCGCTGCCGCGAGTGCGGGTGGTCGCGCCCGAGCCACTCGGCCGCCACCTCCAGCGCCGCCTCCACGGCGCCCAGCGCGCCGGTCGCCGGCGGCGCGGCCCGCACCGCCTGGGCCAGCCCGTCCTGCAACTCCTGCGACCCGGCGAACAGCACCTCCCGCTTGTCGGCGAAGTGCCGGAAGAAGGTCCGCGCGGTCACCCCGGCCCGCTGGGCGATCTCGGCCACCGTCGTCTGCTCGTAGCCGCGCTCGACATACAGCTCCAGCGCCGCCTCCCGCAGCCGCCCGCCGGCTCCCGGCTCCCATCGCACCATGCCCGTGATCGTAGTCATGTCACAGGCTGACATCACGTGCGCTATGGTCATGTCACCAAGTGACATCACGTTTCGTGGAGGCAGTCATGCACGTCTTCGTCACCGGCGCCAGCGGCTGGATCGGCTCCGCCACCGTCACCGACCTCCTGCGGGCCGGCCACCGGGTCACCGGCCTGGCCCGCTCCGACGCGGCCGCCGCCCGGATCGCCGCGCTCGGCGCCACCCCGCTGCGCGGCGACATCGAGGACCTCGCCGGCCTGCGCGCCGCGGCCGCCGCCGCGGAGGGTGTCGTCCACCTCGGCTACAACCACGACTTCTCGCAGATGGCCGCGGCCGCCGCCACCGACCGCGCGGCGATCGCCGCGCTCGGCGACGGCCTGGCCGGCACCGGCCACCCGCTGCTGATCGCCTCCGGCGTCGCCGGCCTCGGCGACGGCAGCGGCACCCCGGTCACCGAGTCCGCCGTCCCGGCCACCGCCGCCCACCCGCGGATCGCCGGCGCCGCCCTCGCGCTGTCGCTGACCGGGCGCGGCGTCCGCCCGCTGGTCGTGCGCTTCGCGCCGACCGTGCACGGCGCCGGCGACCACGGCTTCCTCGCCACCCTGGTCACCATCGCCACAACCAGGCAGGTCGCGGCGTACGTCGAGAGCGGCGCCAACCGCTGGCCCGCCGTGCACGTCGAGGACGCCGCCGCCCTGGTCCGTCTCGCCCTCGAGGCCGCCCCGGCCGGCACCGTCCTGCACGCCACCGCCGAGCAGGGCGTCCCCACCCGCGACATCGCCACCGCCATCGGCGCGGGCCTCGGTCTCCCGGTCGCCTCGATTCCGGCGGACCGGGCCGACGAGCACTTCGGCTGGATGGCCCGCTTCTTCACGATGGACGCTCCGACCTCCAGCGAGGCCACCCAGCAGCTGCTGGGCTGGAAACCCACCGGCCCCACCCTGCTGGAGGACCTCAGCGCCGGCCACTACTTCGCCTGACCGGCCCGCACCGCCCGGGCCTCAGCGGTCGGCGTCCTGCAGGACCTTCTGCCAGGTGATGGTCTTGCCGAAGATGTAGGCGGTGGTGGCGATGATGGTGGTGCCGGCCAGCAGCAGGACCGGGCCCCACGCCGTGGCGTTGTAGGAGCAGACGTCCTTGAGCGGTGTCGTCGGCAGCGACAGCGCCCAGACCAGATAGGCGGCGGTGGCCGCGGCGGGTTCGACGAGCGGGACCTTGAAGCGGGCGGTGGGGGCGACCTGTTTCTGGCTGCGGTAGGCCAGGCCGATGGTCAGCAGGACGGTGGCGACGGCGAGCAGCAGCAGCCACACCCAGCGGGAGGTGAAGTCGGCCTCGCACTCCGGGTGCCCGGGCGGGGCGGCCACGGTGCCGAGGGCCGCCTGGACGGCCAGGTAGACCGAGATGGTCTCGGTGGGGACGTACTTGACGAGTTGGGTGAGGACCGAGCCGGTGACGCTGGTGCCGGCGGAGAGGCGGGCGGCGTTCTCACCGGCGGTCTTGGCGTCGTCGGGCGGGGCACCCTTGACCATTTCCTCGGCGGTGACGGCGGCCGCGGTGGCGGCGGCCGCCTTCGGGGAGACGCCCGGGGTGCCCTGCAGGCGCAGGGCGCTGTCCTCGGCCATCGATGACAGGCTCATGCCGGCATCCTTCGCACGGTAACGGTCAGCAGCACAGATCGGAGCGGGATCGGCGGGCGGTGATACCCGATGAAGATCAGGAAAACGAAGCGAGATTAGGCGTGACCGGTATACGTGTCAATGAATGGGACATGTCCGGTAGGCGACCTGATGGATAGGAAGATCGGGCGATTGACACCGTCTCCGGCCGCGGTGTTGGATTTTCGGCATGCCGATCAAACGGTACGGCGTTCTGCGGGCCGCCGTGATCGATCGAAGGATCGAGACCTCTGACACTCCGCATTATCAGATTCAGTTGCGCGCCGGCGGTATCGATTATCGGGCCGCGGTGAATGTGCGCTCCCAGCAGTCGCCGCCGGAACTGCTCTACCTGGCGGTCGACGCGTTCGCGCACCCGGTTCTCGACCAGCTGCGCCGGCTTCCGGACGGTTTCACCGAGCTGGAGAGCCGGTCGGGTGGGCCGGCCCTGGACTACATCCGGAGCAATCTGTTCCAGCGGCCGGACATGCGCCCGGTGCCGACCGCCGAGCCGGGCCCGGAGAATGATCTCGGCGATTTCCTCGACCACCATGTGCGGCGGGCACTGGGGGATGCCGACGCCCGGGCCTACGTTTTCGGTCAGGCCTGGGGGCCGGAGGCGATCGAGGACAAGATCTTCCACTTCTCCCCCGGCAACGGTGTGCACGATGTGCACATGAACCAGGGCAACGAGGGCCGGTTCGCCGGTGACGACGGTGTCTATCAGGACGGCGCGCTGCTGCTGCAGTTCGGTGACGCGTGGGTGGCGATCTTCCTGGCCTTCCAGTCGCAGGCCTGGCACACCGACGACATCACCGGCCACAAGCTCCCGGACGTGCCCGGCCCCGGGCCGGCGTCCACCGACCGCCGGGTGCGCATCGTCGCGGCGCTGGCCGATCCGGCCGGCCCGGCCCCGGAGCGGGAGACGGTCACCCTGGTCAACGCCGGGCCGTCCGATCAGGACCTGTCCGGCTGGGCGCTGCTCGACCGCGCCGGCAACCGGCAGGCACTGCGGGGCGCGTTCCCGGCCGGCGGCGCCTTGCAGGTGACGCTCACCGCCCCGGTGGCGCTGGGCAACCGCGGCGGCACGATCACCCTGCTCGACGCGGCCGGCCTCAAGGTCGACGGGGTCGCCTACACGGCCGACCAGGCCGGCCGGGAGGGCTGGACGATCGTCTTCTAGATGAAGACGCCGTCCAGCATCAGATCGACCGAGCGATCGGCGGCCGCGCGCGCGGCCGCCGCGTCCGCCGCCGCCTCGGCGACGCCCTGCACCATGGTGAACAGCAGGGTCAGGTCGGCGGGGACGAGATCGGCGCGGACGTAGCCGTGCTCCTGCGCGCGCCGCAGCGGCCCGCCGAGGGCGGCGAGGGCCCGCTGCCGGTACCGGTTCTGGGCGGCGACCGACAGCCGCCGGATCAGCACGACCAGGCCGCGCATGGCGATCTGGGCGTGCAGCACCGAGCGCAGCAGGTTCCGGAAGTGCTCCGGGTGGGCGAGCAGCACCGAGGCGGCCTCTTCCAGGCGCTCCAGCTGATACTCGATGACCGCGGCGATGAGCGTCGGGCGGTCCGGGAAATGCCGGTAGAGCGTGGCCTGTCCGACGCCGGCCCGCCGGGCGATCTCCGGCATCAGTGACACCGGGTCGCCCTCGGTGAGCACCTCGCTGGCCGCCAGGACGATGGCCGCGCGGTTGCGCTGGGCGTCCCGGCGGCGCGTAGTCGGGGTTCCGTAGAGCAAGCGTCCCACCCCCTTACCGACCAGTCACGTTACCGGTCGGTAACGAGAATGTCATCACCTTCACTTTCTCGGTACGGGTGCCGCGCGCTTCTCGGTGGGCGGACCGGTCACCATCGCCGGCGGCTGCTCGGCGGACGAGCCGGCGGCTCCTCGGCGGACGAGCGGATGGGCCGGCGGGCCGGCGGGCCGGCGGGCCGACGGGCCGACGGGCCGACGGGCCGACGGGCCGACGGGCCGACGGGCCGACGGGCCGACGGGCCGAAATGGACGTGCCGCCGGGCCGGTCGGGCCACAGGAGACGGACCCCGGGCACGTCGGTACGCCGCGGTGCGTTCGTGATACGGCCGGAAACCCGACAGGCCCGGTATGCCTACGCAAGGTAGCGTCATGATTACTGTTGGCCCACATCGGGGGGTGCGGCATTGGTCACGGTGGAAACGGTCACGACCCCGACCATCATCGCCGGACGCTATCGAATCATCCGTCCGCTCGGATCCGGCGGGATGAGCCACGTGTGGCTCGCCCACGACGCCGTCCGGCACGTCGACGTCGCGATCAAACAGTGCACCGTGCCCGGCGGCCTGCACCCCGACCAGCAGGAGGTGGCGCGCACCTGGGCGGTCGGCGAGGCGCAGGCCGCGGCCCGGGTCCGGCACCCGCACGTGATCCGCACCCTGGACGTGCTGCCCGCCCCGGGCGGCCCCTGGCTGATCATGGAATACGTCGCGGGCCGTTCGCTGCAGCAGGTCATCCAGGACGACGGCCCGCTGCCCCCGGCCCGGGTCGCCGAGATCGGCCTCGCCATCCTGGACGGCCTGGCCGCCGCCGGCCGGGCCGGGCTGCTGCACCTCGACGTCAAGCCGGGCAACGTGCTGATCGGCGACGACGGCCGGATCGTGCTGATCGATTTTGGCCCAGCGGTCACCGTGCCCGGGGTTGCCGCCCTCACCGAGGCCCGGGTGATCCTCGGCTCGCCGAAATACATCGCCCCGGAACGCCTGTTCGACCGCGCCTCGACGGCCCGCTCCGACCTGTGGTCGCTCGGCGCCACCCTCTATCACGCGGTCGAGGGACATCCGCCGTACGCCCGCAGCAGTATCGCCGCGACCCTGCGTTCACTGGCGGCCGGCCCGCCGGACGCCCCGCGCCGGGCCGGGCCGCTCACCCCGGTGCTGGCCGGCCTGCTGCGCCACGACCCGGCCGACCGGCTCACCCCGGCCGAGACCGCCGACCTGCTGCACCGGGCCGCCCACCCGCCCCGCTCCCGGATCCGCCGCCGGGTGCCGGCCCTGGCCGCCGCCTGCGCGCTGGTCGGCACCCTGATCGTCGGCGGCAGCGCGCAGGGCGGCGTGGCCCCGCCGGCCGCCCCGGCCGGTTACACCTGGTGGCCCGATCCGACCGGCTTCCAGCTCGCCGTCCCCGCCGGCTGGAAGCCGGCCCGGATGCTCGGCACGGTCACCTTCACCGACCCGCACGGCCCGGGCACCCTGCGGGTGAGCCGCTGGCCGCACCCGCCCGCCGACGTGGCCGCCGCCCTGACCGCCGAGGAACGCTCGATCCGGCTGCCCGGTTACCACCGCACCCGGATCGACGACACCGTCTGGGAGTACACCTGGACCGACCCGGCCGCCGGCCCGATGCGCGGCGTGCGCCGGGCGGTGCCCACGACCACCGGCACCTACGTCGTCGAATGGCGCACCCCACGCAACCAATGGGCAGCTGACCTGCCCAAACTCGCGATTGTCCTGGAGACGCTCGACTAGGCAGAATGTGCGTCCATGTATGTCGGGATCACCGGGGTGGGCGCGTACCTTCCGGAGCGCGAGGTCACCACGGACGAGCTGCAGGACGGCGTGGCCCGCTCCGGCGGCATCCGTCTGCCCGGTGGCCTGTTCCGCCGGCTCACCGGCATCCAGCGGCGCCGGATCGCCGGGCCCGACGAGTACGCGTCGACGCTGGGCGTGCACGCCGCCCGGGCCGCGCTGCACCGGGCCGAGCTGGACCCGCTCGACATCGACCTGCTGCTGTTCGCCTCGGCGTCGCGGGACATGGTCGAGCCGGCCACCGCGCACATCGTGCAGACCGAGCTCGGCAGTCGCGCCCACGCGCTGGACGTCACCAACGCCTGCAACAGCTTCGTCAACGGGATCGACATGGCCCGGGCGATGATCCTGGCCGGGCGGGCCCGGCGGGTCCTGGTGGTGACCGGGGAGACCCCGAGCCGGGTGATGCGCGGCCGGGTGGACAGCATCGACCAGGCGCGCCGCTCGTTCGCCGGGTTCACCTTCGGCGACGCCGGCGCGGCCGTGGTGGTGGAGCCGGTGGCGCGCGGCGGGATCCTGGACGTCGACACCGAGACACAGTCGCAGCACTGGGCGGTCGGCGGCATCCCCGGCGGCGGGTCCCGGCATCCGCGCGGCGACGAGCACACCTACTTCGCCGGGGACGGGCACCGGCTGCGCGGCGTGTTCGAGAAGGTCGGGGCGAGCATCCTGGACCGGGTGCGGGCACGGACCGGGCTGGAGCTCACCGATTACGCCAAGGTGCTGGTGCACCAGGTGACGCTGCCCTACCTGGACCGGTTCGTCGAGGTCACCGGGGTGCCCCGGGACCGCCTGGAGATCACCGTGGACGGGGTGGGCAACGTGGCGAGCGCGACCCTCGGCGTACAACTCGATCTGGTCTTCGATGATCTCGCCCCCGGGGAGCGGGTGCTGCTCATGGGCCTCGGCGGCGGGGTCAGCATCATGACCATGGTGTGGGAGCGGTCGTGACCCCGCTCTGGGTCATCGTCCCGGCGTTCGACGAGGCCGCCCGGATCGGCGCCACCCTGGACGCCCTCGCCGCGCAGACCGACCGCGACTTCACCCTGCTGGTCGTCGACAACGCCTCGACCGACGCCACCGCCGGCATCGCCCGCGACTTCGCCCGCCGGGCCCCCTTCCCGGTGCACGTGCTCAGCGAACCGGAGAAGGGCGTCGGCTGCGCGGTCGACACCGGCTTCCGGCACGCCATCGCGGCCGGCGCCCGGATGCTCGCCCGCACCGACGCCGACTGCCTGCCCCGGCCCGGCTGGATCGCCGCCGCCCGCCGGGCACTCAGCGCCGGCGACGTCCTGGTCTGCGGCCGGATCACCGCCCGGCACGACGAACACGGACCGCTCGGACGCGCCGCCTTCGCCGGGCTCGTCGGCCTCGCCGCGGCCTTCGGCCGGATCCGCCCGGCGCACCGCGGCGACGCCTACCTCGCGCCGTACCGGATGCACGCCGGCAACAACATGGCGATCACCGCCCGGCTGTACGAGGCGTGCGGCGGGATGCCGCGCCGCCCCTCGCCGACCGACCGCACCTTCCTCAACCGGGTCCGCGCCACCACCGACCGCATCGTGCACAGCCGCGACATGGTGGTGGAGAACTCCACCCGGCGGCTGCGCGCCTACGGCGTGATCCGCACCGCCCGCTGGTATCTCGACCGCGGCAGCGGCCCGCTCACCCCGGACCCGCGGTGACCCGTCATGCTCGATGAACTCGACGCCGGCCTGCGGCCCGGCGACGACACCACGGCGTTGCTGCGCCGCCGCCGGATCACCCGCGGAGACCTCGCCGACCTACGGCTGCGGTACGCGGCGGCCCTGCACGCCCGCGGCCTGCGCCCCGGCGACACCCTCGGCGTGGCGGTCCGCCCCGGGCCGCGCGCGCTGGCGGTCCTGCTCGCCGCCTACCGGATCGGGCTGCGGATCGCCGTGCTCGACCCGTCCGCCGGCCCCGACGTACTGCTCGCCCGCCTGAGCCTGGCCCGCCCGTCGCTGATCCTGGCCGACGCCGCCGCCCAGGCCGTCGCCGGCTGGGCCGCGCCCCTGGCCCGCCGGGCCGGCCTGGCCCTGCCCGACCTGTCCCGACTCGCCCCGGTCGCCACCGTCGGCCGGCGACTCCCCGGATCCGCGCCGGCGCTGGCCCCGGGCCACACCCCGCCACCGGTCTTCGACGGCGACGGCGACGCGGTGGTGATCTTCACGTCCGGCACCACCACCAGCCCGCGCGCGGTCGTGCACACCCGGGCCGGGCTGGGCGCCGGGATGCGCGCGGTGACCGCCCTGGTCCGGCCACGCCCGAGGGTACCGGTCCTCGGCGGCATGTTCTTCGTGATGGTGCCCGCCCTCGCCGGCGGCGCGCCGGTCGCCGTACCCGCCCGCCGGCCCCGCGACCTGGCCCGGCAGATCACCGGGTTGTGCCCGCAGGCCACCTACCTGACCCCGCCGCAACTGCGCGCCGCCCTCGACGCCGGGGTGCCGATGCGCGGCCGCGTCTACAGCGGATCGGCACCGGTCACCGCCACCCTGCTCAACCGGGTCCGGGCCGCCGGCGCCGACGAGGCCTGGTGTGTGTACGCGCTGACCGAGGTCTTCCCGGCCGCCGCCGTCGAAGCGGCCGAGAAGGCGGCCCACTCCGGCGACGGCGACCTGGTCGGCACCCTGCTCCCCGGAGTCCGCGCCCGCCTCACCGACCGGCGGGAACTCCAACTCGCCGGAACCGGCGTCTGCGACCGCTACCTCGGCGCCGAACCCCACGCCTGGGTGTCCACCGGGGACATCGCCCGCCTCGACGGAGACCGGGTGGTACTCGCCGGCCGGGCCAAGGACATGATCCTGCGACGCGCCGAGAACATCTACCCCGGCCTGTACGAACCGTCCCTGCACGTACCCGGCGTCGCCCTCGCCGTCCTCGTCGGGGTGCCGGCCGGCGACGGCGACGAGGAGGTCGTGGCGATCGTGGAAACCGCGCCCGGAGCCGACGAGACAGCGGTACGCGCCGCCCTGCGCGAACCCCTGCACCGGATGGGATCGGCCCGCCCCGACCGGATCGTCTTCGCGACGGTGCCGCTCACCGGGCGCTCCCGGAAACCCGACCGGGCCGCGGCGGCGGCGATGTGCCGATGAGAACCCTCGCGGTGATCGTGCCCGCCTACAACGAGAGCACCTCGATCCGGGCCACTCTGGCGGCGCTGGCCGCCCAGACCGACCGGGACTTCACCCTGGTCGTGGTCGACAACGCGTCGACCGACGACACGGTGGCCGTGGTCCGCGCCTTCCCGACGCCGTTCCCGGTCGAGATCGTCACCGAGCCGGAACGGGGCGCCGGGACCGCCGCGGACACCGGCTTCCGGCATGCCATCGCGAACGGGGCCACCCTGCTGTCCCGCACCGACGCCGACTGCCGGCCGGCCGCCGACTGGGTGGCGACCGCGCGACGCCACCTGACCGCGGGAGCCGACCTGGTGTGCGGGCGCAGCACCCCCCGCCGCGACGAACAGCCGACCCTCGCCGAGCGGTACGTCTTCCCGGCGGCGGTCCGGGCGGCGGCACTCTACGGGAGATACCGGAAGGCACACCGGCAGGCCGGATTCCGTACGCCGTACGTACTGATCCACGGCCACAACCTGGCCCTGACCGCCGACCTGTACCAGCGCTGCGGGGGCACCGCCCGGGAAGCCCTCGAAGCCGGATCCGAAGACGTCACCCTGCTCAACCGGGCCCGCCGGCACACCTCCCGCATCGTGCGCGCCGAAGACCTCGTGGTCGAGGCCAGCCTGCGCCGGCTGCGAGCATGGGGCGCGCGCCGGACCCTGCTCTGGTACTGGGACCGGCGGTGGCGCCCGGACACCACCGCGGAGGTGCACGTCCGATGAGCCGACGCGACCGACGGGTCTACCTGTCCAGCCACCCGCTGCTGTTCGCGCTGCTCGCCGCCACCCGCGGCCGCGGGGTGCGCCGGATCGGCGCGACGGTGCTGGCGCACTCCACCACGGCGTTCCGGGACGGCCTGACCCGGGTGCCACTCGACCGGACCGCGGCGGGAACCACCGGCGGGGCGGCCGGCGAACTCACCGGCGGCGATCTGTTGTTCAACCAGGACGGCAGCGAGCATCGAGGGGCCCGGCGCGGGCTGGCACTCGGCGCGGGCGAGGTGGACCGGCTGCGGCCGGTCTGGAACGCGGTGCTGGACCACGGGCTCGCACCGCTGGCCGGCGGAGGGACGATCGAACTCGTCGAGCTGGCCGCCGAGATGGCGGGAGCGACGGCGGCGGCGCTGCTGCGGGTCGACGTGGCGCCGCGGGAACTGGCGACGGCGGCCCGGGCCGCGGCGGCCGCCGCCGCCCGCGAACATCTGCCGGGGCTGCCGCGGCCGTGGCGGCGTGACGCCGCCCGGGTCGCCACCGAGCGCCTGACCGGCCTGCTGGCGGCCGCCCCGCCCGCGGTCTCGCCGTCGGTCGGCTCTTCGTCCGCCGTTCCGGGCGCCACTCCGGCTGCCTTTCCGGCCGACACTTCCACCGCCGTTCCGGACGCCACTCCGGCCGCCTTTCCGGCCGACACTTCCACCGCCGTTCCGGGCGCCACCCCGGCCGCTTTTCCGGCCGGCGCCTCCACCGCCTTTCCGGGGGCCGCTTCGCTGTCCGGCGCCGCGTCGGCTCCCGCCGCCTCCGGGGAGGTGGCGCTGTCGGCGATGCTCGCGGTGGCGGCGATCAACACCACGGTCGCGGCAGTCCCCCGGGCGGCGGCCTGGTGCGCCGACTCGGACCTGTGGCACTACGCCGAAACCCACCTCGAAGCGCTGACGTCGGAAATGCTCCGGGTGACCGCGCCGACCCCGCTGCTGCCCCGGGTCGCCGCGGCGGACGGCGTGATCGACGGCTGCCCGGTGCGGGCCGGCGACCGCCTGATCCTGGTCACCCGGCACGCCGTCGACGCGCACCGCCGCCAACCGTGCCCGGCCGACCCGGCGCCGGCGCAGACCGCGCAGCTGGTCTTCGGCACCGGACCGCACGCCTGCCCCGGGGCGCGGCTGGCCCGCCTGCAGCTCAGCGACGCCCTGCAGGCCCTGGCCAGGTTCCGGCCGCGGGTGGTCAGCGCTCGCGTCGACCGGCGAAGCGCTCTCCCCGCCTGGTCCCGTCTCACCCTGGCGCCCACCCGATGACCGACCCGGCGGGCTGGAACGGACGCACCGGCACGCCCCCGGCGGCCGGGAACGAACCCACCGGCACACGCGTAGCGGGCGGGGACGGAGCCGCCGGCACGCGCCCGGCGGCCTCGAACGGACTTGCCGGCACGCGCGTGGCGGTCACCGGCGCCAGCGGATTCTGCGGCTCGGCGGTGGCCCGCGCCGCCGCGGCCGCCGGCGCCGACGTCATCTGTCTCGGCCGCCGCCCCGGCCCGGTCGGCGAGCACCGCTTCTGGGACGCCACCCGCACCCTGCCCGACCTGACCGGCGCCGACCTCATCCTGCACCTGGCCGCCGCGGTCGGCGACCCGCCCCCCGGCCGGGTCGCGGCGGCCGCCTTCCACGCGGTCAACGTGGACGGCACCGCCCGGCTCCTGGACGCCGCCGCCGGCCGTCCCCTGGTCTGGGTGAGCAGCGCCAGCGTGTACACCCCCAGCCCCCACCCGATCCGGGAGGACCAACCACTGGGCGGGCTCACCGCGTACGGCCGATCGAAAGCCGCCGGCGAACGCCTCGCCTCGGCCGGCGGCGCCGTGATCCTGCGGCCCCGAGCGGTCTACGGCCCGGGCGACCCGCACCTGCTGCCCCGGCTGCGCCGCGCCGTGCGCGGCGGCCGGGTGCTGATGCCGGGCCCGGACATTCCGCTCAGCCTGACCGCTGTGGAGAATCTGGCCGACGCCTGCCTGGTCGCACACCGGTGGCCCGCCGGCGCCTACAACGTCGCCGACGCGGAACCGTACCGCCGCGACGCCATCATCGCTGCCGCCTGCGGGGTGCCGGTCCAGCACGTTCCGCTCGGCGCGGCCCGCGCGGCCGCCACCGTCGCGACGGCGATCTCCCGCCTGACCGGGGGCGAAGCCGCCCTTTCCCGGTACGCCCTGGAACAACTGACCACCCCGGTCGTCCTGAACATCTCCCGAGCGCTGTCCCAGGGCTGGCGACCGGCCCGCACCTTCGCCGACTTCCTGCGATGAACCACCCGCCGCGAGAAGCTCCGCCCGCGCCCGCGCCTCGCGCGTCCAGCTCCATGTCGTCGCGCCCGCGCCTCACATGTCCCGCCACGTCGTCACGGCCCCGCCTCGCGCGTCCCGCCTCACCTCACGGCCGCCAGGCATCCTAGGAAGATAGGATCCATCCTCCCTCTCCGGCGGCCCACCCCCACGCCTCACCCTGCCGCCATCAGGAAACGGCGGGTTTCGGAAATCCGCGAGGTTTTCCAACGCTTGGGACACCTCCGGGAAACCCGCTGTTCCGTTATTGACACCCGCGATCACGTCGGCATGATGGTCACCTGACCCCCGCCTTCCCCCGAGGAGTCGTCATGATCCCGACGAGCGCCGCGGAGGCCGAGCCCGTCGGCCGCCGCCGGGGCCGCCCGCCGGACCCCCATGCCCGTTCCCGCATTCTCACCGCCGCCGAGACCCTGCTCGACGAGGCCGGCTATCTGAACGTCACGATCGACGAGGTCGCCACCCGGGCCGGTGTCTCGAAGAAGACCGTCTATCGCTTCTGGCCGCACAAACCGGCCCTGATCAGCGATCTGATCGTCGAGCGTTCCGCGGTCCTGCCGGTGCCGGACACCGGTGACACCCGCCGCGAGCTGGCCACCCTGTTCGGCATGATCATCGAGTACCTGACCGCCGGTCACGGCCGCACGATGGCCCTGCTGGTCGCCGCCACGCACGACGATCCGGCCACCCTCACCCGCCTCCGCGAGCAGGTGGTCGCCCCGCGCCGGGACATCGCCCGCAATGTCCTGCAGCGGGGCATCGCCCGTGGTGATCTCCCGGCCGACGTCGACGTCGACGCGCTGCTGGATCTGTGGCATGGCCTGGTCGCCTACCGGATCAGCGGGCGCCCCGCGGCCCTGCACCGGCACACCGTCGACCAGTTGGTCGATCTGGCGTTGACCGGCCACGTCCCGCGCCTGCCGCAAACCTGACCCGCCGGCCCGGGCCGCCGCCCACCTCCGGGTGCGCTGAGCTTCACCAGACGATTGCGGCGTACGACGTCAGCCCCGTCCCGCGATGTGACATCCCTGATCGGAAACGACGGGGTAACGGCGAGGTTGCAGTATGCGCTGAGGCACGCGCGTCGGGCCCGGCAATGCCGTACCGCAAATCCGGATCTTCTACCCTGAAACCGTCCGGGAAATCGGACAGAAGCCACCTCACAGTGCCACCGAACGATGGCACTGGGTAACCCGCGTCACCCTGTCAACGTCGTTGACACCGGCAGTCAACGATGTTGACACTACGGCGGTAATCGTCGCTGTCCGAAAGCGTTCAGTCATGCCCACTCCATCCGGACGGCTCGCCCGCCCACCCGCGTGGAACGCGACCGTGCCCCGCCAGCTCCTCTGGTTCATGCTGGTCGGCGCGTTGAGCACGGTCCTGCAGACGATCGTGTACGTCTCGGTCCGCGACGTCCTCGCCGCCACCTGGGCCAGCTGGCTCGCGCTGCTGGTGGTCACCCCGGCCAACACCGAGGCGCACCGCCGCATCACCTTCAACGTCAAGACCACCGCGGTCGCCCGCCTCCACGGCGAGGCCGGCCTCACCTCGGTCGTGGTGTACCTGGCCAACCTGGCCGTCGCCCCATGGTTCGCCGGCATCGCCGGCCCGCACCCGGCACCGCTCACCGAATCCCTGATCCTCGCCGTCACCGGCAGCCTGATCGGCGGCGCCCGCTACGTCATCCTCCGCGGCTGGGTCTTCGCCGCCCGCCGCCACACCCCCGTACCCTCCACCACCGCAGCCCCGAAACTCACGGACCCGCGCGCCGCCGGCCTGAAGGCTGCGGGTGCGGGTGCTTCAGGTACCGGGGATCTGGACGATCTCGACACGGTGGATCCCGGCGCCCTTGTCACCGCGGATCGGGGCACCGGAGATTTCGCCGTCGGTGGCCTCGCCCCGGAGGCACCCCCGTCGCAGCTCGTCGGCGCGGCCACGTCAGCCGGGACCGCGGGCGCCTCCGACGACAGGCGCCGCAATGCGCCGCGCCACGGTCGTCCCCCTCGCATCATCCCGGGCGAACCGGCCGCACCCCACAGCACCGCCCAGCAGTGCGTCCCGGGACAGGCCGCCGACGGATCTTTCGCCGGCACCCTCCCACTGGCCGCACTGGCCTGCCTGGGCACCATGGCTCCGATCCCGGCCGCCCGCCTGTGCCTCGGCCAGCCCGGCACAGGGGTCCTCAATCAACGCCCACCCGGCCGTCTCCGAACCTGGCACCGCAACCGCCGCCGGCACCTCACCGCCCGCAGCTGAGACCAGCCGCCGTCTCCACCGCGTCCACCGGAAGCAGCCCGCCACCAGCGTGCCCATACCGGGAACAGCCCGACGGTTGTCATCCCGCTCGGCCCACACCTCGAACGGGTGGCGTCCGACACGGTCCCCGGACGAGGCAACTTACGCATACGCCACGTTCTGCCCACCCGGGACCACCATTCGCCATCGACACCCGTATAAAGGATCTCCCGGCATCAGGTACTCGTCGACAGGAGCCGTCCGGTGGCACTCGCACTCCCGATCGCCGCGTCGTTCGCCGTCATCTCGGCGCTCGCCCTGATCATGGCCCGGCTCGTCGACACCGACCGGCTGGATCGCAACGCGGCCTTCGGCATCCGCACCGCCGGCACCAAACGCAGCGACCAGGCCTGGAAAGCCGGCCACCGCGCGGCCCAGCCCCTCACCCGCGCCCTCGGCATCACCGGCCTGTGCTTCGCGATCCTCATCCTCGGGGTGGCCTTCACCGGCGCTCGCACCGTCGTGACGGTGACTGCCGTCCTCGGCTACGCCGGCATGGTCACCCTGCTCGCCTTGATGGCCCACCGGGCCGACACCGCCGCCCGTTCCTCATCCTGACCACCCCGAGCGCAGAAGCACCCCCACGGAAAACCCTGACCCCGCAGACGCAAGGCACCGGCGTCACCGAACGCGCCGCGCAGTCAGACCGTGGGGGCGGGATCGTCGCAGGTGAGCAGACGCTGGATGGCGTCGCCGTAGAGGGTGATCACGGCGTCGCGGTCGGCGTCGGCCAGGACCGGGTCGCCGACCAGCCAGAAGGCGTTGATCAGCCCGGCGAACTGGGCGGCGGCGAGGCGGGCACGGAGCTCGGGGTAGGCGCCGCCGATGCGTTCGGCCAACGGGCTGACGAAGACGTCGTGCATGGAGGCGCGGAGGCGATCCTTGATCTCCGGGCGGTCGGAGGCACTGAGCAACGCGCGGTAGACGCCGGCGACCGGGCTGCCGGCGCCGTCCAGAACGTAGCGGACCAGCTCGCGGCCGATCGTGTCGAGCGGGGCGGCGAGGATCGCGGTGAGGTCGCCGGACACCGAGACGGTGGCCAGGAACAGGCCCTCTTTGGACCCGAAATGCCGGATCACCAGCGCCGGGTCGCACCCCGCCGCCGCCGCGATGGCCCGCACCGTGGTGGCGCCGTAACCGTCCCGGACGAACAGGTCCCCGGCCGCACGGCGGATCGCGTCCCGGGGCGGGAGGTTCTGCGGTGGCACACGATCATCTTATGGCGGAATCCTCACCATCCATCGGGCCCCGTCACCCTCAGCCCGGGACCTCCGACCCCGGACGACCCCGGCGCCGTCCGCCTGAACCTTCGGATCCCTGATGAGCCGACTCGTCTGCCCGGGACCGCCGGCCGGATGGGTCAGCCCGTACGCGTCGATCGGTGAAGGCAACCGCCGGCGGTCGCGCCCGAAAGCAGGACCGGAGGCGGAGCGGGAAGAAGAGCCGGCGGCCGGCCACCGGAGCGAATCCCCACGAATGTGGGGCGGTGGCCGACCGCCGGAGTCGATCGCCGGGGTGGGTTCGGTCGCCGGCCTGCCGACGACGCCGACATCCGTCCGGCTCAACGAGAGACCGTTCCGGGTGGATGCGGACCCAACCATGCCACGCGTCACGAGGCAACACCCGACGGCATTCCTGCGCCCCGCCCCCGCCACGGGTCAAGGCGGCAGCGAGCCGAGGCAGAAGCCGGTCACGACGGCGATCGGCCGAAGCGGGGACAAGGCGGCAGTGGAGCGAGGCGGAGGGGTCAGTGCTTGGCGGTGTAGCGGCGCCGGGTGAAGAAGAGGGCGGTCAGGCCGCCGGCGATGAGCGCCAGGCCGCCGAGGCCCACCGCGGCGACGTTGGAGCCGGTCAGGGCGAGGGCGCCGGATCCGGATCCGGGTGTGCCGGGTTGCGGGGTGGTGGTCGCGACCACCTGGGTGGCGGGGGTGGTCTGCTGCGTGTCGCCCGGGGTGTCGCCCGGCTGGCCGGTGGCGGGAACCCGGTCGCGGGGCACCGGGGCGCCGATCCGGCACGGTGCGGTGGCGGCGACGGTCAGGTAGCCGAGCGCCACGTCGAGCAGGTGTGCCGAGCCGAGCTTGACCTCGACGCGCAGCGATGCGGCTTCGGCGCGGACCACGGTGTCGCTGAGGTGCCGGGTGACCTTGCCGACGGAGATCCGTACCGACAGCGGTGACGCGGGGCGGTCCGCGGCGAGGCGGCCGAGCAGGTTGAGGCTGACGCTGGTCTGGTCGCCGGTGAGGCCGGGGACGGGTTTGCCGGCCGAGGTGACCGCGAGGGTGGCCGGTTGGTAGGTGACGGTGGAGTGTTTCCGGTCGCCGCCGGCGACCACTTCCAGGGTGGGCTGGTTGATCACCTTGGCGGTGATCTCCTGCGGGGTTCCCGAGAACAGGATCACGTCGCCGAGGGCGACGCCGGCCCCGGAGCGTACGCCGATCCGGCCCCCGCCGAGCTTGACCAGGGCGGTGGCGCTCCGCGTGGATCCGGTCGGGCCGACGGTGAGCAGGCTGGTCCGCCGGGTGAGGTGGGTGAGGGCGTCGACCGCCTGGATGGCCGGGACTCCGCCGGCGCCGCCGAGCAGGCTGAGTCCCTGGACCATGGTGGTGGCGCGGGTGAGCGGGCCGGTGCGGCCGCAGTGGTACCCGTCGGTCCAGGTGGCGGCGGCGGTGGCCGTGCCGAGTCGGGCGGTGGCCAGGCCGCCGGCGTTGAGGGTGGCCAGGGTGACGTCGACCGGGCCGCGTGGGCCGCCGGGGGCGTGCTGGGCGGCGACCGCGTCGTGCAGCGGGAGGCCGGGCAGGTGCATGCCGAGCAGCTTGGCGTCGGCATAGCTCGCGGTGGCGTCGCTGCGCCCGGTGTGGTTGCCGGCGACGACCTCACCAGTGGCCGGGGCGAGCCGGACGTCGGCGAGGGCGGGCAGGTCGGGGGCGAGCGGCCCCGGATCGAGCACGGTGATCTTCGCGAGGTCGGCTTCGGACGTGGCCGCGAATTTCCCGATGCCGCAGGCCGCCTCGGTAGCCGCCGCCGGCGTGCCCGCCGCAGACCCAGCCGCCCCGGACTTGGCCGCCCCTGTCCCGGCCGCCCCGGACGCAGCCGTTCCAGAACCAGCCACCCCAGACGCAGCCGTTCCAGAACCAGCCACCCCAGACGCAACCGCTCCAGAACCAGCCGCCCCAGATGCAGCCGCATCGGAACCAGCCATTCGGAGAGCTGCCGACCCGGGGAGAGTCGATCCGGGCAGGGCTGCCGCGGCGGGGGCTGCCGGCAGGGTCAGCGCGGCGAGGGCGACGGCCGCGGCTGCGGCGACGGCGGGCGCGGCGGCTCCGACGGCGGGTGCGGCACCCCGGGGACGGGACGCCCGGTTGGCGCGGCGGGGCGCGGTCAGCGACGGAACATTCTTCGCCGCACGAGCGATCGGCATGAAACGTCCTTCCGGACATAGGAGGAAGTGTCCGACGTTTCATCGGACCACTCCTAAATCCGGCTACGGTCACCCGACCAACCCCGCATCATCCGGTCATACCGGCAAATGCTGCTATCACCTGCTTTAGTCCGAATTGCGCTTGTGGTGCCGGCCCGGTTCGAGCCCACCCTCCAGCTGCTCCCCCCGCAGCAGAGACCCCTCCTCCGGCGTCCCGCCGGGCCCCTCCACCGCCAGTTCCGGGAATTTCGCGTCGAACGCCGGCCGCTCCGACCGGATCCGCGGCATCCGGTCGAAGTTGCGCAGCGGCGGCGGGCACGACGTCGCCCATTCCAGCGAGTTCCCGTGCCCCCACGGGTCGTCGACGGTGACGAGTTCCCCGACCCGGTACGACTTCCAGACGTTGTAGAGGAACGGCAGGGTCGCCGCCCCGAGGATGAACGAGCCGATCGTCGAGATGGTGTTCAGCGTGGTGAAGCCGTCGCCGGGCAGATAGTCGGCGTACCGCCGGGCCATCCCCTCGGCACCCAGCCAGTGCTGCACCAGGAAGGTGGTGTGGAAGCCGATGAAGGTCAGCCAGAAGTGGATTTTGCCGAGCCGGTCGTCGAGCATCCGGCCGAACATCTTGGGGAACCAGAAGTAGATGCCGGCGAAGACGGCGAACACGATCGTCCCGAACAGCACGTAGTGGAAGTGGGCGACCACGAAGTACGTGTCGTGCACGTGGAAATCGACCGGCGGCGAGGCGAGCAGCACCCCGGTCAGCCCGCCGAGCAGGAAGGTGACCAGGAAGCCGACGGAGAACAGCATCGGCGATTCGAAGCTGAGCTGGCCGCGCCACATGGTGCCGATCCAGACGAAGAACTTCATCCCGGTCGGTACGGCGATCAGGTAGCTGAGCAGGCTGAAGAAGGGCAGCAGCACCTGGCCGGTGGCGAACATGTGGTGCGCCCACACGCTCATCGACAGCCCGGAGATCAGCAGGGTGGCCGCGACCAGCGGCTTGTAGCCGAACACCGGCTTGCGGCTGAACACCGGGATGATCTCGGTGACGATGCCGAAGAACGGCAGGGCCACCACGTACACCTCGGGATGGCCGAAGAACCAGAACAGGTGCTGCCAGAGCATCGGCCCGCCGGTGGCGACGGCGAACACCTGGGCGTCGAGGATCCGGTCGGCGGCGAGCGCGAACAGGGCGGCCGCCAGGAACGGGAAGACCAGCACCACCAGCAGGCTGGTGAGCAGGATGTTCCACGTCATGATCGGCATCCGGAACATGGTCATGCCGGGGGCGCGCAGGCACAGGATCGTGGTGATCATGTTGACCGCGCCGAGGATGGTGCCGACGCCGGAGATCGCCAGGCCGACGACCCACATGTTGCCGCCGACGCCCGGGGAGTGACCACCGCCGCTGAGCGGCACGTACGCCGTCCAGCCGAAGTCGGCGGCGCCGCCGGGCGAGAGGAAGCCGCCGAGCGCGATCAGGCCGCCGAACAGGTAGAGCCAGTAGGCGAACGCGTTCAGCCGCGGGAAGGCGACGTCGGGGGCGCCGATCTGGATCGGGACGACGAAGTTGGCGAAGGCGAACACGATCGGCGTCGCGAAGAACAGCAGCATGATCGTGCCGTGCATGGTGAACAGCTGGTTGTACTGCTCCGGGGAGAGCAGTTGCAGGCCGGGGCGGGCCAGCTCGGTGCGCATCAGCAGGGCCAGGATGCCGCCGATGACGAACCAGCCGAAGGCGGTCGCCATGTACATGATGCCGATCTGCTTGGCATCGGTGGTGCGGATGGTGCGGGCCAGCCATGACCCACGCACCTGGCGGCGGACCGGCCAGGAACGGGTCTGCACCGGCCGCGGCGCGACGGTCGTCATTCAGGCCTCCTGCGAGAACGCACTCGATCCGTTCGTACTCCCCCCAAATCGCCTTGCCAACCCGCGCCACAGCCATCGTTCTCGGTCAACCCCGCCGCGGTGCGCCATTCGCACAACCACCCCCAAGATCAACATAGTTGCCCGGTACGTCGTTCATCCCCCGTCCGCGCCCGGCCCATCCGCCGGGTCACCCGCTGTCGGCCCCGAATCGTCCGCCCGATCCGGCGGCTCCCCCGGCCGCGGCTGCGGATCGGCCACCCACTCCGGCGGCTCGCCGGGGTGCAGCCGCGGGTCGTCCACGGCGAACGTCCGCACCGGCCCGCGCCCGGTCAGCGGCCCCTCGAACCGCACGGTCACCCGCCCCAGCCCGCTGCCCTGCACCCAGCCGGCCCCCATCGCGTCGTGCACCACGTCCTGCCCCGGCCGCCACACCACCGGCCCGGCCGCCGGCTCCGCCGCGGGGACCGCCGGCTCCGGCTCCTCGGGCGCCGCGATGGCCGGCTCGTCGGGCACCGTGGCCGCCGGCAGCAGCCCGATCAGCGCCCCTCGACCGGCCGCGGCGTGCTCCTCGGCGAACAGGTCGTCCTGGGCGAAGTCGGCCAGCGTGGAGACGCCCACGCCGAGCAGCCGGATCCCGCCGGACGTGTCCAGCTCGGCGAGCAGCCGGCGGGCCAGCTGCGCCACCAGTCGGCCGTCGTCGGTCGGGTGGTCGCGGGTGAACGCCCGGGTCAGCGTGGTGAAGTCGCCGTGCCGGACCTTGATGTTGACGGTCCGCCCGGCCAGGCCGCCGGAGCGCAGGCGGCCGGCCACCCGGGCGGCGAGCAGGTCGAGCTCGTGGCGCAGCCGGACCGGGTCGGTGACGTCGACGTCGAAGGTCTCCTCGGCGGACACCGATTTCGCCTCGCGCTCGCTGACCACCGGCCGGTCGTCCTGCGCACGGGCCAGCCGGAACAGGCCGGCGCCGTGCGACTGGCCGAACCAGTCGGTCAGGTGTTCCAGGGAGACCGCGGCCAGGTCGCCGATGGTGCGCACGCCGGACCGGTGCAGGCGCTGCTCGGTGGCCGGGCCGACGCCGCCCAGCCGGTTGACCGGCAGCGGGTGCAGGAAGGCCAGCTCGTCACCGGGAGCGACGACGGTGAGGCCGTCCGGCTTGTGCAGGTCGGACCCGATCTTGGCGAGCAGTTTGGAGGAGGCGGCGCCGATCGAGCCGGTCACACCGCCGGTGGCGACCGCGATCCGCGCCTTCAGGTCCGTGGCGAGCTCGGTGACCGCCCGCACGCTCAGGTCGCCGCCGACGGCCGCGAGATCGACATAGGCTTCGTCGATGCTGACCTGCTCGACCAGCGGGGACACCTCGGCCAGCAGGCGCATCACCACCTGGCTGGTGCGCTTGTAGGCGGCGAAGCGGGGCGACAGGTAGGCCGTGCTCCACGGGGCGAGCCGGCGAGCCTGGGCCATCGGCATGGCCGAGCGCACCCCGAAGACCCGCGCCTCGTACGACGCGGTGGAGACCACGCCGCGCCCGGCGACCCCGCCGACGACCACCGGCTTGCCGCGCAGCGAGGGCTTGTCCCGCTGCTCGACCGCGGCGAACATCGCATCGAGGTCGACGTGCAGAATGCTCGGATCCCCCCTCACGATCCGCAGCCTAACCACCGGGTACGACATCATTCCCGGTACGACATTCCCGGTACGACGGGAGCGAAGGAGCCGACTGATGGCGCAGGACGGACTGACCCGCCAGTCGACCCTCTACCGGGCCGGCACGGTGGGCCGCCGCCCCGTGGTGCCGGCCGACTTCGCCGAGCTGGAGCGCCGGGCGCGGCGCGTGAGCAGCGCCGCGGCCTGGGCCTACGTGGCCGGCGGTGCGGGCGAGGGCCGGACCATGCGGCGCAACCGGGCGGCCTTCGACCGCTGGGCGATCGTGCCCCGGATGGCGGCCGGCGCGGTCGACCGGGACCTGTCGGTCGACCTGTTCGGCACCCGGCTGCCCAGCCCGCTGCTGGTCGCCCCGGTCGGCGCCGGCGCGCTGATGGGCCCGGACAGCGACGTGGCGATCGCGACCGGCGCGGCGGTCACCGGAACGCCGTACATCTTCTCCAATCAGGGTTGCAACCCGATGGAGGAGAGCGCGGCGGCGATGGGCGACACCCCGCGCTGGTTCCAGCTCTACTGGAGCAAGGAGGAACGGCTGGTCGACAGCCTGATCGCCCGGGCCGAGGCGATCGGAGCGGGCGCTCTGGTCGTCACCCTGGACACCACCGTGCTGGGCTGGCGCCCGCGCGATCTGAACCTGGGCTCGCTGCCGTTCGCCCGGGGCCTGGGCATCGCGCAGTACACGTCCGACCCGGTCTTCCGGGAGATCGTCGCGGAGCGGGCACGGCAACCGCAGGACCGGCCACGGGTCACGCTCGGCGCGATCCGGGCGCTGCTGCGGATGTCCCGCAACCATCCCGGCCCGTTCTGGGCGAACCTGCGCTCGCCGATCCCCCGGGCCAGCGTGGAGACCTTCCTCGACATCTACTCGAACCCCGGGCTGAGCTGGGAGCACCTGGCCACGCTGAAGGGGCGCACCCGGCTGCCGATCGTGCTCAAGGGGATCCTGACCGCCGATGACGCGCGGCGGGCGCTGGCGGTCGGCGCCGACGCGATCGTGGTGTCCAACCACGGCGGCCGGCAGGTGGACAACGCGGTCGCCGCGCTGGACGCGCTGGTCGAGATCCGCGCGGCGCTCGGGCCGGAGCCGACGCTGCTGTTCGACAGCGGCATCCGGACCGGCGCCGACGTGTTCACCGCGCTCGCCCTGGGCGCCGACGCGGTGCTGCTGGGCCGCCCGCACCTGTACGGTTTCGCCCTGGCCGGCGCGCACGGTGTGGCCGAGGTGATCCGCAACGTGATCGCCGAGCTCGACCTCACCATGGCCCTGACCGGGGTCCGGACCATCGCGGAGATCACCCGCGACCGGGTCCGGGCTGAACCGGCCGGGCCGCTCGGCGGTATCCCCTCGATGAAGGAGGTCGACTGACCATGGAACTGTTCTTCCGGCTGCTGATGAACTTCGGGGCGCTCGGGTTCTTCTTCGGGGTGGTGGCACTCTTCGATCACCAGTGGCTGGTCGGAGGTCTGCTGATCGCGATCGGCCTGCCGACCGCGGTGATCCCGGTCGCGATAGCGACCCTGCGGTCACTGCGCAGCTGGGGAACGCAGGGCGCGGCGTACGGTTCGCTGGACGACCCGGTGCTGCGCCGGCGGATCAAGGCACTGGGCGCCGTGCTGGTCGTGCTGGGCCTGGTCGCGTTCCTGTCCGGGGCGACCATCGAGGCGCTGATCTACGCCGCGAACCACGCGCACCCGCCGATCCCGCTGCCGCTGATCCTGCTGTTCGGGCTGATCCCGTCCGGCCTGCTGATGTTCCTCGGCTATTCAATGGTCAACGCCGGCCGGCTGACCCTGGCCGGGGACGCGGAGGGCACCGATGCGGGCTTCCGGCTGGGTTGGATCCTGACCGGTTTCTGCGTGGTGTTCGGCGGCGCGGTCACCGATCCGCGGCCGTTCTGGCACATCGCCGGCCTGATCGCGATCCCCACCGGGGTGACCGCCGTGCTCTCCTGTCTCGCACTGCGCGCGTTGCGCAAGCCGATGACCGAGGCCCGCCACCGCTACTTCGAGGCGCGGGAGGCCCAGCTCCGGGCCGAAAGAGCCCAGCCCTAGCACCACCGCTGGCAGCAGACCGTCCCCGCGTTCCGGTCCGTCGACGCCACGACCGCGCCATCCGCGCGTACGTCCACCGGGGCGCTGCCGGGCACCAGCTTCCCGGCTACCACGAACGGCGCCGGCGCATCGATGGACAGCGGCGATTAATCGGCTGCAGGGCGGGTCGGGGTGGCGGCAGACTGTCCGCCATGCACTCCGCGTTCACGGTGACCCCGGCTCAGCTGCCCGCCCTGCTCCTGCAGGTCGCGGTGGTCCGGCCGGTGTTCCTGTGGGGCGCGCCGGGCATCGGCAAGAGCTCGCTGGTCCGCGACTTCGCCGCCGCGCTGGGCCTGGAGTGCGTCACCCTGGTCGGCACCCAGCTCGCCGCCGAGGACCTGATCGGCGTCCCCGAGCTGCGCGACGGCCGCAGCCGGTTCGCCCCGCCCGAGGCGATCGCCCGCGACGAGCCGTACTGCCTGTTCCTGGACGAGTTGAACGCGTCGTCGCCGGAGGTGCAGAAGGCGTTCTACTCGCTGATCCTCGACCGGCGGATCGGGTCGTACGAGTTGCCGCCCGGCTCCATCGTGATCGGCGCCGGCAACCGGACCAGCGACAACGCGCTCGCCCGGCCGATGGCCTCGGCCCTGGTCAACCGCATGATCCACGTGCACCTGCGGGCGGCGTGGGCGGACTGGTCGCGGTGGGCCGCCGACGCGGGGATCCACCCGTGGGTGCTGGGCTACCTCACCGAACGGCCCGATCACCTGTGGGCAACGCCGCCGAAGACCGAGGAGACGTTCTCGACGCCGCGCAGCTGGCACATGCTCTCCGACGCGCTGCACTCGTGCGGGGACACGGTCGACGAGGACACGCTGCGACTGCTGGCCGGGGGCACGCTGAGCCCGGGCCACGCCGGGGCGTTCAGCGGCTACGTCAAGATCGTCCGGCACCGGTACGGGCTGGACGCGATCCTGCGCGGCGACGCCGGCTGGCCGAGCGCTCCGGGCGACCGTGACCTGCTGTATTTTCTGGCCGAGGCGTTCCGGGCACGCCTGGTCAAAGATCTCCCGGCCGCCAAGGACCGGGCTCCCGCGTCCGTCCGGCAGTTCGCCCACCAGGCCAAGGCGCTGCTGGTCGAACTCGCCGAGCTGAATTTGGAGTGCGGCCGCCTGGTCATCGCGGCCGACCCGGACGGCGCTCCGGTGCTGCCCGCGTGGTTTCTGGTCGAGGTCAGCCGCGACCTGCCGCGCCTGGTCGCAGCGCGCGCCGCCTGACGTGTACCACCCACGGATGGTAGGGCTCGGCGATTCGTCCTGGTCGCGCCAGCGACCTGAATCGCCGGGCCCGGGAGCGGCGGGAGCAACGACCAGTTATCGGCCGCAGCGCACGACATCTGATTGACGAATTTGGATCTGATCATGGGAAAGAAATCTGCTCAGGTCGATCCCCAGGTCGCGGCCTTTCAGGCGGCGGCCGGGTCGCTGCGCGCGCATCCGATGTTCGAGCAACTGTTCCGCGGGTTTCAGCAGCCGAGCGCTACGGTCACGCTGGTGGAGGATTCCGGCATCGGGTTCGCCCTGGTGGATGCCGGTGGGCGGATCCGGGCCAACCGGACGAAGCGCCTCGACGTCGCCGAATGGACCTGGGTGATCGCGCACTGTCTGCTGCATCTGGGATTCGGGCACCTCGATCCGTCAGCGGCTCGTGATCCGGCCTATCAGCATGTCGCGTGCCTCGCGGTGACCCGCTTTCAGCGCGCGGTGAAGCTGGGTCGGGAGCCCGGGCAGTTCCCGGCCGTGCTGCCGTCCGCCGACGAGCATCGATTGCTGGCCGCTTGGCGGCGTTCCGGGGTGCCGGCCGCCTTCGCCGGTTGCGGCGCGGGCACACCCGACCTCGGCGCGCCCGCGCCGGAGAGCACCGCCGGCTGGACGGACCGGTTCGCGCGCGGATTGTCCGCGGCGGCGACCGCGGCGGTCGACGTGGCCGGCGGCGCCCGCGGGTCGCTCACCGGGCCGGCCGCGCCGAAAGCCGCCTGGGATCGCGCGATGAGCTGGTTCACCGGGTCGTTCCCGCTGCTCGGCGGGGTGGCGGCGGGGTTCACCGTGGTGGCCGACGCGGAGCTCGCGCGGGGCTGGGACATCGCGGTGGCGGCGGTCTCGCCGGAGGCCGGGGAGATCTACGTGAATCCGCGCTGCGGGCTGGACGGGCAGCAGTGGCGATTCGTGCTCGCCCACGAGATGCTGCACGCGGCGCTGCGGCACGGCGACCGGGTCGGCCCACGCGACCCGTATCTGTGGAATGTCGCCTGCGACTACGTGATCAACGGTTGGCTGGTGGAGATGGGCGTCGGCGTGATGCCCGACGGCCTGCTGTACGACCCGGCGCTGGCCGGGTCGTCGGCCGAGGCGGTCTACGACCTGATCGCCGGGGACCTGCGGCGGATGCGGAAACTCGCGACGCTGCGCGGCAGGGGACGGGGCGACGTGATCGGCGAGCCGCTGCCGTGGGCCGGGCGGCGGGCCGGCGGGGTCGACCTGGACGAGTACTACCGGCGGGCGCTGCTGACCGGGCATGCCTATCACCACAGCGGCGGGCGCGGGCTGCTGCCGGCCGGGCTGGAGGCGGAGATCCGGGTGCTGGAGCAGCCGCCGCTGCCGTGGGACGTGCGGCTGGCACGGTGGTTCGAGGAGCACGTGCCGGCGGCGGTCCGGCAGCGGTCGTACGCGCGGCCGTCCCGGCGGCAGGCGTCCACGCCGGACATTCCGCGGCCGGGCTGGCACCGGCCGGAGCAGGTCGTGCCGCGCGGCACCTTCGGCGTGGTGGTGGACACCTCCGGGTCGATGGACGAGCGGCTGATGGGCAAGGCGCTGGGGGCGATCGCGTCGTACGCCACCGTCCGGGAGGTGCCGGCCGCGCGGGTGGTGTTCTGCGACGCGGCCGCCTACGACGCCGGATATCTGCCGGTCGACGACATCGCCGGGCGGGTCCGGGTGCGCGGTCGGGGCGGCACGATGCTGCAGCCGGCCGTCGACCTGCTGGAGCGGGCGGCGGACTTCCCGCGGGACGGGCCGCTGCTGGTGATCACCGACGGGGAGTGTGACGCGCTGCGGATCCGGCGGCCGCACGCGTTCCTGATGCCGCGCGGCGCGCGGTTGCCGTTCACACCGCGCGGCGAGGTGTTCAGCCTGCGGTGAGTGCCTCCGGGATGCGGTAGCCGGGGTGCGGCTCGGTGTCCGGCTCCCGGGTCGGGCCGCCGGCCGCGGTGGCCCGGATCAGGAATGCCGGGCCGTCGGCGCAGGTGATCCGCACGCCGAGCGGCACCTTGCCGCGGGCGTCGGCCGGGCCCAGATCGGGCAGCGCGAGCAGCTCCCAGGAGCGGAACGCGGCCGGGCGGGCGGCGTCCAGCAGCTGGGCGGCGAAGGCGGCCGCCCGGGCGGCGCGCAGCGACGGCGGGGGCAGGATCTCCGGCACCGGCAGCGGCGTCTCACCGGGCCAGACGGCGCCCCACAGGTACGCCTCGGAACCCGTGTCGTAGCGCACCCGCAGACCGGCCGGGGACGGGCCGCCGGGCGCCGGGTCGGTGCCGAACCGGTCCACCGCGGCGATCTCCGGATGGGCGCTGGTCAGCAGCAGTTGTCGCAGGATGTCGAGTACTTGGGCGAGCTGCACGGCGGTAGCTCACCCGAGATCGCGGCGGATGCGGCGTCCACCTTGTGCGACCGGCTCCGGGCGTACCCCTACGGGTGGCCCAGGAGGGTCATGCTGTGCCTGTGCGTTTCCTTCTCAACGTTCTCTGGTTCGTCTTCGGCTCCGGGTTCCTGCTCGCCATCGGCTACGGGATCGCGGCCCTGATCTGTTTCGCCCTGGTCGTCACCATCCCGTTCGGGATCGCCGCGGCCCGGCTGGCGGTCTACTCGCTGTGGCCGTTCGGCCGCACCGTGGTGGACCGGCCGGGCGCCGGCGCCGCCTCCGGGCTGGCCAACATCCTCTGGGTGGTCCTGTTCGGCTGGTGGATCGCGCTGCACCACCTGGTCGTCGGGATCATGCAGTGCGTGACGGTCATCGGCATCCCGTTCGGGATCGCGAACTTCAAGCTGGTGCCGGTGGCCTTCTGGCCGCTCGGGCGGGAAATCGTGGACGTCCCCTGACGGATCCGGACTGATCGGACGGAGTGGCAATGGAGATCAACGGCCTGTTCACCGGCATCGTCTTCGGCCTGATCATCGGCGCGCTGGGGCGCCTGGTCGTGCCGGGCAAACAGCACCTGCCGATCTGGGTGACCCTGCTGGTCGGCGTCGTCGCCGGGCTGCTCGGCACCTTCGTGGCGACCGCCTTCGGGGTGGACGACACGCCCGGCATCGACTGGATCGAACTCGCCCTGCAGGTCGGTCTCGCGGCGCTGGGTGTGGCGCTGGTCTCCGGAGCCGGCCGGCGGCGCCGCCTCTGACCTCTTCACCGACAGCCGACCGGGCGGCACGGTAGGTTTTCGGTCATGGCTCGCGTACGCGCCGCACTCTATCTGGACTTCGACAACGTGTTCAGCGGACTGATCAAGCAGGACCCGGACGTGGCGATCCAGTTCGCCAAGGATCCGGGCGCGTGGTTGGTCCGCCTGACCACGTCGCTGACCGTCGACGGCCCGCGCCGCTGGCTGATCCTGCGCTGCTACATGAACCCGGGCGGCTGGGTGCCCAACCCGGACACCGAGGCCAACCAGCCCCGGCTGTACTACTCGCAGTTCCGGCCGTTCTTCGTGAACGCCGGCTTCGAGGTGATCGACTGCCCGCGGCTGACCCACACCAAGAACGCCGCGGACATCCGGATGGTGGTCGACGCGGTCGACGCGCTCGCCGACCCGGTGCCGTACGAGGAGTTCGTGATCGGGTCCGGCGACTCGGACATGACCCCGCTGCTGGTCCGGTTGCGCCGGGCCGACCGGCGCACCACGATCGTCTCGCCGTCCGATGCGGCCGAGGCCTTCACCGCGGTCGCCGACCGCCTGATCACCAGCCAGGAACTGCTCGAACTGGTGCAGGGCGAGCCGGTCGACAGCGACGAGGCGCCGGTCGACCCGGAGCAGCCGGTCTCCTACGAGCAGTTCCGCGACCTGGTCACCTGGCGGTACACCGCGGCCACCGGCCCGCTCAACCTGGCCTCGCTCGCCCACGACCTGCGCCGCCAGCTCGGCCCCAGCGTCGATGAGACGAGCTGGTTCGGCAACGGCGGCTTCGTCCGCGCCCTGGAGAGCCTCAGCCTGCCGAACGTCAAGTTCTCCAACCACTTCCTGTGGGACGCCGCCCGTCACGACCCACCGGAGGCCGGGGTCAGCACCGGCCCCGCTCCGGAACCGGTCGGCCGCCTGTCGGCGCTGCTCAGCCTGCCCCGGCTGACCCGGGAGATGTGGCCGCCGATCTACCAGTCACTCGCCGAGTACGCCGCGGCCCACCACTTCAACCTGACCGAGGCGACCCGCTGGGCGCGCGACCAGCTGGCCGCCCAGGGCGTCGACGTGAGCCGCAGCGCCATCGCCTTCGTCACCCGGGGCACCGCCTTCGGTGGCGCCCCGCTCTACCGCCAGCCGCCGCCGAACGCCACCGAGATCGCCGCGGCGTTCGCCGACAACGTGCTGAGCCGTGCCGAGGCCGCCGCGATCGCGCTGAGCGACGAGGAGACCGCCGAGGTCCGCTCCTGGCTCGGCGCCGCTTAGCGGTTCATGTCCCGTCGTAGTGGCCGGTGATCCTCGGATCGCCGGCCACTTTGTTGTATCCGCTTGCCATAGTGTGTGAGACACACTATCGTTTCTGACATGACAATGGATGCGACGCTAGCGGGGCATCTGCAGGAGTTGCGGCGCGGCACCGTCGTCGTCGCCAGCCTCACCGTCCTGCGCAGCCCCGGCTACGGCTACTCCCTGCTGGAGACGCTCAGCCGGGCCGGCTTCGAGGTCGAGGCCAACACGCTCTACCCGCTGCTGCGCCGGCTCGAGGCGCAGGGCCTGCTGACCAGCGAGTGGAACACCGACGAGCCACGGCCGCGGAAGTTCTACCGGACCACCGCGCAGGGCGATGCCATCGCCGAGACCCTGCGCGGCGAGTGGGCACGACTCGACACCGCCATCGGCGACCTGGACCTGAACGGGAGCGCGAAATGACCAACCTCGTCGACCGATACGTCTTCACCGCCCTGCGTCGCATCCCCGAGCAGCAGCGCGCCGACATCGACCGGGAGCTGCGCGCCTCCATCGAGGACGCGGTCGACGCCCGGGTCGACGCCGGCGAAACCCGGGAGGCCGCCGTCGAGACCACGCTCACCGAGCTGGGCGACCCGGAGCGGCTCGCCGACCGGTATGCCGGGCGCCCCGGCCACCTGATCGGGCCGGATGTCTATCCGCTGTGGCGACGGCTGGTCACCACCCTGCTCTGGACCGTGCTGCCGATCATGGCGACCATCTCGGTGGTCGTCCAGCTCTTCGAGGACGCCGACATCGGCAAGATCATCGGCGGGGTGGTCGGCACCACGCTCACCGTCGGCACCCACATCGTCTTCTGGGTCACGCTGATCTTCTGGATCGTCGACCGCAGTGGCGCCGCCAAGGGGCTCCGCCCCCGATGGAGCGTCAAGGACCTGCCGAAATACGAGGCGGCCCGGGCCACCATCGGCCAGCTGATCACCGGCGTGGTGTGGTCGGCGCTGCTGATCCTCGCCCTCGTGCTGCAGCAGTTCACCTTCACCGACGTGCCGCTGCTCGACCCGGCGAACTGGACCTTCTGGTGGCCGCTGATTATCGCCCTATTCGTGCTGCGCGCCCTCTACCATGTCGGGGTGCACCGGGTCGGCGGCTGGACGCGGACGGTGGCGGCGGTCAACCTGCTGCTGACCGCGGCGTACACGGTGCCGTTGGTGTGGCTGGTCAGCAGCGGCCACTTCTTCAACCCGGCCTTCCACGGCTTCCTCGACGTCCACGGCGGCGATGTCCGCGACTGGACCGGCACGGCGATCATCGCGGTCCTGGTGGTCGGCGGCGCCTGGGACGTGATCGACTCGGTGGTGCGCGCCGAGCGGTCCCGGCGGGGGCTGGCCCCGGCCAGGGTTCCCGGGTCCGGCGGGGGTTACGGCCTCGGCTGCTGACGCCCGCCGCCGGGCCGCAAGCCGCTCCCCTGTGCATCCCACCCGAACTCGGCGAGTCACGGCTGCGGCTCGCCGAGGTCGCATGCTCCCGCCTCCGGCCGCAGCCCCATCCTGGGCCCTCGGCAAGTCGCGGCAGTCTCCCGCCACGGATCGCCGAAGTCGCGCACTCTCGCCATCTCCGGCCGCGCACTCCTGCACACCGCCCTCCCCCGCTCGCCGCGACGCGTCCGCCGCGGTCAGGTGCGGGTGCGGGTGAGCAGGGCCTGGATCCGGGAGACCAGCTCCCGCGGACTGAACGGCTTGGTCACGTAGTCGTCGGCGCCGGCGCTGAACCCGCCCTCGACATCCTGCTCCTGTACCCGGGCGGTCAGCATGATGATCAGCATGCCGGCGGTGGACGGATCGGCCCGCAACATCCGGCACACATCGATCCCGGACAGCAGCGGCATCGAAACGTCGAGCACCGCAAGGGTGGGATGATGCGCCCGCGCCTGCTCCACGGCGGCCTGACCGTCGCCGACCGTGATCACCTCGAGCCCGGCCTGCTCCAACTTGAAGGCCACCAGGTCCCGGATGTCAGCGTCGTCGTCAGCCACGAGGACCGTGGTCACGGCAGCTCCCCTCGATCGGCATCACTACCAACCGACCATAACCGGTTGTTTACCCATATGTCGGTCGGTCACCAGCTTTGCCTCAGCCTCCACTTTCGCGGCCGCCGCCGTCCTCGCCGCCATCCCGGCATTCGCGGCGGGTTCGGCACCGGTTTCGGCCGCAACCGTTCCGCAACCCGGGTGCGCCTGGGCTGCATCCCGGCAGCGGTGTCCTGGTTTCCAAGCAACCACCGCGCTACCTCGAACGGCCCGGGAGGACCGATGACCGCCCTGATGAACGACGTCCGCACCGAGGCGCTCTTCGTCTCGGACCTGCAGCGCTCGCAGCAGCCGACCGCGGAGCTGATCCGCGAAGCGGTGTCCGCCACCGTCGACCGCCTCGGCGAGAACGGCTGCGCCGCCCTGGTCGCCCAGGAATTCGGCGAACACCCGGACTGCGCGATCGGCCGCATGCGCTGGGCCCGGTCCGCGGTACGGCTCGCCTTCGCCGCCTGACACCGCAAGCCCGCCCAGGCCCACCGGCAACCCACCGCCCACTGGACACAACCCGCCCACCCAGGGGGCCGCCCGCCCACCACGGATTGTGGCAGGAAATCAGCGGATCGACGGACGCCCTGTGGACAACCCGGAGGGGCATGTCGCCGCCGAAGCTCCTCAGCGGCATCGCCACCGCCGCGTTCAGCGGGCGACACGAATGCAGCGCCCGTTCAGGCGACGCCTTCCCGGCGAAGCGGTGTCCCATCACGGCACGTACAGCGCGAAATGCCCTGCCGCCGGGAGCTGGACAGCGGCGCGCAACCACCATGCGTACAGCGCGAAATGCCCTCCCAGCGGAAGTCGACAGCGGCGCGCAACCACCGCTCGTACCATCAAATGCCCTTCCACCGGGAGGCGAGCAACGGCGCGCAACCACCGCACGTACCACCAAATGCCCTCCCACCGGAAGTGGACAGCGGCGCGCAACCACCGCACGTACCACGAAATACCGGTTCGACCGGAAGTGAACAGCGGCCCGTCATAGGGAAACGCCGGGAACAAGGGCTGGCGCAGCCGCGTCCAGCGCCGCTATCGTGTCGGCATGGATGCGCGCTTGAGCATGTGGTGGCCCGCCTGACGGCGGTCACACTTCGCGCGCTTCACAACCGCGGCCGCCTCGTCGAGGCGGCCGTTTCGCATGGTCCGGTCTCGGGGAGCGGTCGCCCGGCCCGGAATGAGGGACCATGCCTTTCGCCTACCTGCACCGTGACGGTGCCGACCATGTCGAGGTGCTCACCGGTGACGTGATCACCGTCGATGTGCTTGCCGACATTCCGCTGGACCCGGGGCGGCCGGTGCTCGCGGTGGTGCCGTACCGGCAGATCGCCGAGCGCGGATTCGATTGTGTGGATGACGGGGCGCCGCTGGAATGCCTGCTGGTGGATGCGGTGACGACCCGGCCGTTGAGTGATTTCCCGGCCGGTGAGCTGCGGGTTTCCGGAGGTGCGTTCGATCGGGACGACGCGGAGTACGGGCAGATCGTCGAGGAGGTGCTGCGGGACGAGATCGGGCACGGGGAGGGCGCCAATTTCGTGATTCACCGGGTGTTCCAGGCCTCGGTGGAGGGGGATCCGGTGGCGGCGGCGCGGGCCGCGTTCGGGCGGTTGCTCGCCCATGAGCAGGGGACGTACTGGACGTTCCTGGTGCACACCGGGCAGCGGACGTTGGTCGGGGCGACGCCGGAACGGCATGTCAGCGTGACCGACGGCATCGTGATGATGAATCCGATCAGCGGCACGTTCCGGCACGGGTCGGGCGAGTTGCTCGACTTTCTGCGGGATCCGAAAGAGGTCGAGGAGTTGTACATGGTCCTCGACGAGGAATTGAAGATGATGGCCACGGTGGCCGAGCACGGCGGCCAGGTCGCGGGTCCCTATCTGAAGCAGATGTCGCAGCTGACGCATACCGAATACCTGCTGGCCGGGCGTGGTTCGCTGGATGTTCGGGACGTACTTCGGGAGACGATGTTCGCGCCGACGGTGACCGGCAGCCCGATCGAGAACGCGTGCCGGGTCATTGCCCGCCATGAACGCCGCGGGCGACGTTATTACTCCGGCGTCCTGGCGCTGCTGTCCGTTTCTGATGATGGGACGCAGTCGCTGGACGCACCTATTCTGATTCGCACCGCGGAGATCACCGCCGACGGCACCCTGCGGGTGCCGGTCGGCGCGACGCTGGTCCGGCATTCGACGCCGGCGGGCGAGATCGCCGAGACCCACACGAAGGCCGCCGGCATTCTGGCCGCTCTCGGCGCGGCGACCATTGCGGTACGTACGCAGCCCCCACCCGCCCCGGGCGATGAGGCGCTGCGCCTGCTGGCGGCCCGCAACGTGGATCTGGCCCGGTTCTGGCTCGACTCGCGGGAGGCCGGGGCGCTGGTCGTCCCGGCGCTGGCCGGCCGGACCGCGGTGATCGTCGACGGTGAGGACACGTTCACCGCGATGCTGGCCCACCAGCTCAAGGCGCTCGGGCTGGCCGTGTCGGTGGTGCCGTGGTCGTCCCCGGTTCCGGCGGCGGACCTGCTGGTGGTCGGGCCCGGCCCGGGTGATCCGGCGGACCCGGTCGATCCGAAGATGGTCGCGATGCGCGCGGTGGTGGCCGACCGGCTGGCCGTCGGGTTGCCGCTGTTCGCGGTCTGCCTCGGGCAGCAGATGCTCGCGCTGCGGCTCGGGTTGCCGCTGATCCGGCGGGACTCGCCCTATCAGGGGCTGGCCCGGGAGGTGGAACTGTTCGGGGTGCGCCGCCGGGTCGGTTTCTACTCCAGTTTCGCGGCGGTGTCCCCGGCCGGTTCGCTGGATTCCGTGCACGGGCCGGTGGAGATCGCCCGGGATCCGGTGGACGGGACGGTGCACGCGGTGCGCGGGCCCTTCTTCGCCGGGGTGCAGTTCCACCCGGAGTCGGTGCTGAGCCGGGACGGCATCGACGTTCTTCGTGAACTTCTGCCGCCTTTGCTGGCCGATGTGGTTAGCCCGCTCCCGAACGGGTAGCGATAGGGCGTCGGTGGTCCAAGGTGATCGAGAGCCTCACCTTGGACCACCGCCCCGCGTCGAGTCCCCCTGCCGCCCCCGCTGCGGGCCGCGCCGCAGGTCGGCTGCCCGGGTCCCTGCGGCGTTGTTCACAGGGGTAGAAATCGCAGGTCACCGCGCGAATGCTGGACGCATGCCGATCGAAGAGCGCACCGCCCAGGCCGTCGACGCGATCCTCCTCCGCCAGCACGGCGTGATCACCTGGCAGCAGGCCCGGCGGCACCTCAGCGAGAAGGCGATCCGCCATCGCGTCCGGTCCGGCCGGTGGAGACGGGTGCACCGGGGCATCTATCTCGCCCACAGCGAGAGCTGCACCCGGCAGCAGTATCTGTGGGTCGCCAGCCTCGGCGCCGGCAACGGGCGGCCCGCACTCCTCGCCGGCGTCACCGCGCTGCAGGTCCTCGGGCTGCAGCGGCTGCCCGCCGACCCGCTCCCGATCCACGTGCTGGTCCACATCAGTCGGCCCGACCGCGACCCGCCGCCCGGGGTGCGGGTCCACCGCACCCGTCGGTTGAGCATGGTGGACGTCTGTCCGACGATCGCCCCGCCGTGCACCACCGCGGCCCGCGCGCTGGTGGACGCGGTGGAGTGGGCCACCGACGGCGACGACGCGACCCGGGTGCTCGCGGCGGCGGACGGCCAGCGCCTGGTCAGCCCGGAGCAGGTGCGGCCGGTGCTGGCCCGGCTCCCGCGCCTGTCCCGCCGGCGGCTGCTGGAGCGTGCCTTGGCGGCCTGAGCAGACGCCGGCCGGCGCAGCGCCGGTAGCGGCGGAACACCCGGCGAAGCACCGGTGGCCGGGGGAAACATCCGGCAAAGCAGCGGCGGCCGGCGGAACACCCGGGAGAGCACCGGTGGCCGGGGGCTGCCGCGTGCGACGGGCGCCGAGGCGGTGGCGATCCTAGGATCGAGGAATGGAGGCGATCTACTATTTCGATCCGGCTTGTCCGTTCACCTGGACCACCTCGCGGTGGCTGACCTCGGTCGCCGCGGAGCGTGGGATCCAGGTGCACTGGCGGGCGTTCAGCCTGTCGATCCTGAACGGGGACAACACGCCCGAGCAGTACCGGCCGATGATGGCGGCGTCCAGCCGCGCGTTGCGGCTGGTGGAGGCCCTGCGGGCGGATGGCCGCGAGGACCGGATCGGGGCGTTCTACACCGCATTGGGCGACCGTACGCATGAGGCGGGCACCCCGATCACCGACGCGATCGTGGCGGAGGCGGCGGAGGCGGCCGGCGTGGAGAAGGCGGGCGAGATCCTCGACGACCCGGCGTGGGACGAGGCGGTGCGGGAGTCGCACGAGACCGCGTTGCGGCTGGCCGGTCCGGGCATCGGCTCCCCCGTGCTGCACCTGGCCGGGGCGGCGCGTGGGCTGCACGGCCCGATCATCGGCGAGGTCCCCGACCGGGCGGAGTCGCTGGCGATCTGGGACGCCACCGCGGCCCTGATGCGGATCGGCACGTTCTTCGAGGTGAAGCGCGGCCGCGGCTGACCGCGGAACCGACGGGGGGTGCGGAAAACGGACGGAAATCCTTCTTCGGGGTGAAAAGGCGGTGCGGGGGCGGGTCGGCGGGGTTTACTGAGCGTTGGTCGACGGGTATCCGCACGGCGTCGTTGACCTCCGGAGGGACACCTTGGCCGAGCCGCACGTCACCCTCGACCCGCTTTCGCTGAACCCGGTGGAGCAGAAGCTGCGTGGTCCGTTGGAGGACCAGCTCAGTTCGGCGCTGCAGGCCGCGACGGTCAAAGTCCGGCAGCGCTATTCCGGGGAGAGCGTGGAGCAGGTCACCACGATGCTTCTCGATCAGGCGAGGGCCGGGCTGCACCCGGACATCGCCGCCGGTTTCCACCCCGACCACGAGCAACTGCGCCACGTGGCCGAGGCGATCGTGAGCACCGCGAACTGAACACCCCTGAACTGATACACCGCGACTGACCGGTCCGCCCCGGCGACAGGACCCGGGCCGGTCAGTCGTGCAGGGTCAGGATCAGGTCGACGACCAGCGCACTCCAGCCGGTCTGGTGCCAGGCGCCCAGGCCCGCGCCGTTGTCGCCGTGGAAGTATTCCGGGAAGACGATCAGGTCTTTCCAGTCCGGGTGGGTCTGGAAGAGTTCCGTCATGCCGTAGATCGGCCGCCGCCCCGTCGAGTCCGGGACGAACAGGGCGATCAGCCGGCGAGCCAGGTCGTCCGCCACCTCGTTCAGCGACACCTTCGTCTGCGACCCGGTCGGATACTCCACCCGCAGGTCTTCGCCGTAGAACTCGGCGAACTCCCGCAACGCCTCCACCAGCAGGTAGTTGACCGGCATCCAGACCGGCCCCCGCCAGTTCGAGTTGCCGCCGAACAGGCCGCTGGTGCTTTCCGCCGGCTCGTAGCCGACGGTGAAGTCGGAGCCGCCCAGCGACACCGTGAACGGTTTCTCCAGGTGGGCCCGGGACAGGGTGCGCAACCCGTACGGCGAGAGGAATTCCTCCGGGTCCAGCAACCTGGCCAGGATCCGCAGCAGTTGCTCCTGGCCGACCATGCTGAGCAGCCGCTGGCGGCGGCGGTCGGCGCCGCCGAGCCGGCGGGCGCTGATCACGTCGCCGTAGTCGGTCTGGTTGTGCAGCATCCAGCGGACCCGGGCGTTTACCTCGGGCAGCCGGTTCAGGGTATCCGAGGTGAGCCGGGTGGTCGCCGCGAGCGGCAGCAGGCCGACGATCGACCGGGCCTTGAGCGGGACCTTGTGCCCGTCCGGCAGCCGCAGCACGTCGTAGAAGAAACTGTCCTCCTCGTCCCACAGGCCCTGCCGGTACGCCGCCTCGGCGATGTACGTGAAGTGCTCGAAGAACTTGGTGGCCATGTCCTCGTAGGCCCGGTCGTGCAGCGCCAGATTGATCGCCATGTCCAGCAGGTTGAGGGCGTACATCGCCATCCAGCCGGTGCCGTCGGACTGTTCGAGGACACCGGCGACCGGCAGCGCGGCGGAGCGGTCGAACGGGCCGACGTTGTCCAGGCCGAGGAAGCCGCCCTCGAACACATTGTTGCCGCCGACGTCCTTGCGGTTGACCCACCAGGTGAAGTTGAGCAGCAGCTTGTGCATCACCCGGGACAGGAAGTCGTAGTCGCGGCCGCCGTCGATCTCGAAGACGCGCAGCGCCGCCCACGCGTGCACCGGCGGGTTCACGTCGGCGAACGACCATTCGTACGCCGGAATCTGGCCGTTGGGGTGCATGTACCACTCGCGGAGCAGCAGCAGCAGCTGCGATTTGGCGAAGCCGGGGTCGACACGGCTGATGCTGACACAGTGGAAGGCCAGGTCCCAGGCGGCGTACCAGGGGTACTCCCACGGATCGGGCATGCTGATCACGTCGAAGCTGTTCATGTGCCACCAGCCGTTGTTGCGGCCGTGGCGCCGGCCCGGTGGCGGCGGCGCGTTGCCCGGGTCGCCGACCAGCCACTGCTTCACGTCGAAGTGGTAGAACTGCTTGCCCCACATCAGACCGGCGATGCCCTGCCGGGCGACCGCGGCCTCCTCCTCGGTGGCCGCCGCCGGGATGATCCCGGCGAAGAACGCGTCGGCTTCGGCCTGCCGGTCGCGCATCACCGCGGTCCAGCCTCGGCCCAGGTCGAGCGGGGCGGGCGGGGCGTCGCTCTGGGTGAGCCGCAGCCGGATCGTCCGGGTCGCGCCGGGCTTGAGGGTGACCAGGTAGTGCAGGGAACCTTTGGTACCGGTCCCGGCCGGGTTGACCGTCGGCGCGTCGTCGACCAGGAAGTCGTTGATCCCGTCCTTGGGGTACGGGCTGCGCCCGGGCAGTCCCCACAGCCGCTGCGCGTTGGTCTCGTTGTCGCAGACCAGGGCCGGCGGCTTGCCCTCGGCGTCGAGGGTGATCTGGCCGATCGAGCGGTGCCGGCCGGTGAGCCGCCCGGGAGTGCCGGTCAGCTCCGGGACCGGACGGTTCGGCAGGCCCCACGCCCAGGTGTTGCGGAACCAGAGGGTGGGCAGGACGTGCAGGCTCGCCTTCTCCGGGCCGCGGTTGGAGACGGTGATCGCGATGCACATGTCGTGCGGGCCGGCTTTCGCGTAGTCGACGGTCACCGCCCAGAACCGGTCGGAGTCGAAGATGCCGGTGTCGACCAGTTCGTATTCGCTTTCGGTGCGGGACCGCTGGCCATTCACGCGAACCAATTGATCGTACGGGAATTCAGCCTGCGGATAGTGGTATCGCCAGCGCATCCAGGAGTGGGTGGGAGTGGAATCCTGATACCACCAGTAATCCTTGGCGTCCTCGCCGTGGTTGCCGCCGTCGCCGCCGAGGCCGAACATCCGCTCCTTGAGGATCGGATCCTTGCCGTTCCACAGCGCGAGGGCGAAGCAGAACGTCTGCCGGTCGTCGCAGACGCCGGCCATGCCGTCCTCGTTCCACCGGTAGGCCCGGGACCGGGCGTGATCGTGCGGGAAGTAGTCCCACGCCGTCCCGTGCTCGCTGTAGTCCTCACGAACCGTTCCCCAGGCCCGCTCGGAGAGGTAGGGACCCCAGGCTCGCCACGGCTGCTCGCCGGAGTCGGCCTGGGCCAGCCGATCCCGCTCCGACACGTCCGTTCTCACCATCCCCACCAATTACGACCAGGAGTCGATCACACTGAGACTGTCACGGTCTGGTGTCAAGTGTGTCGGCTCCGCCGATTCTGCCCATAGGTCGGAGGTCCCCATCCGTGTCCACCGTGCGCCCGATCACCTTCGGACCGCAGGTCTGTACCGATCTGACCAGTGGATCGTCTCGTGAATGGCTGGTACCCGACGGGGTGGGGGGCTATGCCATGGGCACCGTCACAGGGCTGCGGACACGGCGATATCACGGGTTGCTGATGGTGGCCGGGGACACCCCGGCGTCCCGCATGTTGGGCCTGGCTTCTCTCGATCCGGTCGTGACGCTGCCGTCCGGAGCGCGGGTGCGGCTCGCCTGCCACGAGTGGGCGGGCGGCGCGATCGAGCCGCAGGGGCACACCCTGTTGTCCGGTTTCGCCCTGATCGACGGGATCCCACGCTGGCGGTGGCGGATCGGCGACGTGGTGATCGAGCGGGAGCTGGCGATGGTCACCGGCCGGCCGGCGGTCGCCGTCGTGCACCGGCTGATCTCCGGCGGGCCGGTGCAGCTGGCCGTCGAGGCGCTGTGCACCTGGCGGGACCAGCACTCGTCGGGCTTCTCCGGCATGTCGCTCCCGGTCGCGGACGGCTGCGTCTTCGCCGGCGCCTACCGGATCGCCGGGCCGGGCTTCGCCGCGGCCGGCGAACGCTTCCGCAAGGTCCACTACCGGGCCGAGGCGTCGCGGGGCCTGCCGGCCGAGGAGGACCTGTGGTACGCGGGCAGCTTCCACGCCGCGCTCGACGCCCCCGGGAACATCTGCGAGATCGCCGCCTGGGCCGGTGAGCTGGACGATCCGCCGCCGCCGGCGGCCCGGGTGGTGGACGGGGCACGGGCCCGCAACCGGCGGATCGGCACGGATCCGCTCACCCTGGCCGCGGACGCGTTCGTGATCCGCACGCGCACCGGACCGGACGTGATCGCCGGCTACCCGTGGTTCGGGGCGTGGTCCCGGGACACGATGATCAGCTACGAGGGGCTCTTCCTCGCGACCGGGCGGGTTGCCGAGGGGCGCGAGCTGCTCACGGCGTACGCCGCACATCTGTCTGAAGGGATGGTGGCGAACACCGCGGACACCGGCCGCGTCGAGTACAACACCGTCGACGGCACGCTGTGGTTCATGCACGCGGTCGACCGGCACGTCACCGTCACCGGCGACACCGATCTCGCCGCGGAACTTGGTCCTTCCCTCAAAAGCATCATTCACCACCATATTGCCGGTACGCGGTACGGCATCCGTGCCGACCCGCACGACGGCCTGCTCCGGCAGGGCGCCCCGGGCGAGGCCCTGACCTGGATGGACGCGCGCGTCGACGGCGTGCCGATCACCCCGCGCTCGGGCAAGGCGGTCGAGGTGAACGCGCTGTGGATCAACGCGCTGGCCACCCTCGACGACAGTTTCGCGCCGCTGCTGCACCAGGCGCGGGACAGCTTCGCGCGGTCCTTCCCGACCCTGTCCGGGCTGCTCCAGGACGTGCTCGGCGAGCACACGCTGCGCCCGAACCAGCTGCTCGCCTGGTCGCTGCCGCACGCGCCGCTGCGCCCCGACCCGGCGGTGCTGACCCGGATCGGGGCGGCCCTGCTCACCCCGATGGGGCTGCGCTCGCAGGCGCCCGGCACTCCCGGCTACCACGGGCGGCACCGGGGCGGGCCGGCCGAGCGGGACACCGCGTACCACACCGGAACGGTCTGGCCCTGGCTCACCGGGCCGTACGTGTCGGCCTGGCGCCGGCTCGGCCGTGACGTCCCCGACGTGCTGGCCGACATCGACCACCACCTGGCCGAATACGGGCTCGGGTCGATCTCGGAGACCGCTGACGGGGACGCCCCGCACACCGGCACCGGCTGCCCGTTCCAGGCCTGGTCGGTCGCCGAGCACCTGCGGGTCCGTAAATTCTGACCATTGCCGGAAACCGTCCGCTGCCCGGAATCGCACCCGAATCGCAACCGGGGGTCGCGACGATGAGCGGATGGATCGCACCCGGCTGTGGCGGCTCTGGCTCGCCTTCGCCGCTCTCTGCGCGCTGTTCCGCTGCGCGGGGCAGCTCGCCGGCCTGCCGTTCCACGTGTACGAGATCCCCTACATGATCGTCACCTGCGGCGCCCCGCTGGCGATCTTCGCCGGTATCGCGATCAACCGGCCGGCCCGCCGGTCCGGCTGGGTCGTGCTGGCCCTGGGACAGGTCTCGTACGCGGTGGCGGACGTCATCTTCAGCTACAACGTGTTGAACAACAGCGAACAGGCCGAGCCCGCGCTCAGCGACGTCTTCTACCTGACCAGTTACGTGCTGATCGGCGCGGCGGTGCTGGTCTTCATCCGGCGCCGCACGCCCGGCTGGCACCTGGCCAGCGCGGTCGACGCGCTCGTCCTCGCGCTGTCGAGCGGCCTGCTCAGCTGGGTCTTCCTGGTCGGGCCGGTGGCTTTCGACCCGACCATCTCGTTGCCGGCGAAGCTGACCGAGGCGGCATACCCGGTGCTGGACCTGGTGATGCTGCTGCTCGCCGTACGGCTGGTGCTCGGCTCGGGCGCCCGCAGCGTCGCCCTGGGCCTGCTCTTCGCCTACCTCGGCACCATGTTCGTGGCCGACACCGGATACGCCGTCCTGGGCATCCTCACCGCGCAGAACGCCAGCGAGCCGTTCACCGGTGGCCTCTACGCCACCTCGATCGGCCTGTTGGCGGCATGCACGCTGCATCCGTCGATGCGGGACTTCGAAACGCGCAGCCAGGTCGCGCCGCCGGACGCCACCCCTGCCCGCCTGACCATGCTGACCTGCGCCGTGCTGATGGTCCCCGGCCTGCAGTTCGTCGAGCACCAATACGGCCGCGACCTGAGCATCCCCCTCACCAGCTCCACCTGCGCCGTGATGTTTCTGCTGGTCATGGTGCGGATGGCGGGCCTGGTCGCGGCCCAGCGCCGGGCCGCCGACACCGACGGCCTGACCGGCGTGTGCAACCGCCGCCACTTCGAACAGGTCCTGGCCGCCGAATGCCGCCGCGCCGCCCGGGTCGGCTACCGGATCGCCCTCCTCATGATCGACATTGACCACTTCAAGAAGATCAACGACACCTACGGCCACCCCGGCGGCGACCGCGTCCTGCGCGAACTCGCCCAGCGCCTGGCCACCGGCGCCCGGGCCGGCTCACTGATCGCCCGCTACGGCGGCGAAGAATTCATCGCCCTCGTCCCGCACATCACCGGCGACGACCTGCCACTGATCGCCGAACGTGCCCGCCTGGCCGTCAGCGGCCTGCCCATCCCGGTCACCGGCCAGACCCTGATCACCGTCACCGCGTCGATCGGGGCGGCCGCGGCCACCGGACCGCTCGCCGACCCGGCGGAACTGCTGCGGGCGGCGGACGAGGCCCTCTACGCGGCGAAGTCGGCGGGCCGCAACCGGTCGGTGATCGCACCCGAGGTCCGCGCCCCGGCCCCGGCCGCCTGACCAGGCCGCGCCCGACCTTTGCGCCGAGAATCCGCCCGGCCACGGCCACGCCGCCGCACTGCCGACTCGCTGCGCCCTGCGTGACCGCGGACCTGGCCCGGCCGCCTTTGAGCGCCGCCGCCCCGAGCCACGAAGTCGGCCTCCGTTTGACGGCACCGCGGCACGCAGACTCGCCGCGGCCGCTGGTCGGCCGGGTGGCGTTGGTTGGCCGGATGGCGTTGGTTGGCCGGATGGCGTTGGTTGGCCAGGCGGCAGGCGGCGCTGGCCGGCCAGGCGGCGCGCCCGTCGCGGCGACGTTCACGCCGCGGCAACCGCCCGCCGATAGGGTCCGGGAATGCCTGCCTCCGATTACGTCCGGAACCTTCGCGACCGCGTCGGCCAAGAGCTGATCATGTTCCCCACAGTGTCCGCGATCGTCCTCAACGACCGCGGCGAGGTGCTGTTGCACCAGCGCAGCGACAACGCCCGCTGGCACCTGATCGCCGGCCTGATGGACCCCGGCGAGCAACCGGCCGACGCGGTGGTCCGCGAGGTCGAGGAGGAAACCGCGGTCCAGATCAAGATCGAACGTCTGGCCGGCGTGGTCTCACACGACGTCACCTACCTCAACGGTGATCAATGCCAAATGGTCAACGTCTTCTTCCGCTGCCGCGCGACCGGTGGTGAGGCCCAGGTCAACGACAGCGAGTCGCTGGCGGTCGGTTGGTTTCCGCTGGACGCCCTCCCCGAGCTCGACAGTTTCACCCAGCGCATGCTCGCGTTGGCTCTTGACGAGAACGCGCCTCCCTATTTCGCCGCTCCCGGTGAAGGCGGTTTCTGAGGTCGCACCTCCCTGTTTCATCATCCGGCAGGACCGCATCTGATTCGTTCTCCGTTCGGCCCCCATCGTGGCAGAAAAAGGCCGTCGGAGGTTCGGCCTGTGGATAACTCGAACTGTTCGGTTGTCCACAGTGCAGCGGCGGGCCCAGCACATTCCTGCGATGATTGCTGGAGGCGGGCGGCCCCCTGGGTGGGCGGGTTGTGTCTGGGGCGGTTCGAGGGCGGCAGGCATCTGGACTCCCGGCATGCGGTCTGCCCACGGCACCCGGTCGGCTGGGCAAGGCAGTCAGCTTGAGCAAGGCAGTCGGCTTGGACAAGGCCGTCGGCTTCAGCAAGGCAGTCGGCTTGGACAAGGCCGTCGGCTTCAGCAAGGCAGTCGGCTTGGACAAGGCCGTCGGCTTCAGCAAGGCAGTCGCCTTAGGCAACGCGGTCACCTTGGCGCACGCGATCCCTGGGCAGGCGATCGCCTTGGGGCACGCGATCGGCTGGGTCAGGCGAGCCAGCCGGGCCGGATCAATCCCGCCTCGTAGGCGTAGACGACAAGCTGAGCCCGATCCCGCGCCCCCAGCTTGATCATCGTTCGGCTGACGTGGGTTTTGGCGGTGGCCGGGCTGATCACCAGGCGGGCAGCGATCTCGTCGTTGGAGAGGCCTTCGGCGACCAGGGCCATCACTTCGCGTTCCCGGTCGGTCAGCTGGTCGAGTTCGCGGGGCGGTTCGGGCCGGCGGCCGGTGCCGGAGCCGGCGAATTCGCCGATCACCCGGCGGGTCACGCTCGGGGAGAGCAGGGCGTCGCCGGCGGCGACGGCGCGGACTCCGCGGAGCAGTTCGACCGGTTCGGTGTCCTTGACGAGGAAGCCGGAGGCGCCGGTGCGGAGCGCTTCGAAGACGTATTCGTCGAGTTCGAAGGTGGTCAGGATGACCACCCGGGTGTCGGCGCAGACCGGGTCGGCGACGATCCTCCGGGTGGCTTCGAGGCCGTCGACGCCGGGCATGCGGATGTCCATCAGCACCACGTCGGGTCGGGTGGCTCGGACGAGGGTGACGGCCTGGACGCCGTCGGCGGCTTCGCCGACGACCCGGATGTCGGGTTCGGCGTCGAGTAGTGCGCGGAATCCGGCCCGGACCAGCGCCTGGTCGTCGGCCAACACCACCGAGATCATCGATTCCCCTTTGTGGTCACACGGTTGTCGGTGGTGTCCGGGGCCGCCGGTTCGTCGGGTTCCGGCCGGCCGGTGGGCAGGATGACCGTCACGAGGAAGCCGCCGGTCGGCGGCCGTCCCGCTTCGAGGCGCCCGCCGAGCGCCTCCGCCCGGGCGCGCATGCCCACGATGCCGCTGCCGCTCTCGCCGTCACCACCCGGCGGCGACGAGGGAGCCCGCACACCCACGACGCCGTTCCCATCGTCGCCGGCCGGCGCCGGCCCCGAGACCCGCACGCCCACCATGCCATCGCCGGCCAGCGGCAACGCCGGGGGCCCGGGAGGCGCCGGGGACGGCGCCGGACCGCCGTTACGGATCGACAGATACAGCGCGGCCGGCAGATAACTGACCGCGACATCCGCTTCGGGTTGCGGTCCGGCATGGCGGCGGACGTTGGTCAGGGCTTCCTGGACTATGCGGTACGCGGCCCGGTCGACCTCCGCGGGCAGATCCCGCGGTTCGCCGGTGATGGTGGTGCGGACCGGGATGCCGGCCGTGGCGGTGAGTTCGCCGAGCCGGTTGAGGCCGAGGGCGGGTTGGCGGGGCGCGGCTTCGCCTTCGGTGCGGAGCACGCCGAGGACGGAGCGGACTTCGCGGAGGGCTTCGGCGCTGGCGCTCTTGATCGCGGTGAGTGCTTCGCGGGCCTGTTCGGGTCGCTGGTCCATCAGGTGCAGGCCCACGCCGGCCTGGACGTTGATCAGGGACAGGTGGTGGCCGAGGACGTCGTGCAGCTCCCGGGCGATCCGCAGGCGTTCTTCGGAGGCTTGGCGGCGTTCCTGCTCCTCGCGGGCGCGCGCCTGTTCGGCCCGGGTGCGGGCCTGTTCGGCGTAGTTCTCGGCACGGATGCGGGCGGCGCCGCCGAGCAGGACGGCCAGGCCGAGCAGGACGGCGACCAGGCAGGTCTGACCGGCGACCGGGCGGACGCCGGGGTTGAGGCCGAGCCGGCCGGAGAGGCCGACGGTGACGCCGACCCAGCCGGCCCAGGCGGTGACGCCGCAGATCAGCGCGGCTTGGCGGCGGCCCTGGCGGGCCACCCAGTAGAGGGCGACGGCGGCAGCCGCGGCATAGGCCAGGTGCGGCATGGCGTGGGTGGCGAAGATGATCGTGGCGGTGGCGGCGACCGTGAAGACCAGGATGGGGGCCTGCCGGCGCCAGAACAGGGCGAGTGGGCCGGCCATCAGCGTGAGGGTGGTCAGGACGTCCCAGGGGCGGTAGAGGCCGCCGTGCGCGATCAGGTTGCTGACGCCGCCCAGGTGGACGACCGCGGTGATCACGGTGGCGCCGGGTGGCCAGCCGCGGTGCGCGTCGCGGATGCGGCGGCGCCAGGGCGGCCCACCGGGCTCGACCGGCGGCCCGCAGGCCCGGGTTGCCCGCTTCCGCCGCTTCCTCATGCAGCCGAAACTACGTCACTGCGACGCGTCCCGGCATCGGCCTCGGATCTGTTTCGGGGGTACGCCCGCGGGCGTACGCCGAGGCACTCCGGTACGCCCCACGACGTACCGCCGGCCGGCATCGATCCCGGGACCACTCCCCGCGATTGCGCCGCCCGGACGACGTCGCCGGGCAGCCCGGCGGGGACTCTGGGAGGCAGGCACCACCCGAGGAGGACATCGTGCATCCCGAACAAGTCACCCCGCCCCGGCTGCGGACCTCCGACTCCGAGCGTGAGCAGATCGCCGGGCTGCTGCGGGAGGCGATGACGGAGGGGCGGCTCACCCTGGACGAGGGTGAGCAGCGGCTGGGCGCCGCGTATGCCGCGACGTTCCGCGACGATCTGGACGTGCTGGTCCGGGACCTGCCCCGCGGGGATCGGGGGACGGGCGCGACACGCCGGTCCATGCAGCGCCATCTCCGTCTCGTGGTGATCGCCGCCGGGCTGCTGGTGGCTCTGTGGACGCTGTCCGGCGCCACCTTCTTCTGGCCGGTCTTCCCGCTGTTCTTCCTGCTGACGGGTTTGTTCCGGCACGCCCGGTGGCACCGTCACGGCGTACCGGCGCGGCCCCGTTTCTGAGCGCCGGCTGTCGGGTGGCCGACTCCACTCCGGTGTGGACCCCCCGGTCGTTGATCTTCATGCCCGGCTCTGCGAGAGTGTCGCAGCTTGTTCGGGGAGGGACGACGCACATGATGGGTCCGTCGCACGCACTGTCGGGGGCGGCCGCCTGGCTGGCCGGCAGCTGGGCGCTCGACCAGTTCGCCGATTATCACCAGTCACCGCTGATGATCGGCGTGGGCACCGCGATGGCCGCCGGGGGTGCGCTGATGCCCGACTTCGACCTGTCCGGCAAGGTGACCACCAATCAGGGCGGGGCCACGGTGGCCCGCACCTTCGGGGTGTTCTCGCTGTTCGTGGCCGAGGTGATCGAGAAGATCTCGCTGGGCATCTACACCGCGACCCGGCAGTCCCGGGACCCGAAGCGGGATCACGGGCACCGGACCTTCACGCACACGCTGCCGTTCGCCGCGCTGGTCGGCTGGGGCACCACCGCGCTGGCCGCGCACTACGGCAAGTGGGCGGTGGTCGGCATCATCTTCTTCATGGCCGGTCTGGCGCTGCGCGGCCTGTTCGAGAAGTGGGCGGAGAAGGCCGGCTGGCTGATCGTCACCCTGGCCGCCGCCGCGATCGCCTGGTTCACCGCGGCGAACCTGCCCGGCGACCGGGGTTATCCGCTGCTCGGTTTCGCGGTCGGCGCCGGCTGCGTGGTGCACCTGCTCGGCGACATGATCACGAAGAACGGTGTGCCGATCTTCTGGCCGATCCCGACCGGCCGGGGCCGGATGTGGCGGATGGTCGGCATCCCGAACCGCTTCGCGGTGAAGGTCGGCGGCAAGACCGAGACGGTGATCCTGAGCACCGCCTTCACCATCGTCTCGGTGGTCTCGCTGATCGGCCTGTTCGCCCCGGTCCTGCTGGACCGTCTCCACCTGAACCTCTGGGCGTCCCGGTAGAGGCGCGACCGTCAGGTGCCCCGCAACGCCGTGATCAGGCCCAGTGCCTGGTGCAGCGCGGGGCGCATGACGGGTAGCCGCGACAGCTTGACGACCTTGTCGATCAGCGGTACGGCTCCGTCGATGAGCATGCGGGTCCGTCGTTGGTCCGGCGAGCCGTCGTGCACCCAGAAGAGGATCACCCCCATCCAGCCCAGCCACAGCAGCTCGGGGAGCTGGGCGCGAAGCTGCGGGTCGAGGCGCAGCCCGGACGAGCTCACGACCTCGCGAAAGAGGCCGATCGCGGCTTCCCGGGACGGCGCCGACGCCGGGGAGAAGGGGCTGAGCGGTGACGACGGATCCGCTGCCGTCTTGAAGAACGTCCCGGCGAAGGCGTGGTACGGCGCGTTGACGTCGATCCCGGCGTGCAGCACCCCCCGCAGCCGGCCCGCGAAGGTCCGCTCCGAGGCGAAGACCCGGGCGGCCGCGGAGCGGTGGGCGAGCTGGTTCTGATCGTAGAAGCCCTGGATCAGGTGTTCCTTGGAGTCGAAGTAGTAGTACGCGTTGCCGACCGCCACCCCGGCCTCCCGGGCGATGGCCCGCATGGTCGTCTCGGCGTAGCCCCGCTCCTGGAACAGACGCAGCGCGGTACCGAGGATGAGTTCGCGGGTCTGCTCGCCCCGGACCCGGCGGGGACGACCCGCCGGCCCGGCGGGCGGCGTCTCCCCTGCCGAGGCCGGGTCGGCCGGCGATGTGGAGCCGTCGGGCGGCGGATCGGGCGGGGAGGCGGCGTCGGCGGCGGTCGTCACATCCGTCACGGTAGTGGCCGCCCGGGTGCCGGACGCCGCCGGTGTACGGCCCCCGGCGGGAGTCATGCCGGCGTTCCCTCGGCCGCCGGCGCCGCACTCCCGACCGTGCTCTGCTGCGGTGCCGGAGATCGCGCGGGCGCCGCGGCGTACGGGGGCGGGGGGTACGCGGCCGGGTGGCCGGCGGCGTACGGGTAGGCGACCGGGCCCACCGGGGGGACGACCAGGCCCGGCATGACGCCGGGCGGGTACGCCGGGAACGGGGTGCGGCCGGGTGTGGGCGCCGCCGGACGCAGTCGGCCACGCCGGTAGCGACCGAGGAAGAAGACGTTGCTCAGGTGCAGCGCGCCCAGCACCAGCAACACCCAGCCGATCTTCCCGGAGAGCTTCTCCAACGCCTCGGCGGCGTTGCCGATGCGATCGCCGGTGCGCATGGCGATGGCCAGGTAGCCCAGGTTGAGCAGGTAGAACCCCATGACCAGGAGCTGGTTGACGGCCCGGGCCAGCCGGTCGTCGGCGAAGACGTCGGTGAGGAAGACCATTCCGTTGCGGGCGAGGGTGGTGCCCACCCAGATCGTCAGGGCGACGCTGACGACGAGGTAGCCGAGGTACATCCACATCTTCGGGTCCATGTCGGCCCCTTTCTTGAACGTGTTCAACAACGCTGAGCATAGGACTGTTGTTGAACGTGTTCAAGTACTGTGAGCGGGGTCGCCGGCGTCGGCGCCACGCGGCCGACAGGTCACGGAATGCGGACTATCGCGGATCGACTCCCGGGCGGGCGAGGCCCGGCACCCGGGTTCCGCCAGTGGACGCCGGACGGCACGAACCTAGGCCAGCCGCCCCAGCACCCGGTTGATGATCTTGTCGAGTGGCAGGGTCGCGTCGACGCCCAGCCCGTTCTCGTCCGGCGCCAGCGGCTCCAGCGTGGCGAACTGGGAGGCGACCAGCGTGCTCGGCATGAAGTGCCCGGCCCGGGCGCTCACCCGGGCGGTCGCCACCTCCGGCGTCAGCACCAGGTGCACGAAGAACGTCCGCGGGTCCGGTCCGCGCAGCACGTCGCGGTAGGCGCGTTTGAGTGCCGAGCAGGACACCACCAGCCCCTGCTCCCCCGCCGTCGCGATCCGGGCGGCGATCGCGGCGAGCCACGGCGCCCGGTCGGCGTCGGTCAGCGCCAGCCCGGAGTGCATCTTGGCCACGTTGGCCGCCGGGTGGAAGTCGTCGGCCTCGCCGTACGGCACGCCCAGGCGTGCCGCCAGGGCGGCGCCGACCGTGCTCTTGCCGCAGCCGGCGACCCCCATCACCACGATCGGCACCATTCCCGCGAACCCCTGTCAGTCGATCGGATACGCCAGGTTGGGGCGCAGCCAGCGTTCCACCTCGCCCACCGGCACGCCGCGCCGGGCAGCGTAGTCTTCGATCTGATCTTTACCCAACCGGCCGACGGTGAAGTACTTCGCGTCGGGGTGGGCGAAGATCAGGCCGCTGACCGCGGCGGCCGGGGTCATCGCGTACGACTCGGTCAGGGCGACCCCGATCCGGCCGGTGTCGAGCAGCTGGAACAGGTCCTTCTTCTCGCTGTGGTCGGGGCACGCGGGGTAGCCCAGGGCCGGGCGGATGCCGCGGAACCGCTCGGCGTGCAGATCCTCCAGTTTGGGCTGGGCGTCCGGCTCGAACCACTCACGACGGGCCTTGAGGTGCAGGTATTCGGCGAAGGCCTCGGCCAGGCGGTCGGCCAGCGCCTTCACCATGATCGCCCGGTAGTCGTCGTGCTCGGCCTCGTATCGCGCGGCCAGTTTCTCCGCGCCGTGGATGGCCACGGCGAAGCCGCCCAGGTGGTCGCCGGCCGGCGCGATGTAGTCGGCCAGGCAGCGGTTGGCGCGGCCGGCCGGTTTCTCGGTCTGCTGGCGCAGCATCGGGAAACCGTGCCCGTTGTCCAGGAGGATGTCGTCGCCCTCGGCGTGCGCGGGCCAGAAGCCGTAGAGCCCCCGGGCCTGGAACGAACCGTCCGCGATGATCTGGTCGAGCATCGCGGTGGCGTCGTCGAACAGCTCCCTGGCCACCGGCTCGTTGAGGATCGCCGGGTACTTCCCCTTGAGCTCCCAGGCCAGGAAGAGGAACTGCCAGTCGATCATCTCGCGCAGCTCGGCGATGGTCGGCTGCACCTCGCGGACCCCGGTGAAGGTCGGGGTGGGCAGCCCGGTGAAGTCGACCCGTTCCCGGTTGGCCCGGGCCTGGGCGAGGGTGAGCAGCGGCTGGGCGTGCCGCTTCTCGTGCTGCTCGCGCAGCCGCTCCTGCTCGGCCCGGTTCGCCTCGTCGAGCTTGGCCGACCGCTCCGGGTCGAGCAGGTCGGAGACCACGCCGACGACCCGGGAAGCGTCCAGCACGTGCACGGTGGCGCCGTCGTAGGCCGGGGCGATCCGGACCGCGGTGTGCTGCTTGGAGGTGGTGGCGCCGCCGATCAGCAGCGGCAGGGTCATCCCCCGGCGCTGCATCTCGGCGCCGACCGCGACCATCTCGTCGAGCGACGGGGTGATCAGGCCGGACAGGCCGATCGCGTCGGCGCCCTCGGCGATCGCGGTCTCCAGGATCTTCGCCGCCGGGACCATCACGCCGAGGTCGATCACCTCGTAGTTGTTGCAGCCGAGCACCACGCCGACGATGTTCTTGCCGATGTCGTGGACGTCGCCCTTGACCGTGGCGAGCACCACCCGGCCCTGGCCGCGGGAGCTCTCGGTCTTGTCCTTCTCCATGTAGGGCAGCAGGTAGGCGACCGAGCGTTTCATCACCCGGGCGCTCTTGACCACCTGGGGCAGGAACATCTTGCCGGCGCCGAACAGGTCGCCGACCACGCCCATGCCGTCCATCAGCGGGCCCTCGATCACGTCGAGCGGCCGGGGCAGCTTGAGCCGGGCCTCCTCGGTGTCCGCCTCGATGAAGTCGACGATGCCGTGCACCAGGGCGTGCGAGAGCCGCTGCTCGACCGGGGCGTCCCGCCAGGACAGGTCGACCTCGCGTTTGGCGCCGCTGCCGGTGACCGTGGAGGCGAAGGTGACCAGGCGGTCGGTGGCGTCCGGCCGGCGGTCGAAGAGCACGTCCTCGACCAGCTCCAGCAGGTCGGCCGGGATGTCCTGGTAGACGGCGAGCTGACCGGCGTTGACGATGCCCATGTCCAGGCCGGCGCGGACCGCGTGGAACAGGAACGCCGAGTGCATCGCCTCGCGCACCACGTCGTTGCCGCGGAAGGCGAACGACAGGTTGGAGATGCCGCCGCTGGTGCGGGCACCCGGGCAGCGCTGTTTGATCAGCGGGAGGGCGTCGATGAACGCCTTGGCGTACCCGTTGTGCTCGGCGATGCCGGTGGCGACCGCCAGCACGTTCGGGTCGAAGATGATGTCGGTCGGGTCGAAGCCGTCCTCGACCAGCAGGTCGTAGGCACGGCCGCAGATCTCCACCTTGCGCTCGGTGGTGTCGGCCTGGCCCTGCTCGTCGAAGGCCATCACCACGACGCCGGCGCCGAAGTCACGGATCCGCCGGGCCTGCCGCAGGAAGAGGTCGGGGCCCTCTTTCAGGCTGATCGAGTTGACCACGGCCTTGCCCTGCACGCACTTGAGGCCGGCCTCCAGCACGTTCCACTTCGAGCTGTCGATCATGATCGGAATCCGGGCCACCTCGGGCTCGGTCGCGATCAGGTTGAGGAACGTGGTCATCGCCCGCTCGCTGTCCAGCAGGTCGGCGTCCATGTTCACGTCGAGCAGGTTGGCGCCGCCGCGGACCTGGTCCAGCGCGACGTCGACGGCGGCCTGGTAGTCGTCGGCCTCGACGAGCCGGCGGAACCGGGCCGAGCCGGTCACGTTGGTCCGCTCGCCGATCATCACGAAACCGGTGTCCGGGCCGATCGCGAACGGCTCCAGGCCGCTGAACCGGGTGGTCGGCGCGGGCGGGGCGACCACCCGGGGCGCGGCGCCGGCGACCGCCCGGGCGACCTCGGCGATGTGCGGCGGGGTCGTGCCGCAGCAGCCGCCGACGATGTTGACCAGGCCGGACGCGGCGAACTCACCGATCAGCGCACCGGTCTCCGCGGGGGTCTGGTCGTAGCCACCGAACGCGTTCGGCAGGCCGGCGTTCGGGTGGGCGGCGACGAACGTGTCCGACAGCCGGGCCAGCTCGGCCACGTGCGGGCGGGCCTCGGCCGCGCCGAGCGCGCAGTTCAGCCCGACGACCAGCGGTCGGGCCCGCTCGATCGAGCGCCAGAAGGCCTCCACGGTCTGCCCGGACAGGGTGCGGCCGGACAGGTCGACGATCGTCACCGACACCCAGAGCGGCAGGTCCGGGGCGACCTCGCGGGCCGCCGCGATCGCCGCCTTGGCGTTCAGCGTGTCGAAGACGGTCTCGATCATCAGCAGGTCGACGCCGCCCTCGGCGAGCGCCGCGATCTGCTCCGCGTACGCGGTCTTCACCTGGTCGAAGGTGACCGCGCGGTAGGCCGGGTCGTCGACCTTGGGCGACAGCGACAGCGTCACGTTCAGCGGGCCGACGTCGCCGGCGACGAAGCGGGGCCGTCCGTCGGCGGCCTCGGCCTCGTCGGCGGCCTGCCGGGCCAGCCGGGCGGCCCGCACGTTCATGTCGCGCACCAGGTGCTCCAGCCCGTAGTCGGCCTGGGCGATGGTGGTGGCGGTGAAGGTGTTCGTGGTGATGATGTCGGCGCCGGCCGCCAGATACTGCCGGTGGATGTCGAGGATGACGTCCGGGCTGGTGAGGTTCAGCAGGTCGGGGTCGCCGGTGACGTCCTGCTCGTGATCGGCCGGGATCAGGTCGGCCCGGTAGTCGGCCGGGCTGAGCCGGGCGCCCTGCAGCATGGTGCCGGCGGCACCGTCCAGCACCAGGACCCGCTCGGCGAGGAGCTCGCGCAGCGTGGCGACAGACTGGGTCACGGGTACACCTCCGAGAGAAGTCGGAGGCGCCCTTGCTCGCGGATCACCGGTCGAGCGTGACGGGTGATCCCGCTGCAGCGCCTCTCGGCCGGACCCATAACGATACCCACTTCCTCACTTGGCTTCCGCGTAGCAACCAACCACTGAGACGTCCAGCGGGAAGCGCACCTCGCTGGCGCCGAACAGCATCCGCCCGGCCCGCGCGGCGCACTCGCGGATCGTCTCGGCGACCTGTTCCGCCTGGTCAGCCGGGCAGTGCACGACCACCTCATCGTGCACGAACAGGACCAGCTCGGCCGGCGTCCCGGCCAGCGCGGTGCGCAGGGTGGCCAGCAGCACCAGGGCCCACTCGGCGGCGGTGGCCTGGATCACGAAGTTCCGGGTGAATCGGCCCCTCGCCCGTCCGGGTGGCGGGGCCACCTCATCGGGCGGGTCGAGCCCGGCGTCGCGGCCCGGGCCGGCCGCCGGCGGGCAGGTGCGGCCCAGCCAGGAGCGGACCAGCCCGCCGTTCTCCCCGACCCGGGCGGCCTGCTCCACGTACTCGAACGCGGTGGGATAGTGCCGGCGCAGCACGGCCAGGGCCGGGATGGCGTCGCCGCCGGTCTGCCCGTACATCGCGCCGATCAGGGCGATCTTGGCCTTGGCCCGATCGCCGTCGAAGGAGTCGCGGGCCAGCTCGGCGTAGAGGTCGCCGCCGGCCGCGGCGCGGGCCAGCCCCCGGTCGCCGGAGACCGCGGCCATCACCCGCGGCTCCAGCTGGCCGGCGTCGGCGACCACGAACCGCCAGCCCGGATCGGCCAGCACCGCGCGGCGCACCACCTTGGGGATCTGCAGGGCGCTGCCGCCGCGGGCGCCCCAGCGGCCGGAGACGACGCCGCCGGCGACGTATTCCGGATGGAAGCGGCCGTCGTGGACCCAGGAGTCGAGCCAGGACCAGCCGTGCGCGGTCCAGATCCGGTAGAGCTCCTTGAACTCCAGCAGCGGGGCGACCGCCGGGTGGTCGACCCGGCGGAGCACCCAGCGGCGGGTGTTCGGGATCTGGATGCCGGCCCGGGCGAACGCGCGGACCACCTCGGCCGGCGAGTCGGGGTGCAGCCCGTGGGTGCCGAACGCCTCGTTGATCGCCGCGGTGAGCTCGGCCAGCCGGCGCGGCGGGCCGACCGGCTGCGGCGGCCCCAGCAGCTCGCGTAGGAGCCGGTCGTGCACGTCGGCGCGCCACGGCAGGCCGGTGTGGCCCATCTCGGCGGCGATCAGGGAACCGGCCGACTCGGCGGCGGCCAGCATCCGGAACCGTCCGGGGTGGCCGGTCTGCGCGAGGCGGCGCTGCTGATCCGCGTACACCGCAATCAGGTCCTCGGCGGAGACCGCGACGGCCGTGGGGAACGTCGCGAAGAGCGCGCCCTGGGCGAAACCGGGCGGCTCGGCCTCGGGCCGGGGCCGGTCGGCCGGGACCGGGAGGCCGCGCAGCCGGGCGGTCGCGGCGGCGAGCCCCCGTGGCTCGCCCCAGCGACCGGCGTGCCCGAGCAGCAGCGCTTCGGTCAGCTCCAGGTCGTGGCAACGGGCCACCCGGACGCCGGCGCGCAGCAGCGCGGGATAGGTGTCGGCGGTGGCCGCCCAGATCCAGCGCGGCTGCTCGGCGGCCTCGCGCGCGGCGATCGCCGCCGGCAGGTCGGGCGCCGGGTGGGGCGCCCCGACCGGCCGCCCGTCGGCACGCAGATCCTGCAGCCGACCGTCAGGGAGTACCGCTACGAGCACATGGTCATTCTGCTCGCGGGGTACGACAACCTACTTGACGGCACCGGCGGTCAGACCCGCCTGGATCTGCCGCTGGAAGATGCCGTAGACGACGATCATCGGCAGGATCGACAGGGTCAGCGCGGCGAACAGCGTGGACCACTCGGCGTGGTAACCGGCTGAGGTGCTGATGTTCGCGACGCCCTGGGTGAGCACCCACTTCGAGTCGGCGCCGGCACCCTGCATGATCACCACCGGCAGCAGGTACTGGTTCCACTGCCCGACGATGTTGAAGATCGTGATGCTGACCAGGCCGGACTTGGCCATCGGCATCATCACCTGGAAGAACCGGCGCAGATGCCCGGCGCCGTCCATCATCGCGGCCTCGTCGATCTCGGCCGGCAGCGTCTGGAAGAACGCGGTCAGGAAGAACACCGTGAACGACAGCGAGTACGCGATGTAGACCAGGATCAGGCCGGTGTACGTGTTGAGCAGGCTCAGGCTCTGCAGGATGCCGAACAGCGGGCCGATCGCCATGAACGTGGGGAAGGCCAGGCCGGAGACGAACAGGTAGTACAGCGCCCGGTTGCCCGGGAACCGGTAGCGGGCCAGCACGTACGCCGCCATCGCGCCCAGCAGCATGGTGCCGGCCGTGCTGACCACCACCACGAACACGCTGTTCAGGAAGTACTGCCCGATGTGCGCCTCGCTCCAGGCGTCGGCGTACGTCTTGAACGAGAAGTGCGCGGGCAGCGAGAACGGCTTGCCCAGGAAGATCTCGGTGTTGTCCTTGAACGAGGCCAGCACCACCCAGATCAGCGGGCCGGCGGTGGCCAGCGCCCAGAGGAACAGCGCGATGTGCGCCACGCCGTTGAGCGGGCTGATTCTGCGTTCCTTGTCCGCGGCGGCGGGTTTCGCGGCGACCGCGGGTGCGTTGGTTACCAGGTTGGTCATGGTGATCTCCGCGGTCAGGCGTTTGCGGCGTCGCGACGGGTGACCCGCAGGGTCAGGGCGGCGAACGTCAGGGTCAGGAAGAACAGCACGACGCCGATCGCGGAGGCGTAACCGGCCTGCGAGTTCTGGAAGGCGTTCAGGAAGATCTGGTAGCTGAGCACCTGGGTCGCGTTGTTCGGGCCGCCCTTGTTCACCGACATGATGTTGACCAGGGCGAACGCGTCGAAGGCGGCGATACCGAGGTAGACCCAGGCGACCTGCAGGGTGCCCCAGAGCAGCGGCAGGGTGATCCGGAAGAACAGGGTGATCTTGGTAGCGCCGTCCAGCGCGGCGGCCTCGTAGATCTCCTGCGGGATGTTGCCCATGCCGGCCGAGAAGAGCACCACGTAGAAGCCGACCGCCTGCCAGACCAGCACCGCCAGGATGCAGGTCAGCGCGAACCGCTCGTCGGCCAGGAACAACCAGGGCGACCAGGAGGACGGGAACAGGCCGTTGAGCATGCCGCCGTGGTCCGAGCCGAACACCCGGCCGAAGATCACCGCGACGATGGCCAGGGCCAGCAGCTGCGGGAAGAAGAAGATGATCCGGTAGACCTTGGAGCCCCAGATGCCCCGGGTCACTCCGCCCTTGCTGCGGCCGCCGACGTTCAGCAGGAACGCGAAGAACAGCGCGATCGCGATCGTCACGATCGGCAGGAAGATCAGCAGGAAGACGTTGTGCCGCAGGGCGATCCAGAAGACCGGGTCGTCCCACAGCTTCACGAAGTTGTCGAAGCCGATGTACTTGAACCCGCCGAAGCCCGACCAGTCCGTGAAGGACAGCTGGAACATCTGCAGGTAGGCACCGACCACGAAGGTCAGATAGAGCGCCAGCGGCACGACAAGGAAACCGATGATGAAGGGATACTTGCCGTGCCGCATGACGTCCTACCTAGGGGTGAGAATAAGCCGGATCAGGAACGGGTGAACTTGGTGATCGAGGAGTCCTTCGCGACGGCCTGCGAAGCGGCCTCCATCGTGTCGCAGAACTTCTGCGCGTCGCCGCCCTTGAACATCAGCTGGTTGGCGGCCTCGCGGGAGGCGTCGTCCAGCTTCTTGTACCAGGTGTCGAACAGGTAACCCATGAAGACGTCCTGGCCGGCCTTGCTGAGCGCGTCGTTCGCGCTGGTCAGACCGGGGCTGATGACGACGCCGTCAGCGGCGCCGGCCACCACGGTCAGCGACTTGGTGAGCTTGGTGAACTCCAGCGCCGCCTTCTTCGACAGCATGGTGCGCAGGTACTCCTTGCCACCCTGCGGGTTCTTGCCCTTGGCCGCCGCGAAGTAGATCTCGCCGGCCGCGGCGTTGATCGCGGTCGCCGGGAGCTTGTCCGAGGTGGTGACGCTCGGGAACGCCATCATCGCGTACTCGAAGGTGGCCGGGGTGCTGGCCGCCTGCTCGTTCTCCAACCAGGAGCCACAGGGGTAGAACGCGACCTTGTCCTGGTCCTGCTGCAGCTGGACCTCGGTGTGCTTGAGGCCGAGGAAGGACTTGTCGATGTACTTGTTGCCGACCTCGCCCCACGCCTTGGCGGCCTGCAGGACCGCGTCGTTGGTCCACGCGCCCGGCTTCAGGTTGTCGATGTCCTTGAGCACCTGCTCGGTGCCGATCTTCGCGGCGCTGGTCATGATCGCGCGGACCATGTAGTACGACGCGTTGGCGCCCGCGTAGCCGAACGGCGTGATGCCGGCCGCCTTGATCTTGTCCAGCAGCGCGGTGAAGTCGGCCCAGGTGGTCGGGATGGTCCAGCTGTTCTTGGCGAACAGCTTCTTGTTGTACCAGAGGCCGAAGACGGTGAAGGAGTAGTTCACCGCGAACGGCTTGCCGTCGTAGGTGCCCTGCTGCACGGCGCCCGGCACCAGCGTCTCGGCGACCGTCTTGCCGGTGATGTCCAGCGACGGGGCGGCGAACAGGTCGGTCAGGTCGGCGGCCTGGCCGGCCTTGACCACGGCGCCGAAGTCCATGATGTCGGAGCCCGAGTTGTTGATCATGTCCGGCGGGTTGCCGCCGTTGAGCCGCGGCTTGATCGTGGTGGAGACCTGCTGGGTCGCCGAGTAGGTGACCTTGGCGTCCGGCCACTTGGTGTTGAACAGCGGGGTGTCGACATCGGTGGCGTACTTGGTGCCCAGACCACCGTCGAAGATCACGATCTCGACGCCGGCCTTCGGGTCGATGCCCAGCGGGTTGTCGGCCGACTTGGTGCCGGTCGCCTGCTTGGTGGTGCCGGAGTCGTCGGAGCCGGCACAGGCGCTCAGGAAGCTGACGCCGGGGGCGGCCACCAGACCGACCGCGGCGGCACGGCGGAGCAGCGTACGACGGGAGGTCGTTATCTCAGACATCGGTGTCCCTTCAGAAAATCGTTGGTTGATTCAGCCCTTGACCGCGCCCGCGGTCAGTCCCGAGGCGATGTTGCGCTGGACGGCGAGGAAGAAGATCACGACCGGGATGGAGGTGATGATCGAGCCGGCCATCAGCGGACCCCAGTAGGTGCCGTGGCTGGTCTGGTTCTGCATCAGCCAGGCCATCAGGTTCTGGTGGTCGTTGTCGTTGAGGGTGTTGATGATGATGAACTCGTTCCAGACCTGGATGAACCCGTAGACCGAGGTCGCCACCAGGCCGGGGCCGGTCAGCGGCAGGATGATCCGCCAGAAGACCTGACCGCGGGTGCAGCCGTCGATCATCGCGGCCTCGTCCAGCTCCCGCGGGATGCCGGCGATGAAACCCCGGAGCGTCCACACCGTGTAGGGCAGAAGCAACACCACGTAGACCAGTGTCACACCGATGATCTTGTTACCGATCAGATCGGCCTTCTGCAGCATCAGGAACAGCGGGATCAGCAGGGCGACGAACGGTACCAGTTGCACGGCCAGGACCACCAGGATGATCGCCCGCCGGCCGTAGAACTTGAACCGGGCCACGGCGAGCGCCGCCAGGAAGCCGACCACCAGTGCGGCGAGCACCGCCATGCAGGTGATCTCGATGCCGTTGATCAGCGAGGTCTTGAAGCCCGGGGCGTTGAACGCGGACTTGTAGTTGTCCAGCGTCGGCGATTCGGGCAGGAACGTCGGCACGAAGCTGGACCACTCGGTCTGCGGCTTGAACGAGGTGATCAGCACCCAGTACACCGGGAAGAACATCACGATCGCGAACAGCAGGCCGCCCGCGTTGGCCAGGAAGTTGCCCAGCGGGGTGCGCCCGACGGTCATCGTGCCGTCGGCGTGCCGGTCGGCCTTCTTGCGACGCGGCACCGTGGTGGCGACGACTGCCATCAGTCCACCTCTCCGATCTTGAACATCTGCCGGATGTAGACCGTCATGGCGCCCAGCAGCAGCAGGATGGTGAGCACCGCGATCGCCGAGCCCAGGCCGTACTTGTTCTGCGCGAACGCCTGCGCGTACAGGTAGGTCGCCAGCGAGTGGAACTCCGGCTCCGGCTTGCCGTCGCGCAGCACCCAGCTCTGCGTGAAGAGCCCGAAGTTCCAGATCACCGAGAGGGTCGTGACGATCACCAGCAGCGGCTTGAGGATCGGCAGGGTGATGTTGCGGAACGACTGCCAGGCGTTGGCGCCGTCGACCGTCGCGGCCTCCATCAGCTCCTTGGGCACCTGGGTCAGGCCGGCGTTCAGGGTGATCGCGAGGAACGGGATACCGGCCCACAGCACGCAGGCGGTGATCACGATCCAGCCCTGCGTGGGCGTGTAGAACCAGGAGTGGTTCTCGAAGCTCACCCCGGGCAGCTTGTCGATCAGATAGTTCAGCACCCCGACGTCGGAGTCGGTCATCATCTTGAAGATCTGCGCCTGGACCAGCGCGGGCAGCGCCCAGACGAACATCATCGCGATGATCATGAGCAGTCGCACGGTCCTGCCGACCCGGCGCATCAGCAGCGCCACCCCGAGGCCGGACAGCACGCTGAGCACCACCGACACCGCGGTGAACAGGACCGTGTGCCCCACGACCGACCAGAACGCGGAGTCGGAGAGCGTGTCGATGTAGTTGTCGATCCCGGACCACGGCGCCGCTGCCCCGGTCCAGAGCTGCTTGACACCGAACTTCTGGAACGAGATGACCAGCATCCGTCCGAACGGATAGGCCAGCAGAGCGGCCAGCAGCAGCAGGGCCGGGGTGGAGAGCAGCCACGGCAGGCCGGAGCCTTCCTCGCTGCCGCGTCGCGCACGGCGCCGGCCGACCGGGCGCTTCGCGCCGGATCCGGCCGGCCCGGTGGGCGTGCGGGTCGCCGGAGAATCGACCGCGTACATCAGCTTTCCTTTCTGACCGAAGGAACCGAGGGGGTACGCCGCCCGCCCGTCTCGCGACCGGCGGGCGGCGTCCGGATCAGCCGTTGAGCGTGTCAGCGATCTTCTGGTCCGCGGCGGCGGTCGCGTCCGCGAGGGACTTCTTGCCGGTCAGGATGTCCGACAGCATGTCCTTGAGGATGTTGGCCTTCTCCACGTCGGCCCACTTGCCGGAGGCCGGCACGGCCCAGCTGTTCTTGGCGGCCTCGGCCGGGACGGCGAGCGTCGGGTTCGCGGAGGCGGCGGCGTCGAGCACGGCGGTCGCGTTCGGCAGTGCGCCGGCCTTGGCCAGGCCGGCCATCGAGGTGCTGTCGGTGAAGTACTTGATCCACTGGGCGGCGAGCTCGGAGTTCTTGCTCTTCACCGGGACACCGACGTTCGAGCCGCCGAGCAGCGACGGGATGCCCGGCATCGGGGCGGCGGCCAGCTTGCCCTTGACCTTGGTCGGGACCAGCGCCGAGTTCGGGTCGTTCGGGTCCTTCTTGACCTGCTCGGCCGAACCCTGCTCCCAGCCGTTGCCGTAGAACATGCCGGCGTTGGCCTGGCTGAACACCAGGTACTGGTCGGCCTCGTCCTTGGTGACGTCCGCCTTCGAGTACTTCTTCACCAGCTCGACCCACTTCTGCAGACCGGCCTGCGAGGCCGGGCTGGAGAGCTGGCCGGTCCACTTCTCGCCGTCCTTCTTGGCGATGTCACCACCGTTGGCCTTGACCCAGGACATCGCCGAGTACCAGTAGCGGCCCGGCATGTAGACGGCGCCGAACTTCGGGTCCTTGTTCGCGGCCTGCACCTTGTCGGCGTCGGCCAGGAACTCGTCGTAGGTCTTCGGCGCGGCGGTGATGCCGGCCGCCTTGAACAGGTCGGTGCGGTAGATCAGGACCCGGGCGCCGGCGTAGTACGGCACGCAGTAGGTCTTGCCGTCCGACTCGCACGGGCCGGAGAGACCGGTCAGCCAGCTGTCCGAGTTCTCGAAGCTCTTCTTGTCCAGCGGGGCGAAGGCGCCGGCGTCGACGTACTTCGGGAACTGGGTGTTGCCGAGCTCGACCACGTCCGGGACGTCGGTGCCGGCCAGCGTGGCGTCCAGCTTGGTGAGCACGTTCGCCCACTGCTGGTACTCGACGGTCACGTTGGCGCCGGTGGCGTCGGTGAACCGCTTGGTGGCGTCGTCGACGACACCCTTCCAGCCGCTCTGGGCGTCGACCATCAGCCAGACCTTGATGGTCTTGCCCTTGCCGTCGACCTTGCCGTTGGCCGAGGTGGTCGAGCTGTCGTCGGACTTGCTGCCACACGCGGCGGCGCCCAGCAGCGTCGCGGCGAGAGCCGCGGCGACGGCGATCTTGCGCTTCACAATTCCTCCAGGAGGGGTGTCATTCAAAGGCGGTGCTGAGTCAGGTGTCTTTGACCGCTTTGTGCCCATGGACCGCCTGAGCGGTGCGCTGGAAAGCGGCGTGCGAGCGTTCGTGGGTCCGCTGCGCGACGGCCACGTACAGCAGATCGAGGACCACCAGCTGGGGGTGTCGCGCGGAGAGCGCATCCGGCCGGAAGGTGGTCGCCTGGGTGGCGGTGAGCAGGACGATGTCGGCGAGCTCGGCCAGCGGGGAACGGGGGAAGCTGGTGAGCGCGATGGTGGTGGCGCCCCGGCTGCTCGCCTCGGCGAGCAGCTCGATCGTCTCGCCGGTCTCGCCACTGTGCGAGATGCCGAGCGCGACGTCGCCGGGCCGGGACAGCGCGGCGCTGGCCAGACCGTTGTGCACGTCGGTCCAGGCCCACACCGGGATGCCGATGCGGTGCAAACTGAACTGCATCTCCTCGCCGACCAGCGCGCTGCCGCTGGCGCCGAAGATGTTCACCCGCGGAGCGGCGGCGATCGCCACCGCGGCCCGCTCCACCTCGGCCAGGTCCAGCAGCGAGGCGGTGTCGTGCATGGCCCTGGTGTCGGCGGCCATGATCTGGCCGAGCACCCGCTCCAGGGGGTCGTTGGGCTGGATCTCCCGGCCGATGTCCACCGTCCAGCCGGCCGACCGGGCGCGCCCGGTCTCGGCGGCGATGCCCAGCCGCAGATCCGCGTAGCCGTCGAAGCCCAGCGCGCGGCAGAACCGGGTCACCGTGGCCGGGGACGTCCCGCTGCGCTCGGCGAGCTCGACGATGGTGGCCCGGGAGGCCGCCGCGGGGTCGGTGAGGACCTGCTCGGCGACGCGCTGCAGGGCACCGGTGAACTCCGGCAGCAGGGTGCGGACCCGCACCAGCACGCCGTCGGAGGCCGGATGATCCATGGGGTCGCTCTTCTCCTTGGCGGCCCTGGGTTCGCCGCGCACCCAGAAACCCTGTTCCAGCCGGTCCCGCGAGGTGTGGTCGCTCCCGCCCGGGGCAGCCTGGTCGCGGGCCGGTGAGAACGCGACCGCGGTCTTCGCGGTGCCGTCCATCTCCGGCTCAGCCATCGGACACCCTTTCAGGAAGGACTGTTTACTGTCGCGGTAAAAGTTCTTACTAACCGCCCCCCTGTGTCAAGACCGTGGGTGAAGTTTTCAAACCGTTACCTGACCTGGGCCGATGAACGCGTGTTTCGGCGGAGCCGGATGACGGCCATCGATCCGGAAATAACCCTTACGGCGTGAGCCGTATCACATGACCCAGAAAGAACCGATTTGTGGCCCACCATTCGGCCCCGCACAGGCCGATGAACGGGCGGCTGGACCTCCCCCGATCGGGCGAATACCGTGACTCCGCGAAATCTCGCCGTTACTCTCGAAACAAGATCAAAATTATTTCCGGTACGAGCGGTCCCACCTGCCCCTTCGCGCCACCGATCGTCCCTTCGCCGGTCATCGGCGCGATGCGACGCCGGTGATGGCAGCGCTCCCACCCGCCGCGGGCAGGAAAAAGCCGCCCACGATGTCGTGGGCGGCGGGACGGTGAAGTCAGGAAGCGGTGGCCCGGATCGCCTCGGCGAAGGCCTCCGAGCGGTGCTCGAAGTTGCGGAAGCGCCCGTAACTGGGCGCGGCCGGGGACAGCAGCACCACCCCGCCCGCCGGCGTCACCTCGCGCGCGAGCCGCACGGCGTCGGCCAGATCCTCGGCCGGCAGCGTGGTGACCTTCGGCAGGCCGGACAACTCGGCCAGGATCCGCGGCCCGCTGTCCGGAAGTCCGATCACGGTGAGTTCCCGGGACGCGAGGAATTCTCGCAACGGAGCGTAGTCAAGACCGCGGTCGGTGCCGCCGAGCAGGACGGTCAGCGGCCGCCCCTCGTAGGCCTCCACGGCGTGCATCGCGGAGTACGGCGAGGTGGACAGGGTGTCGTCGACGAAGGTCACCCCGGACGGGTCGGCGATCTCGGTCAGCCGGTGCGGCAGGCCCGGGAACGACCGGACCGCCGCCTCCAGGTCCGCCCGCAGGCCCACCACGTCGACGCCCATCCCGTCCAGCACCGCGAGGGCCACGCACAGGTTCCGCTCGTTGTGCCGGCCCACCAGCGCCAGCGCGGACCGCGGGAAGAGCGGGTCGTCGCTGCAGAACACGGTGCCGTCCTCGACCCGGAACCGGGAGTCGTCCGCCGCGGCCGGGACCGGCGGGAAACCGCTCCGGTCGCTCACCCCGCGGATCTCGTCGCGCAGCCGCTCGTCGGCCCCGTTGACCACGATCAGCTCCGGCCCGTGGGCCAGGATGTTCAGCTTGTCGCGGTAGTACTCGCGCTCGCCGCCGTGCGCGTCCAGGTGCTCGGGGAACAGCGAGGTGACCACCGCGACCCGGGGCGAGTCGGTCAGGTCGGCGCACTGGTAGCTGGACAGCTCCAGCACGTAGAGCTCGGCCGGCGGCAGGTCGAGCAGCGGCACCCCGATGTTCCCGCCGTACGCGTTGGGCCGGCCGACCGCCGCGAGCAGGTGGCTGATCAGGCTGGACGTGGTGCTCTTGCCCTTGCTGCCGGTCACCCCGACGGTCGCCGCCGCGTGGTCGGCCATCCAGAGGGCGCTGCCACCGGTCACCGGCACGCCGCGGGTCCGCAGCTCGGCCATGAAGGGGTGGGTGGACGGCACCCCGGGCGAGCGGACCACCACGTCGGCGCTGGCCAGGGCGGCGAAGGCGTGCTCGCCGCCGGCCAGCGGGGCGCGCGGGTCGTTCCACGGGTCGTCCAGGTAACCGGCGCCGTCGTTGACCGCAATCAGCCGGGACGGCTCGTGGGCGGCGATCGCGCCGACCGCGGCCCGGCCCTCCCGGCCGGTCCCCCAGACCGCCACCGATCGGCCGCGCAGGTCTGCCAGGCGCACGTCGTCCCCCTCACCATCGTCCAAATCCGGCTTATGCCGAGAAAATCGAGCGAAACGGCCCAGCCGTGCCGCTCGCCGAACCGAACTAATATTGCCCGTCGGCCAGAAGACAGGAGTTCCCGGGTGCAGTTCGACGTCATGCGCTTCCCCTCGTCCGCGTTCGACGAGACGACCGGGGTCGCCACGTTCGACTACGTGCTGGACGGGCCGGAGCCGCTGCGCTTCACCGAGACGATCACGCTGCCGGTGCCCGCGGCGCCGCGCGACACCGCCGCCCTGCGCCGGGTGCTGGAGCTGCTGCACGTGGTCGCCGGGGTGAGCTACTACAAGGTCGGCGCCCCGCCCCGGGTGGTGGCGCCGCGCCCGGTCGCCCCCGCGGTGGCCACCTGGTTCACCCGGGTCTACACCGACGGGCTCGCCGAGTACGCGTACCGCAACCGGCTCCCGCACGTGCTGGAGCTGACCGTCGAGACGCCCGGCACGCTGCCCGCGGCCGCCCCGGTCGAGGCCGGCGGGCGGCCGCTGTCCGCGGTCGGCGGCGGCAAGGACTCGATCGTCACCCTGGAGATCCTGCGCGCGGCCGGCCTCGACCCCGTGCCGTTCTCGGTGAACCCGAACCCGGTGATCGAGAACGTGAACGCCGCCTCCGGTCTGCCCGCCCTGGCCGCCCGGCGCCGCCTCGACCCGCGGCTGTTCGAGCTGAACAGGGCCGGCGCGCTGAACGGGCACATCCCGGTCACCGCGATCAATTCGCTGATCGCGATCGCCACCGCCGTCTGGCACGGACTGGGCCCGGTGGTGATGTCGAACGAGCGCTCCGCGTCCGACCCCAACCTGATCTGGAACGGCCACGAGGTGAACCACCAGTGGTCCAAGGGAGTACTCGCCGAGGGGCTGCTGCGGGACGCGGTGACCGCGCACACCGGCCTCGTCGACCCGTACTTCTCCCTGCTGCGCACGCTCTCCGAGCTCCACATCGCGCAACTGTTCGCCGGTCACACAGCGTACGATGATGTTGTTACCAGCTGTAACAAAGCGTTCAAGCTTCACGACCCGACGGCCCGCTGGTGCGGCGACTGCCCCAAGTGCCGCTTCGTGTTCCTGGCGATGGCCCCGCACATGCCGCGCGAACGCCTCGCGCACATCTTCGGCCATGACCTGTTCGCCGACGCGGCGCAGACACCCGGCTTCCTCGAACTGCTCGGCATCGACGCGCACAAACCCTTCGAGTGCGTCGGCGAGGCCGAGGAGTGCCTGGTCGCCCTCTCCCTGCTCACCGACGACGCGCCGGTGCTCGTCGCCCTGCGCGCCGCGGTCCCCCCGTCGGCGTGGGACGACGTCTCGCACAGCAACGTCTTCACCCCGGGCGGCGAGCACCACATCCCGCCCGCCTACCTGAAAATCCTGACCGCCGCGCTCTGACCACCATGGAGATCCGGATGACCTTCAGCCGCACCGAGGGCCACGCCTTCACGGTGTGGGTGGAACCGGAAGGTGACTGCGTCGAACTGCCGCAGGCACAGCGCGCGGTGTTCTCCTTCCGGGGGCCGGACGGCATGGACGCCCAGTTGACCCACCACCCCGACCGGCTCGTCATCTGGCGGCCACCGGACACCGAGGTGTGGCTGTCGGTCGACGGCGACGAGTTCCACCAGGTGGCCGGGTTCGCCGACATCCCCGCGCCCGGCCTGGACTCCTCGGGTGCGGGGCTGAGCGTGCCGATCCGGGACATCGTCGAAGACCTTTTCCACTGAGCCGCGGTCAGGGGCACTGCAGGACGAGCCAGGTGCGGTGGAAGGCGTGGGCGGCCAGATCCCGGTGGCGGATCCAGAAGTAGAGGCGGCCGGCGTCGGCCCACGCCCAGTCCATGGTGTCGTCGGTGTCCAGCTGACACAGCAGCAGCCAGTCGGCCGCGCCCGGGGTCAGTTCGGCGACCCGGGCGGCTTCACGGCCGGCCGGATTGCCGTGGTGGACGCCGTTCGCGGCGAGCTGGCACTCCAGGCGCATCGGGCCCTGCAGCGCGTCGGGCCAGCCGAAGACGCGGTGCAGCGGGACGCCGTCGTCGTTCTCCAGGGAGCCGTAGAAATCCTGGACCCGGTCGTGGCGCTGCCACCGGTGGTGCTCCCGGGTGGCGTCGACCGGCGGCTCGTCGATGGCGGGAATGGTGAGGACGGGGGTCAGGCGGGCCTGATGGGCGACGAACGACTCCGGCTCATCCGCCATCGCTGTTGTGGAGAACGAATCCGTCGTTGCGGTGAGCCCCGCGGCGAGCGGCGGCGCGGTGGCGCAGGACAGCGGGGTGCTGGAGACGTGCCAGTGGCCGGCATCCGCCGGATCGAAGCCCCAGCGCTGCTCCCGCCAGTCGTAGAAGAAACCGAGCAGCGTCCCCGGCGGCAGCAGCGGCTCCCCGAGGCGGGCGTTGACCTCGTCGGTGTTCAGCTGACCGAGGAACGACTGCGGGTTGCCCGACGGCGAATACGGCCAGGCCGCGCCCGGCGGGAGCAGGGGTACGCCGCCGAGCCGGGTGTCGGTGGTGTCCGGGGCGCATTCCGGGCCGGTGGTCAGGCGCAGCGAGGACAGGGCCGCGGCGGCCAGGACCGGACGCACCGGGTCGGGGGCCGCGCCCAGCAGGTGGTCGTCGATCTCCACCGCCAACCCCCTCCGGCCGGGGACGGACGGCCCGGCACGAAGCTGAGTCTGCCCCGCCCACGGAGGGCGGGTGGAGAAATCGGGTGCTGTCGACGTACCCGAGCGGCGGTGACGGACCGCGCCGTCATTCCGGGGCGTCGTGGTGGATGCGGGCCGGGGAGACACCGAGCTGGTGCAGCGCGAGGGCGGTGGCGGCCAGCATCAGCGGCGGCCCGGCCAGATAGACCTCGTGCCGGGACCACTCGCCGTAGGTCGCGACCGCGTCGGTGACCAGGCCGAACGGGTACGGTCCCGGGTCGCCCTCGGAGATCACCGGGATCACCGTGGCACGCGGGGCCTCCCGGGCGATCGCCATCAGCGAGTCGACGTCGTAGAGCTCCCGCAGGTTGCGGACGCCCCAGAAGAGCACCGCCGGGCGCGGGTCGCGGACCGCCGCGAGCTGGGCCAGCATCGCCTTCATCGGGGCCACCCCGGTATCCCCGGCGATCATCAGCACGCCGCGGCCCGGCTCGGCCGGCAGACCCATGTCGCCCTCGGCGCGGGTCACCCGGACCCGGTCGCCGACCCGGGTGTCGTGCACCAGCGTGCCGCTCACCCCGGTCTCGGTTTTCGCCCGCACGTGCAACTCGATCACGTCGTCCAGCTGCGGGGCGCCGGCCAGCGAATACGGCCGCCAGATGCCGGGGACCGCGTCGACCTCGACCCGCGCGTACTGCCCCGGGCGGTACGGCATCGGCAGGAACGGGCGCAGCCGGACCACCGCCAGGTCGGGTCGGCGCAGCTCGTGGCTGATCACCTCGGTGTCCCAGACGGTCGGTTGGTAGGCGATCAGCGTGCCGCCGTGCACCAGCCACTCGTAGACGTGCTGCCACGTCCACCGCCACGCCTGATCGAAATCCTGCCGCCAGACGCCCGGCGCCATCCCGGCCCGCACCGCCTCCGCCAGCGCCGCGCCGACCAGCTGCAACTGCTTCCACTGCACGCCGCACTCGGCCAGGGCGGCGCCGAGCCGGCCGCACCCGGCGACCACCGCGGGCGGGTCGTCGAGCCGGTGGACCAGCCAGGTCAGCGCGCGGGCCAGCTGGCCCGCCTGCGAGCCGGCGGTGCCGGGCAGCGCGGTCAGCAGGTCGGGCTGGGCCTGCAGCAGCGCCTCCCACAGCCGGGCGGCCACCTCATCGGTGCCACCGGCGAACGTCAGACTGGTGCTGAGCAGGCGTTGGGTGTCCCGCAGGGCCATCGTGTCGCCCGGGTCCATGCCGTCCGCGGCGGCGCTGCGGCGGGTGGTGTTACGGGCGAAATGCGCGGCGTACTCGGCCGGGGTGACCGACGGGAACTCGGTGCCGGCGCCGCCGATCGGCCGTGCCTTCGGCACGCCGGGCACGCTCGGCACCGGGGTCGCCGGCCCGGCGGGGTTGACGCCGGTGATGGGGTTGACCCGATTGACGGGTACGCCGTAGGCGGCGCTCGCCCCGGCCCGATCCGGCTGCCCCGGGGTGCCCGGGCGGCGGCCGCCCAGCCCGGACCGGCCGAGCGCGGCGCCCTGACCGCCGCGCCAGAGCAGCTCGGAGCCGACCCGCGGCGGGGTCGGGCCCGGTTGCGGCGTGGACCCGCCGGTCTGCGGAGCCGGCCCGGCCGACGGTGGTGGGGTGGCGGAGCGGCCGGCGGCGCCCACGCCGCCGACCCGGCCGCCGGGGCTCTCCGGGACGGTGTCGCCGGACACGACCGGATGGCCGATGCCCGACGGGTATGCCGGTGTCCCCGACCGGGCGGCCGCCGGGCTGGGCGCCGGCTCCGGGTCCGGATCCCGTTTCGCCGCGGCGATCTCGGACAGGGCGGCGGCGGTGTCGGCCGCACCCGCGGCGGCCGCGTCGGGGGCGCTCTGGCGCAGCCGGATGGCGCGCAGCAGGGCCAGCAGATGCGGGTCTGATCCCGGACCAGACGACATCTGACACCCCCCGATCAGCGGAACAACGCGAACCGTACAACCGTACTGCGGCCGGCGCCGGGTGGCCCGGCGCCGGTGGTGGCACCTGCGCCCATCTTCCCGCACGTCCCGCCGATCGACATCCACTCGGCCGCCACAGATCTCCCTATTCAGGGTCTCCGGCCCGACCCGATAGACCACGCACGGCCGCAACGGGCCGGGCGGGACGGTCCGGTCCTCGAAGTCGGCGGCCGGATCGTGGACCATGCCGAGCCGCTCCATCACCCGGCGGGAGCGGACGTTGCCGCGCACCGTGATCGCCAGGATCTCCGGCAGGTCCAGCTCGCCGAAGCCGAAGCGGAGAACGGCCCGGGCCGCCTCGGTCGCATACCCGTGCCCCCACGCGCCGGCGGCCAGCCGCCAGCCGACCTCCACCCCGTCCACCGGGGCGTCCTCGTCGACCGGGTCGAGACCGGCCATCCCGACGAACTCGCCGGTCGCGGTCACCTCGACCGCCCACCAGCCCCAGCCCCGGGTCACCATGGCCCCGCGGAAATACTCGATCGACGCGGCGGACTCGGCCAGCGTCAGCGTGCCGGGGAAGAACTCGCGAACCCGCGGGTCGGCGTTCATCGCCGCCCAGACCGGCAGGTCGGCGTCCGTCCACTGGCGCAGCCGCAGCCGCTCGGTGATCAGTTCGGTGGTCATGCCGGACGTTTCTACCCCCGGTGCGGCGGGGGCGATCGGCGGGGTCGGCAGAATGATCGTGTGCCCGCCATCGTTATCACCGACCCCGACGACCCGCGCATCGGTGACTACCGCGCCCTCACCGACCTCGAACTGCGCACCCGGTGGGAGCCGCCGAACGGGCTGTTCATCGCCGAGGGTGAGCTGGTCATCCAGCGGGCGCTGCGGGCCGGCTACCGGCTGCGGTCGGCCCTGGTCGACGAGAAACGCGCCGACCAGCTCACCGGGCTGCCGCCGGACGCCCCGCTGTACGCGGCGGCCCCCGCCGTCCTGGAGTCGATCACCGGGTTCCACGTGCACCGCGGCATCCTCGCCTCGTTCCACCGCCGCCCGCTGCCCGAGCTTCCCGACCTGCTCGCCGGCGCCCGCAACCTGGCCGTGCTGGAGGGCCTGAACACGCACACCAACCTGGGCGCCCTGTTCCGCAGCGCGGCCGCGCTCGGCATCGACGCGGTGGTCCTGTCCCCCAGTTGCGCCGACCCGTTGTACCGCCGGGCGGTGCGGGTCAGCATGGGCGAGGTGTTCGCCATCCCGTACACCAAGACGGAAACCTGGCCGGAGCCGCTCACCACGATCCGCGACGCCGGCTTCACCCTGCTGGCCATGACCCCGGCCCCGGACGCGGTCGCCCTCCGCGACCTCACCGCGGCGCAGCGGGACCGCCCGGCGCTGCTGCTCGGCGCCGAGGGTCCGGGCCTCACGCCGGCCGCCCTCGGCGCCAGCGACGTCCGGGTCGCCATCCCCATGCACAACAACGTCGACTCGCTCAACGTCGCCACCGCCGCCGCCATCGCCTTCTACGAACTGACCCGCTGAGCCGGCCGATGACCGACGGCCGGCGCCCCGCCCACGGCCAGCGGATCGGAACGCACAACACACAACACGACCACTTCCACTGCCGGGCCTCGATCACCCGGCCACACCGGGTCGACGCGGTCCCGCCCGCCGAAGACCGGCGCACCGGCCGCCACCCGGACCGGGAACCGGCCGCGGCGGCCGGGGGACGGCGGCCCGGGCACCCGGCCGCCGCCGGCAACCACCGCCGGCTCGTCCCTGACACCGCGGTGTCCGCCCGTCGCCCGCGGGAGGCCGGCTCGCGAAACAACCAACCGGTCAGGTTCGGGGGACCAGCCGGCCACCCGTCCAGGCCAGGCCCATGCCGGCGGCGAGCAGCAGGAGCGCGCCCACCGTCGGGAGCGGCTTGACCGCGTAGTTGCCGGCGCCCAGGGCGACCGCGGCCAGCATCAGCAGGACGCCGTCGGCCGGGTTGACCAGCTGGGAACGGAACACGGCCCAGCCGAGGAGCAGCATGCCGCCGCCGCAGACGGCGCGGGCGACGTCGAGCAGGATGCGGACCTGGCCGGTGGTGATGGACACGGCGGCGGTGGCGGTCTGTTCCGGGAGGGCGACCAGCGGCAGCAGCAGGGTGGCGCCGGCCAGGGTGACGAGCAGGCCGGTGAGGGCGACGCGCCGGGTGCGGGAGCCGGCGAGCAGGCCGGCCAGGGCGATCAGCGCGATGCTGGTCAGCCAGCCGGCGAGGAGTCCCACGGGGAGCGGACCGGGCGGGACGTTGACGCCGAGGGTGAACCAACCGTAGAGGACCGCGGCGGCGGGCAGCGCCCACAGGGCGAGCCGGGCGAAGCGCCGGACCGACCAGATCCAGACGGCGTCGCGGACCGGTAGGAGGTGATGGTCGGTGGCCCGGCCGGTCGGGGTCGCGGCGCCGACCCACGCGGGGGCGACCCGCAGGGGGCGGCCGGACGCGGTCTGACGATGGCTGATGCTCATGGTTCCGCCTCGCTCGCAGGGGCAACACGCCGAGCGGCCGGGGGAAACCGGTCGGAAATCCGAGTCGAAGCATGCCAAATTCGCAGGGAACTGTGAGGCGTATCTCAGGAAATTCCTGGAAATGCCGGGCGGCCTGCCCGCTTCGGACAGGCCGCCGACGAAAAGACCGGACCGGTGGGCTCAGGCCTGGTGCTGCTGCCCCTGGTAGTCGGCCCCACCCAGCGCCGACGACGGCGGCACCTGCGGGGACGCGCCCAGCGCCGCGGTGACGTCCGGATCCGCCGAGACCTGGGCCTCCGCCTCCCGCACCTCGTCGTTCACCCGGGCCGCCTCAGCCGCCGCCGCCTGGGCCGCGGCCGCCGCCTCCAGCGCCACCTCGTCCGAGTGCACCTCGGCCAGCGGCACGTCCCCGACCATGTTGGCGAGCCCGCCGAGCGCACCGCCCAGCCCCTCCAGGGCCTTGGTCAGCTCGGTCGGCACGATCCACACCTTGTTCGCGCTGCCGTTCGCGATCTGCGGCAGCGCCTGCAGGTACTGGTAGGCCAGCACCTTCTGCGACGGGTTCGCCTGGTGGATCGCGTCGAACACGGTCCGGATCGCCTTGGCCTGGCCCTCGGCCTGCAGCACCCGGGACTGCCGGTCACCGTCGGCGCGCAGCACCGCGGCCTGCTTCTCACCCTCGGCGGTGAGGATCTGCGCCTGCTTGTGACCCTCGGCGTTCAGGATGGTGGCGCGGCGCTCCCGCTCGGCGCGCATCTGCTTCTCCATCGAGTCGCGGATGCTGGGCGGCGGCTCGATCGCCTTGATCTCGACCCGGGTGACCTTGATGCCCCAGCGGCCGGTGGTCTCGTCCAGCACCGTGGACAGGTGCCGGTTGATCTCCTCGCGGCTGGTCAGCGCGCGCTCCAGGTCGAGCGAGCCGATCACGTTGCGCAGGGTGGTGACGGTGAGCTGCTCGATCGCCTGCAGGAAGTTGGCGATCTCGTAGGTGGCCCGGACCGGGTCGACGACCTTGAAGTAGAGCACCGTGTCGATCGAGACCACCAGGTTGTCCGAGGTGATCACCGGCTGCGGCGGGAACGACACGACCTGCTCGCGCATGTCGACCTTGCTGCGGACCGCGTCGATGAACGGCACCAGCAGGTTCAGGCCGGGGCTCAGGGTGCGCTGGTATTTGCCCAGGCGCTCGACCACGTCCATCCGCTGCTGCGGGACGATCCGGATGGACCGGACGATGGTGATCACCGCGAACAACGCGATGACTATGACCAGAACTGCGATGACAGCTCCCATGGCGCCTCTCTATGAAAAAACGAACACGAAGTCGATCAAACGTCGGGCAGGTCATCGTGCCAGACCAGCGCCGTGGCGCCGCGCACGGTGACGACTCGGACGCGCTCGCCGGGCTCGAAGGTCTCCTTGCCGTCGAACGGCCGGGCCTGCCAGATCTCCCCGTCGATCCGGATCTGACCGTGGCCGGCGTCGACGGTCTCCAGCACGGTGCCGTGGTGGCCCTCCATCGCCTCGATCCCGAAGGCCGTGTCACCGGTCTCCAGGGCGGGCCGGGCGTGCCGGACGATGATCGGGCGGACCGCCGCCACGGACAGCCCGGAGACCACGGCGAAGACGATGACCTGCAGGAGCACCGGGGCACCGAGGGCGGCGGCGAGGGCGGCCGCGCCGGCTCCCGCCGCGAAGAAGATGATCAGGAAGGTCGCGGTGAAGGCTTCGCCGATCGCCAGGGCGATGGCGAGGATGATCCAGAGTACGGCTGCCACATCAACGATCGTGTCACGTCCGCGCATCCGCGGCGATGCCTCGTGCACACGTAGCCGATCGCCGTCCGGCCAGTTAGACCCGTCAGTCGCACTGCAGGAGGATGCCGACCGTGACACTGCTTCCGGAGACCGCCCGCCGGGTCGACGAGATCGCCGCCCGGGCCCAGGCGCAGGGCCGGGCGCCGTCGCTGGCGCTGGCGGTGGTGCGCGACCGCGCGGTGCTGCACTTCGCGGGTGCCGGGGAGACGCCGCGGCCGGATCCCAAGACCCAGTACCGGCTCGGCTCGATCACCAAGACGATCACCGCGACGCTGGTCATGCAGTTGCGCGACGAGGGGTTCTTCGCCCTCGACGACCTGCTCTACCGCCATCTGCCGGGTACCCCGATCGGCGGCGTGACGCTGCGCCAGCTGCTCGGGCACATCTCCGGGCTGCAGCGGGAACCGGACGGGCCGTGGTGGGAGCGGCGGGACGGCGGTGACGTGGCGCAGTTGCTGGCCGGCTTGACCCACGAGAAGCTGACCGGCCCGCCGTTCCGCCGCTACCGGTATTCGAATCTGGCGTACGGCCTGCTCGGCGCGGTGGTGTCCCGGGTCACCGGGCAGAGCTGGACGGATCTGGTCACCAAGCGCGTGCTGGATCCGCTGGGCATGAAGCGGACCAGCTATCTGCCGGTGGAGCCGTTCGCCCGCGGCTACGTGGTCCACGCGCTGGGCGGCACGTTGCACGAGGAGCCGCGCCCGGACGCCGGCGCCATGGCCCCGGCCGGCCAGCTGTGGTCGACGGTGACCGACATGGCGAAGTGGGCCGGCTTCCTGGCCGATCCGGCGCCGGCGGTGCTGGCCCGGGAGACGGTCGACGAGATGTGCAGCCCGGTGACCATCGACGATCTGGAGTCGTGGACGTCCGGGCACGGACTGGGCCCGCAGCTGTTCCGGGTGGGTGAGCGGGTGTACGCCGGGCACGCCGGCTCGATGCCCGGCTATCTCGCGCATCTCGCCGTGCACCGGCGCAGCCGGTTCGGGGTGGTGGTGTTCGCCAACACGTACGCCCTCGCCGGCGGCTCCCTGATCAAGGAGCTGAGTCTGCGGACGCTGACCACGGTGCTGGACAGCGAGCCGGCGGCGCCGGTCCCGGCCTGGCAGCCGCCGGCGGCGCCGACCGGCGAGGCCGCGGAGATCAGCGGCCGCTGGTGGTGGATGGGCGGCGAGTTCGACATCGCCCCGGACGGCGACGGCCTGACGATGACCGGCCGCCTCGGCCGGACCCGGTTCCGCCGGGAGGCGCCGGACCGCTGGCGTTGCGTCTCGGGCAGCGACGAGGGCGAGGTGCTGCGCATCCTGCGGGCTCCGGACGGCACGGTCGACAAGATCGACATTGCCACCTTCGTCTACAGCCGCGACGCCCGGGATCTGGCCTGACTTCCGATGGCGGCGGTACGCCGTTCGCCGCGCCCGTCCGTGCCCGCCCGGCCCGCCCGCGGCGGTGCGCCGGCATCACCCGCCCGCCGCTGCCGGAGCCCGCCCTGATCGCGGGGTGATCGCCGACTCCCGCCCGCGGCTGCCGGAACCCGCCCCGATCGCGGAGTGATCGCCGACCCCCGCCCGCGGCTGCCGGAACCCGCCCCGATCGCGGGGTGATCGCCGACCCCCGCCCGCGGCTGCCGGGCGGTCAGGCCGGGCGGTCAGGCCGAGGGCGAGCCCGGCCGCCACGGTCGCCATGCCGAGCCAGACCAGCGGCCGCGGCGCCGGCCCGCCCAGCCCCATCCCGGTCAGCGCCGCGGCGATCGGCGCGAGTCCGGTGAGCAGCCCGGCCCGCCCCGGCCCGATCCGGGTGACGCAGGTGTACCAGAGCACGAACGCCACCGCGGTGACCGCGACCGCCAGGTACGCCCCGGCCAGCACGTCGCCGGCGTGCAGCCGGAGCACCGCGCCCGGCCCCTCGGTGACCAGCCCCGCCGCGCCGAACAGCACGACCGCCATCCCGGTGGCGTGCACGGACACCCCGAGCGGGCCGTGCCGCCCCAGCACCGGCACGGCGAGCAAGGTGAACAGGGCTTCGCAGAGGAACGTGACGACGGCCCAGAACACCCCGATCCGATCGGCCCGGCCGAGCCCCTCGACACCGATCGCGCCGAGCGTGACCACTCCGGCGGCGAGCAGGGTGCGGGCGGCCGGCCGGTGGCCCTGCAGCAGCGGGCCGCCCGCGGCGAGCAGGATCGGGACGCAGGCGACCGCGACGCCGAGGACCGCCGGTTCGGCGTGCCGGGCGCCGTGCATCAGGGCGATGTTGAAGACCAGCAGGCCGGCCACGGTGACGCCGAGCAGCCACCGCCATTCGGCGCCGCGCGGGCGGCGCACCGGGGTGCGGGTGCACGCCGACCAGCCGAGCAGCAGCAGGCAGGCCACCGCGTAGCGCAGCGCCTGCACGGTGAGGGCGGGCGCGCCGGCGAGGTGGCCGGAGACCGCGACGCTGCCGCCGACGAAGGTCATGCCGGCCGCGCCGGCGAGGATCGGTAACGCCTTCATGCGGTTCATGCTTCTCCGGCGTATGGTCCTTTTCGAGGACCAATGGCGAGGCGATGGAGGGGACCAATCTCCGGTTCGGACTTCCTGCAGTTGCGCACCGCGGACGCCCCGGCCAAGGGGTTGACCGGCTGGCTGGCCGACGGCCTGCGGTCCGCGATCGCGGCCGGCCGGCTCGCCCCGGGCAGCCGGCTGCCGGCCACCCGGCTGCTCGCCGCCGAGCTGGGCGTCTCCCGGGGCGTGGTGGTGCAGGCCTACCAGCGGCTGGTCGACGAGGGGCTGGCCGGCGCGCGCACCGGGTCCGGCACGGTGGTGGCCCGGGACGCCGCGGTCGCGCCCCGGCCGGCCGCCGACCGCCGGCGCACCCTGCACGAGCTGCGGCTGCCCCTGTCCACCCCGGACGGCATCGACCTCAACCTCTCCCCCGGGGTTCCCGACCTGGCCGCCTTCCCCCGGGCGGCGTGGCTGCGGGCGGAGCGCGCGGTGCTGGACCGGGTCACCGCGGCCGACCTGGGCTACGGCGACCCGGGTGGCACACCGGTGCTGCGGGCCGCCCTGGCCGGCTGGTTACGGCGTACCCGGGCAATCCGCGCCGAGGCGGACGACATCCTGGTGTGCGGCGGCGTCGCGCAAGGTCAGGCGCTCCTCGCGCAGGTTCTGCGGGTTCGCGGCGAAGCCGTCGTGGCCGTCGAGGACCCCGGCTCCCGGGGCAGCCGGGACCAGCTGGCGTACTGGGGGGTGCGCGGCGAGCCGGTGCCGATCGACGAGAGCGGCTTGATCGTCGAGCAGCTGCGGCGAACCGGGCTGGCGACCGCGCTGCTCACCCCGGCGCACCAGTTTCCGACCGGTGTCGTGCTCGCCCCGGAACGCCGCCGCGAGCTGCTCGCCTGGGGCGGCCTGATCGTCGAGGACGATTACGACGCCGAACACCGGTACGACCGTGCCCCGGTCGCCGCGCTGCAGGGCAGCGCCCCGGAACGGGTCGCGTACCTGGGCAGCGTCTCCAAGTCCCTGGCACCCGGGATGCGGCTGGGCTGGCTGATCGCGCCGCGCCGGATGCAGGCCGGCCTGCTGGCCGCCAAGCACGCCAGCGACCTGGGCAGTTCGGCGCTGCCCCAACTGGTGCTGGCCGAGCTGATCGCGACCGGCGACTACGAGCGGCACCTGCGGACCGTGCGGGCCCGGCAGCGGGCCCGCCGCGACGCGCTGCTGGCCGGGCTCCGGGCGCACCTGCCGCGGGCCCGGGTGCGCGGCGTGGCGGCCGGGCTGCACCTGCTGGTGGAACTGCCCGCCGGGACCGACGACGTGGCGGCCGCCGAGCGGATCCGGGAGACCGGCGTGCTGGTCCACCCGCTCACCTGGCACCGCCTGCTGCCCGGCCCGCCCGGCCTGGTGATCGGCTACGCCGGTCACACCCCGGACCGCCTCCTCGACGGCGCGGCGCGGATCGGGCGCGCTATCCCAGCACGGTGACGTGGTCGATCAACCGCTCCATCGCGTTGATCAGGGGCGTCTCGACGTCCTTGTAACTGTGGACGCAGGAGAGGATGCGACGCCACATGTCGGCCGGCTCGCGGACGCCGGCCGCCTCGCAGACGCCCTCCTTCCACGGACGGCCCGGCGGGATCACCGGCCATGCGCGCAGCCCGACCCGCTCGGGTTTGACCGCCTGCCAGACGTCCACGTACGGGTGCCCGGTGATCAGCACATCGGGGTGGGTGACCGACGCCACGATCCGGCTCTCCTTGGAGCCCGGCACCAGGTGGTCGACCAGCACCCCGAGCCGTCGTTGCGGCCCCGGCCGGAACTCCCGGACGTGCGCGTGCAGGTCGTCGATGCCGTCCAGCGGCTCCACCACCACGCCCTCGATCCGCAGGTCGTCGCCCCAGATCCGCTCGACCAGGGCGGCGTCGTGGATGCCCTCCACCCAGATCCGGCTGGCCTTGGCCACCTGGGCGGTCACCCGGGCCACCGCGATCGACCCGGACGCGGTCACCCGGCGCTGCGGCGCGACCGCCCGCGGAGCCGGTCTCCGCAGCGTGACCGTCTGCCCGTCGAGCAGGAACGCGGCCGGGGCGAGCGGGAAGTTGCGGCGCTTGCCGAACCGGTCCTCGAGCACCACCGCACCCAGCTCGAACCCGACGACCGCACCGCAGAAACCGGAGTCGGCGTCCTCGACCACCAGGTCGGGCTCGGCATCCACCTCCGGAATGGTCTTCCGCCGGCGCCAGTTGCCGGCCATCACGTCCTCCCCATACATGACCCGCACGGTAATACGTCCTTTCGGACACGCCCGGGTGACGCTCCGAGTCGCGACAAGGTTCCGGGATGCCACGTACCCTTGCTCGCATGTCACCCGCAGCAGATGCGGCCACCCGCACCGCACACCGGTCCACCCGTTTCGTGGCCTGGGTGCGGGCCTGGCGGGCCGGGCTGGTCCCGTTCGACGACCTGGCCGCCGAGATCGCCGAGGACGAGGAGCACCTCGTCGCCGAAGCCCCCGGCACCTGGACCGACGTGCCGCTCGGCCAGGGCCTGCCGATCTTCGCGAAGCTGCACCCCGACGACATCCGGCTGGTCCTGCCGGTCCCCGGCGACCCGCGCGGGCTGCCCGGCCCCGGGCCGCTGACCGGCGCCGCACTGCTCGCCGGCGAGGCCGTGGTCACCCCGGAGTTCGGCGTGGTGCCCGAGGTGCGGCGGCACACGTCCGGCTCCGGTGTGGAGTTCGAGACCGTGGTGTGGCGGGTGCTGCCGGCCCCCGGGCACCGGCCGGTGTTCCAGATGGGTGCCGCCGAGGCCGAGGCGCAGCTGACCGCCGCGCTCGCCGAGGCCACCACCCGGCTGACCAGACTGGACGTCGCGCAGTGGAAACCGGAGCTGGCCGGTGCCCTGCAGCAGCTGCGCCGGCCGGAGAGCACGGCCACCCTGCCGCCCGGCTTCGACCCGCGCTCGCGCCGGCTGTTCGCGCGGGCGAGCGTGCTCGCCCAGGTCCTCGCGCTGGCCGGGACGAACGCGCCGGGCGGCGCGGTCAACGGCTACGAGGCGCAGCAGCGCGACGAGGCGCTGCGGCCGCTCACCGCGGCCTGCCGGCAGGCCCTGGTCGCGGCCTGCAACGCGCCGCTGCACCCGTGACCGCCGACCGGCACGCGCACTGCACCTACTGCGGGGCCCGGTTCGTGCCGGACCAGGCGTGGCCCCGCCGCTGCGCGGCGTGCGGCGAGACCACCTACCGCAACCCGGCGCCGGTCGCGGTCGCGCTGCAGCCGATCGGTTCCGGACTACTGGTGGTACGCCGCGGCATCCCCCCGGCGCACGGCAGTCTCGCGCTGCCCGGCGGCTTCATCGAATACGGCGAGAGCTGGGCCGCGGCCACCGTCCGCGAGCTGGCCGAGGAGACCGGGCTCGAGGCCGATGCCGCGGAGGTACGCCTCTTCGACACCCGCAGCGCGCCGGACGGGACACTTCTCATCTTCGGCCTGCTGCCTGAACTCGCGGACGGCAGCGGGCTCCCCACGACGCCGCCGCCCGAGGAGGCGCTCGGGCTCGAGGTGCTGCACGAGCCGGTGCCGTTGGGCTTCAGCCTGCACACCGAGGTCGCGGGGCGATGGTTCGACCTCAGTCGATCCGGCCGGCTCTGACCAGCTCGCCGAGGACCAGCCGGATCGCCGGAGCGCACCGGTCCGCGTCCGCGGAGCTGAACCAGGCCAGTTCGGCGATCTCGTTGGCCGGCGCCGGGACGCCGTCCGCCTCCCCGGTGAAACACACCAGGCGGACCCGGGTGCCGGGCGGCCGGTTGTGGGCCGGCGCCTCGAAGGTCCGGAAGAACCGCGGGTCCCCGACCGTCAGGCCGACCTCCTCGGCGGTCTCCCGGACGGCCGCCTCGGCGTCGGTCTCTCCCGGCTCCGGTTTGCCGCCGGGCAGGTAGAACGCATCCGACCCGTGCGCCCGCACCACCAGCAGGCGCCGATCGCGCACGCACACCCAGGCGGCGGCGACCACCTCACCCGTGCCCCTGTCCGTCATGCCGATCTCTCCCTCAGGCCAGCGTGAACGGGGCGCCGGCCTCGAAGCGGGCCAGGTCGTCCAAAGTCCGCCGGGTGTTCGGCCCGGCCGTCTCGGGCAGCTCGCCGACCGGGTAGAACGCCGCGTCGATCGTCTCGTCGGTCTCCCGCAGCAGCTCCCCCGACCAGATGTCGGCCCGCACCGCGAGAGTGACGTGCTGGTAGGGCTGCCCGTACGCGCTGATCGTCAGCTGCTCCCCGGAGTACAGGGCGAACGGCGTGATGGCGTGCACGGTCAGCCCGGTCTCCTCCCTGACCTCCCGGATCGCGCACTCGCCGAGCGTCTGGCGCAACTCCATGGTCCCGGCCGGCAGTGCCCACCGCCCATTGTCGCTGCGCCGGATCAGCAGCACCCGGCCGCCGGGGTCGCGCAGTACGGCACGCGCCCCGACGGTGATCAGCACCCGCTCCGGGCCGACCGACCCGCGCAGCTGCCCGAGGTAAGACTCTTCCCACGCCGGCATGCGGCCGAACGTACCTTATGGCGGTTTTGGCCCAGGGACCGGCGCGGCGCCATCGTCATGATGGTCCATCTCCGCGGCAACGCGGGCCCGGCGTGGGCGAGCATGAGATCGTGCGCACACCCGGCCGGGCCGCCCGGCGTCGCCGCGGCGTCCCGGCGTTGTTCTCCCTCGGCGCGACCGGCCTGCTGGCCGCCGGCGGCGTCCTGTTGCTGTCCACCCTGATCCCGCCGCTGTTCGGCTGGTCGTCGTCGGTGGTGATGAGCGGCTCGATGTGTCCGGCGATTCAGCCGGGCGACGTGGTGGTGACCTCACCGCCGGCGCCGCGGGACATCCGCGCCGGGTTCGTGGTCCGGTTCCACGACCCGAGCCGGCCCCGGCGGCCGATCCTGCACCGGATCCTCACCATCGACGAGCACGGCATGCTGGTCACCAAGGGCGACGCGAACCGGGTGGTGGACTCGGCGCCGGTGCCGCGCAGCGCGGTGACCGGGCTGGGTCGGCTACGGGTGCCGTACGTGGGACTGCCGGTGCTCTGGTGGGTGCGGCGGGACTATCTCCGGCTGATCGTGACCGGCCTGGTCCTGCTGGTGCTGTGCGCGCTGACGTCGGTGGGCCGCACGGCCCGGCCTCCGCTGCCCGGCCGGCGCCGAGCGGGGACGGCGAGGGCCGCCGGCCGTCCGACAACCTGACCCTGATCGGACGACCGGCCGGGACGCTCGGCTCAGATCTCGTCGATCAGGTCGGCGACCGAGTTGACGATCCGGGACGGGCGGTACGGGTACGTCTCGCTCTCCATCCGGCTGCTGATCCCGGTGAGCACCAGGATCGTCTCCAGCCCGGCCTCCAGGCCGCAGAGGACGTCGGTGTCCATCCGGTCGCCGATCATCGCGGTGGTCTCGCTGTGCGCGCCGATCGCGTTCAGCGCCGAACGCATCATCATCGGGTTGGGCTTGCCGACGAAGTACGGCTTCACCCCGGTGGCCCGGGAGATCATCGCGGCCACCGAGCCGGCCGCCGGGAGCAGGCCCTCGGTGGACGGGCCGGTCGCGTCCGGGTTGGTGCAGATGAACCGGGCACCGCCGTTGATCAGCCGGATCGCCTTGGTGATCGCCTCGAAGCTGTAGGTGCGGGTCTCGCCGAGCACCACATAGTCCGGGTCGAACTCGGTCAGCACGTACCCCGACGCGTGCATCGCGGTGGTCAGGCCGGCCTCACCGATCACGTACGCGGTGCCGCCGGGCCGCTGGTCGGCGAGGAACTGCGCGGTCGCCAGCGCGGCCGTCCAGATCGACTGCTCGTCCACCTCGAAGCCCATCCGGGTGAGCCGGGCCTGCAGGTCGCGCGGGGTGTAGATGGAGTTGTTGGTGAGGATCAGGAACGGCTTGCCGGAGGCCTTCATCCGGTTCACGAACTCGGGTGCGCCGGGCACCGGCTCACCCTCGTGGACGAGCACACCGTCCATGTCGGTGAGCCAGCTCTCGATCGCCTTGCGTTCCTTCATGCGGGGGCTCCAGGTCGCGGTGCGGAGGGTCGGGTCGCCGGGGGGCAGCACTCCGTCGGGCAGACGTCCCAGGTCGGCAGCGTACCGAGCCGGTTGTGGGGTTGCTCACCCAGCCGCTCCTCGACCAGCTCGCGCACCATGCTGACGAACCGCGGGTGGACGCCCGGCGTGGCGGCCCGGGCGTAGCCCAGACCCAGCCGCTCGGCGGTCTCCCTGGCCTCGTTGTCCAGGTCCCAGAGCACCTCGAGGTGGTCGGAGACGAAACCGATCGGGCTGACCACCACGTCGGTGATCCCCTTCTCGGCGAGGGCCGTCAGGTGGTCGTTGATGTCCGGCTCCAGCCACGGCACCTGCGGCGGGCCGGACCGGCTCTGCCAGACCAGGTCCCACGGCACGTCCTCGGCGGCGCGGGCCTGGACCAGCCGGGCGGTCTCCTCCAGCTGGGCGGTGTAGCGGCCGCCGGTGGGGCCGGCGTTGCGGGCCATGCCGGTCGGGATGGAGTGGGCCGTGAAGGCGATCCGGGTGCTGGCCCGGCGGGCCGGGTCGAGCGTGCCCAGAGCGGCACGGACCGCCTCGGCGTGCGGCTCGACGAAGCCGGGATGATCGTGGAACTGCCGCAGCTTCATGATCACCGGCGCTTTCGGCCCGACCGCCTTGCGGGCCGCGGCGATGTCCTCCCAATACTGCTTGCAGGACGAATATCCGCCGTACGCACTGGTGGCGAAGCCGAGGGCGCGTTCGACACCGTCGTCGCGCATCTGGGCCACGGTGTCGGCCAGCATCGGGTGCCAGTTGCGGTTGCCCCAGTACGCCGGCAGGTCGATGCCGTGCCCGGCGAACTCGGCCCGCACCGCGGCGAGCAGGTCGCGGCACTGCTGGTTGATCGGGGAGACCCCGCCGAAGTGCATGTAGTGCTCACGCACCTCGGCGAGGCGCTCGTCCGGGACGCCCCGCCCGCGCACCACGTTGCGCAGGAACGGCATCACGTCATCGGGCTTTTCGGGGCCGCCGAAGGAGAGCAGGACGAACGCGTCGTAAACCACCCGCCAATCCTGCCACCGCACTAAGCGGCGATGGCGTGGTAACCCCCGTCAACGTGCACCATCTCACCCGTGGTGGCCGGGAACCAGTCGCTGAGCAGGGCGCAGACCGCGCGGGCGGTCGGCTCCGGGTTCTCCAGCTCCCAGCCCAGCGGCGCGCGCCGGGTCCAGGCATCCTCGAAGTCACTGAAGCCCGGGATCGACTTGGCCGCCATGGTGCGCAGCGGCCCGGCCGACACGATGTTGCTGCGGATCCCGTGCTTGCCCAGGTACATCGCGAGGTACCGGGAGGCGGACTCGAGCCCGGCCTTGGCCACGCCCATCCAGTCGTAGAGCGGGTAGGCCTTGGTCGCGTCGAAGGTCATCCCGACGATCGAGCCACCCTGGTCCATCAGCGGCAGACAGGCGGTCGCCAGCGACTTGTAGGAGTACGTCGAGACGTGCAGCGCCTGTGCCACGTCCTCCCACGGGGTCTCGAGGAAGGTGCCGCCGAGGGCGCTCTGCGGGGCGAAGCCGATCGAGTGGACAACGCCGTCCAGCCCGTCGACGTGCTCGCGGACCCGGGACGCCAGCGCGTCCAGGTGCTCCTGGTTGGTCACGTCCAGCTCGATGACCGGAGCGGTCTCGGGGAGCCGCTTGGCGATCCGCTCCACCAGCGAGAGCCGGCCGAAGCCGGTGAGCACGACGGTGGCGCCGTTCTCCTGCGCGAGCTTCGCCACCGAGAAGGCGATCGAGGCGTCGGTGATGACGCCGGTGACGAGCAGCCGTTTACCGGCCAGCAGTCCAGACAACATTCTCTCCTGAAAAGAATTCTCGGAAAAACTCAGTGCCCCATCCCCAAGCCCCCGTCGACGGGGAGCACGGCGCCCGAGATGTACGCCGCACTGTCGCTCGCCAGGAAGGTCACCGCCGCGGCGACCTCTTCCGGGCTGGCGAGACGACCGGCCGGGACGGCCTTGATGATCTCGGCCTTGCGCGAGTCGGGCAAGACGTCGGTCATCTCGGTCTGAATGAAGCCGGGCGCCACCACGTTCGCCGTGATGTTCCGCGTGCTCAGCTCCCGCGTGATGCTACGGGCCATGCCGACCAGGCCCGCCTTCGACGCGGCGTAGTTCACCTGGCCGGGACCGCCGTACAGGCCGACCACCGAGGAGATGAAGATCATCCGGCCCCACTTGGCCCGCAGCATCTTGCCACTGGCCCGTTTGGCGACCCGGAAGGCGCCGGTCAGGTTGGTGTCCAGGACCCGCTCGAACTGCTCCTCGGACATCCGCAGCAGCAGCGTGTCGTCGGTGATCCCGGCGTTGGCGACCAGCACCTCGATCGGGCCGATCTCGGCCTCCACGAAGCTGAACGCGGCGTCGACCGACGCGGCGTCGGTGATGTCGCACTGCACGCCGAACAGGCCCTCGGGCGCGCCCGAGCCACGGTGGGTGATCACGACGCGGTCGCCCTGCTTGGCGAAGGCCTGGGCGATGGCCAGCCCGATCCCGCGGTTCCCGCCGGTCACCAACACGGTGCGAGGCACAGCGCTACTCCTTAGGTAGGGGGTACCACAGGGTCACGACATGGCCCGCACAGCGCCTTACCCTGCTGGGGATGGAGACTACTGGCCCGAGGCGGCGAAACGGGGCAATGGGGCCGCTGGTCCGGCTCGCGGTCGGCCGCGAGACCGCCCGTCCGCCGGTCCGCGGGCGCCTCCGGTTCACCCTCCCGCTGATCCTGTTCGTGCTGGTCAGTCTGGGTCTGGCGGCGTGGGAGGAGCTCAGCACGACCCGGGAGATCCCGGCCCTGCTGGTCGGGATCATCGCGGTGGGATCGGTGTTGCCGGTCGCGGTGTCGTACCGGTGGCCGGTGAACGCCTGGCGGCTCACCTTCCTGATGATCTTCCTGGGCTGGGTCGACCACGCGCCCGGCGACCCCTGGCCGTGGAACGCCGTGCAGATCCTGGCCACGCTGTTCGTGCTGGGCCGGCTCGCCGCGGTCAGCGCCTCCCCGGTCACGCTCGGGGCCACCACCCTCACCGTGATCGCGGTGCTGCTGCTCGGCGGGGCGAACTCCGGGGGCGCCGCGGTGCTGATCGTGGCGATCACCGCGCTCGGGAACATCGCCTCGCACCGCCGCCGCACCCGCGAGCTGCTCGCCGAGCAGACCGAGCTGAATGAGCAGGAACGCGCGAAACGGGCGGTGCTGGAGGAGCGCACCCGGATCGCCCGGGAGATGCACGACGTGGTGGCGCACCACATGTCGATGATCGCGGTACAGGCCGAGACCGCCCCCTACCGGCTGCCGGCTCTGCCCGACGAGGCCCGCGACGAGCTGGCGTCGATCGCCGGAGCGGCCCGCGAGGCCCTCGCGGACATGCGACGGCTGCTCGGCGTGCTGCGTGCCGAGCACCAGGAGGCGGACCGGGCGCCGCAGCCGGGGTACGCCGAGATCGCCGCCCTGGTGATCACCGCGCGCCGGGCCGGGCTGCCGGTCACCGGCGAGCTGGGCGAGGTGGCCGGGGTGGGCGAGGCGGCCGGGCTGGCGGCGTACCGGATAGCTCAGGAAGCGCTGGCGAACGCGGCCCGGCACGCGCCGGGCGGCCCGGTGCGGCTGACCGCCCGCGCCGCCGGCGACGACCTGGAGCTGTCGGTCACCAACGAGCTGACCACGCCGCCGGAACCGGGACACCGGCCGGGACACGGATTGATCGGGATGCGTGAGAGGGTGGCTCTGCTCGGCGGCGAGCTGTCCGCCGGGCCGGACGGCGCCGGGGCGTACCGGGTGCTGGCCCGCATCCCCCGGCAGCCGGAGACCCGATGATCAAGGTACTGATCGCCGACGACCAGGCGATGGTGCGCCAGGGTTTCGGCGCGCTGCTGGCCGCCCAGCCGGACGTGCTGGTGGTCGGGGACGCGGCGGACGGCGCGGCCGCGGTCACCGCCGCCCGCGAGCTGAATCCGGACGTGGTCCTGATGGACATCCGGATGCCGGTGATGGACGGCCTGGAAGCCACCCGGCGGCTGGCCGGCGGCCCGCGGATCCTGATCCTGACCACCTTCGACCTCGACGACTACGTGTACGAGGCGCTGCGCGCCGGCGCGAGCGGCTTCCTTCTCAAGGACGCCCCCGCCGCCGACCTGGTGCAGGCGGTCCGCGTGGTGGCCGCCGGTGAGGCGCTGCTGGCCCCGTCGGTGACCCGCCGGCTGATCGCCGACTTCGCCGCCCGCCCGCGCGCCGACCGGCCCCGCCCGGTCGCGCTGAACGCGCTCACCCCGCGCGAGACCGAGGTGCTGCGGTTGATCGCCCGCGGCCGGTCGAACCAGGAGATCGCCGCCGACCTGGTGGTGGCCGAGCAGACGGTCAAGACGCATGTCGGGCGGATCCTGATGAAACTCGCGCTCCGCGACCGGGCGCAGGCGGTGGTCTTCGCCTACGAGACCGGCCTGGTCGCGGCCGGGGAGTGACCCGTCCGGGTGTTCCTCGACACCTGATTTTTCTTAAGTGGCGCTTAAGGGGTACAGTCCACGACGGTTCCCAGGCCCGACGACCGACGGAGGTGATCGCTGTGCGAGATAGCGATCCTCCTAGTCGTGGCCGGGACGCTCGTCAGCGCTTCTGACCGCTGACCAGATCTCCCACCCACTCCACCGGACGCACCCTGACCCCAGGGTGGCCGGTCGTGTCGTGTGCGCCGCGACACCACCGGGAGTGGGCATGGCCGCGACGTGACCGCGTGTTCTCTCCCCGCCCGTCACGCTGCGGAAGTAGGTGGCCCCACCATGAAGAACCTGATCGCTCCCCTCGGCTTCACCGTGATGACCGCCTGGGTCGTCCTGCTCTTCGTCCTGACCTCGCACAACGCCTGACCGGCTCGGCCGGCTCGCACGGCTTCACGGCAGCCGCGACGTCCACAGCAGACTCGTCGCGGCGCCGATCAGCGCCAGCAGCAGGGCCGTCGCGGCGTACCACTGGGTTACCTCGCGCGGCTGCGTCCGGTGCCCGATCGAGCTGCCCATGTCCTGGTAGACCTTCTTGAGCTCGCTCACCGAGGCCGCCTCGTAGAAGTAGCCCTTGGTCCGGTCGGCCAGCTCCTGCAGCGAGAGCCGGTCCACCGGCACCCGCTGCAGCTGGCCGCGGATGTCGACCACGCCGGTGTCGGTGCCGAAGGCGATCGTGCTGACCGGCACGTTCGCCCCGGCGGCCGCGGTCGCGGCGTCCTCGATCGAGCGGCCGGAGGTGCGGTACCCGTCGGAGAGCAGCACGATCCGGGCCGGCGGCGCGCCGTTCGCCCCGTCCCCGGGCACCGAGCGGATCGCGTCCAGTGAGGTGAACACCGCCTCCCCGGTCGCGGTCGCCTCGGCCAGGGTCAGCGAGTCGATCCCGGCCAGCACCTCGGACCGGTCCTTGGTCGGCGCGACCAGCACGTTCGCCGCCTTCGCGAAGGACACCAGGCCCAGGTTGTAGGTGGGCGGCAGCTCGTTGACGAACGCCTTGGCCGCCTCCTGCGCCGCCTGGATCCGGGTCGGGGCCACGTCGTCGGCCTGCATCGACAGCGACACGTCGATGGCCAGCATCACGGTCGCCCGCTCCAGCGGCTGCTTGGTGTCCACCGACGGCCGCGCCGTGGAGCACGCCAGCGCCGCCATCATCAGCAGGAACGCGACCGCCGACACGTGCCGGCGCCAGCCCAGCCCCTTCGGTGCGAGGGTGCGCAGCAGGTCGACGTTGGTGAAGCGGATCGCGAACGACTTGCGGCGCAGCTGCCGCCACACGTAGGCGCCGGCGACGGCCAGGACGGGCAGCAGCGTCAGCAGCCACCACGGAGCCAGGAAACGGATCATCGAGTGGTCCCCCGGGTGCGTGCGTGTCGTTGGGCGGCCACGAAGCGGACCATGTCCAGCAGCCAGTCGGTGTCGGTGCGCAGGCGCAGGTGGGCGGCGCCGGCCGCGCGCAGGGTGCGGGCGATCGCGGCGCGCTGCTCGCCGGCCGCCGCCGCGTACCGCTCCCGCAGTCTCGGATCGGCGGTCTGCACCTCGTGCAGCGCGCCGGTCTCCGGGTCCATCAGGGCCAGCACGCCGACGTCCGGCAGCTCCAGCTCCCGCGGGTCGACCACCTCGATGGCCAGCACGTCGTGCCGGACGCCGAGCCGGCGCACCGGGCGGGCCCAGCCGTCCACCGGGGCCAGGAAGTCGGAGATCACCACGGCCACACCGCGCCGCCGGGGTGGCCGGTTCAGCGTGTCGATCAGGGCGCCCAGGTCGGTGCGCCCGGGCCGGATCGCGGTGCGGGCGATCCCGCGCAGCAGCCCCTGCGCCTCCTTGCGGCCCGGCCGGGCCGGCATCCGCACCACGTCGCCGCCGGTGCCGGTGCCGGTGCCGACCACGGCGCCCACCCGGTTGCCGCCCCGGGCGCTCAGGTGCGTGATCGCGGTGGCCGCGGCGATCACCAGGTCCTTCTTCAGCCACTTGGCGGTGCCGAAGTCGAGGCTGGCCGACAGGTCGATCGCCATCCACGTCTCCAGCTCCCGGTCGGCCACCGTGCGGCGCACGTGCGGGAGCGTGGTGCGGGCGGTGACCGGCCAGTCCATCCGGCGCACATCGTCGCCGGGACGGTACTCCCGGGACTCGCCGGCCTCGGTGCCCGGACCGGGCAGCAGGCCGACGTAGTCGCCCTGGAGCAGGCCGTCGAGTTTCCGGGTGACCAGCAGCTGCAGGCGGGCGAGCACGGCCTCGGCTCGGGCCGCCTCCTCGGGCGGCGCCGGTGGCGGCGTGGCGGGCAGGCTCACGGGTGCGGCCAGCCGCCACTCTGCGGGAAGGCCGGGGCGCCGCTCTGCGGGAAGGCCGGGGCGCCGCTCTGCGGGAAGGCCGGGGCGCCGACCGGCTGCGGCGGGCCCGGCGGCAGCGGCGGCGTGCCGCCGGCCGGCGCGGCGCCCTGCCGGGAGGCGACCGACGGCATCGGCACGGCCTGCATGATCCGCGCCACGATCTGGTCGGCCGGGACGTCGTCGGCGAGCGCGTCGTAGCTGAGCACCAGGCGGTGGCGCAGGATGTCCGGCGCGACGTCCTGCAGGTCCTGCGGCAGCGCGTAGTCCCGGCCGCGGAGCAGGGCCAGCGCCCGGGTGGCGCGGACGATGCCGAGCGAGGCGCGCGGCGAGGCGCCGTACTGGATCAGTTGGGCGACGTCGGGCATGCCGTGCTGGGCCGGGGCGCGAGTGGCCAGCACCAGCCGGACCGTGTAGTCGACCAGCGCGTTGTGCACGAACACCTGGTCGGCGCGGCGCTGCAGGGCGAGCAGGTCGTCCGGGGTGAAGACCTGCTTGGGCTCCGGCGCGCTGACCCCCATCCGGTAGACGATCTCGCGCTCCTCGGCATCGGTCGGGTAGCCCACGATGATCTTCATGAGGAAGCGGTCGCGCTGCGCCTCGGGCAGCGGGTAGACACCCTCCTGCTCGATCGGGTTCTGGGTGGCCATCACCAGGAACGGGTCGGGCACCTCGTGGCTCTTGCCGCCGATCGACACCTGGTGCTCGGCCATCACCTCGAGCAGCGCCGACTGCACCTTGGCCGGGGCCCGGTTGATCTCGTCGGCCAGCAGGAAGTTGACGAAGACCGGGCCGAGTTCGACGTCGAACTTCTCGTTGCTCTGCCGGTAGATCCGGGTGCCGACGATGTCGGCCGGGACCAGGTCGGGGGTGAACTGCACCCGGGAGAAGGTGCCGCCGACCACCTTGGCCAGGGTCTCCACCGCGAGGGTCTTGGCCACCCCGGGCACGCCCTCCAACAGGCAGTGACCGCGGGCCAGCAGCGCCACGAACATCCGCTCGACCATCCGGTCCTGGCCGACGATGACCCGCTTGACCTCGAACATCGCCCGCTCCAGCTGCGACGCGTCGTGCGCCGGCGGAACCGGGGCGGCCCCCTCCGGGGTGGTCTCGGTCTCGGGCGTGCTGGGCTGCGCCACCGGTCCTCCACAACGGTCACCTGTCCGCCGGCGCGGATGCCGACGGTCAAGACTTACACGACGTTCCTGGAAGCATAGAGACCACTCCCCGCCATCCCGGGGATCCGCGCAGCCCAGGGCACTATCGGCCGAACATGTTGATCTTTCTGCGCGATCCGCCGGAACGGGCACGCTCACCGGGTGGATACGGAAGTCTGTGAACCGTGTAGCATTTACCTCGTCGCCGGGCGGCTTCCCCCGTGGCCGCCCGGCGCATAACACTCTTTTATTTCTCCCGAGTCGTTTCCCTTATGTTGGTCGACATGGTTGAGGAACTCTCCCCGCAGTGCTCCGCCAAAGGTTGCCGTGCGTCGGCGGCCTGGCAACTACTCTGGAACAATCCCAAGCTGCACGCACCGGAATACCGCAAGACCTGGTTGGCCTGCGACGAGCACCGGGTCTCCCTCGGCGCGTTCCTCGAAGCCCGCTCGTTCCTGCGGGAAGTGACGGCTTTCGAGTCGTCTCCTACGCTCTAGGGTGTGAGCACGCCGCCGATCGATGCCCTGCAGCCCTGGCCGGACACGGTCCAGTGGCGCCCGGTCTCCCGCAAACTGATCACTGTGGAACTGCTCGGGCTCGCCGTCTGGCAGACGGTCCTGGTGCTCGGCCTCGGCATCGCCTGGCTGTTCCTGCGCCAGTGGGGCTGGCTGGCCGGCATCGGCGGGGTGCTGCTGATCGGCGTCTGGCGGGCCGTCGTCGCGATCCGCGCGGTCCGCGCCTGGGGATACGCCGAGCGGGACAACGACCTGATGGTCCGGCACGGACTGCTGGTCCGCACGCTGTCCATCGTCCCGTACGCCCGGATGCAGTACGTCGACGTCACCGCCGGCCCGATCGAGCGCGCCTTCGGCCTGGCCACCGTGCAGCTGCACACCGCCGCGGCGGCCAGCGACGCCCGGGTGCCCGGCCTGCCGCACGAGGAGGCGGCCCGGTTGCGCGACCGGCTCACCACCCTCGGCGAGGACCGGGCCGAGGGCCTGTGACCGCCACCGGGACCACCACGGAGCAGGCCGGGGTGCGACGCCGGCTGCACCCGCTCAGCCCGCTGCTGCACGGCGCCAAGACCCTCGCCGTGATGATCGCGGCACTCTCCTGGCAGACCCTGCGCCAGCTCGGGCTGGCCCACTTCGCGCTGGTCGTGCTCGCCATCGCGGTCGGCGCGGTGATCTTCTCAGCGGTCGGCTGGTGGAACACCGGCTATCAGGTGGTCGCCCGCGAGCTGCGGATCAGCGACGGGCTGCTGTGGCGCCGGCACCGGGCCATCCCGCTCGACCGCCTGCAGTCGGTGGAGCTGCGCCGCCCGCTGCTGGCCCAGCTCACCGGCCTGGCCGAGCTGCGCCTGGAGGTGGTCGGCGGGAACAAGGCGGAGGCCCCGCTGGCCTACCTGAGCGTGCGGGAGGCCGCGGCGCTGCGCGAGCGACTGCTGTCCCTCTCCGGGTCGGCTCCCCTCCCGCTGCCCGCGGTCCCCCAGGAGAATCTCCTTCTGGCGGTACGCAACCGGCAGCTGCTGTTCAGTCAGCTGCTCACCCCGCAGGCCTTCCTGCTGCCGATCGGCGTCGCCTGGGTGATCACCCAGTTCGTGATGGAGGGGTCGTGGACCTTCATCGGGATCGCCAGCACCGTCACCGCGATGGCCGGGGTGCTGCTCCAGCCGATCCGTCGGGTGCTGCGCGACTGGGATTTCCGGCTGGCCCGCGACGCCGGCGGCCGGCTGCTGCTGCGCTACGGCCTGACCGAGACCCGCAGCCAGGTGGTGCCGCTGCACCGGGTGCAGGCGGTCCGGGTCACCTGGCCGTTCCTGTGGCGGCTGACCGGCTGGCTGCACCTGCAGCTCGACGTCGCCGGTTATCACAACCCGGAGCACGGCCGGGACAGCGGCTCGGACCGGCTGCTCCCGGTCGGTGACCCGGCCGCCGCCCGGCTGCTGATTGGCGCCGTGCTGCCCGGCGTCGACCTGGCCACCCTGGCCACCTCCCCGCCGCCGCCGCGGGTCCGCTGGCTGCACCCGTTCGAGCTGCGCTTCATGGGCGTCGGCCTGCACCCCGACGTGCTGGTCACCCGCGGCGGCCGGGTGTCCCGGGAGATGACGGTGGTGCCGTACGCCCGGCTGCAGAGCGTCCGGGTCGAGCAGGGTCCGCTGCAGCGCCTGCTGCGGGTCGCCACGGTGTACGCGGACGCGGCCGGCGGACGCTCCGGCGTGGCCCGCGACCGTGACCTGGCCGAGGCGTGGGCGCTCGCCGACGAGCTGGCCCGCCGGGCCCGCCACGCCCGCCGTCCCGGCCCCGCCGCGGTGCCCGCCCCGGCGCCGGCCGGCGGTCAGCCGGCCGACGACTCCCCCTGGCAACGCCCGGCACCGGCCTAAGCTGTCGGCATGGAGCTCCCGGAGTTCGCTCCCGGCCTCAGCGCCCGGGTCGAGTTGACCGTCACCGATGCCGACACCGCCCAGTCCCTCGGGTCCGGTGACGTCCCGGTGCTGGCCACGCCCCGGGTTCTGGCGCTGGCCGAGGCCGCCACGGTCGCCGCCACCGCCCGCCACCTGCCCGGCGGCATCACCACCGTCGGCGTCCGTGCCGCGATCGACCACCACGCTCCGGCCGCCGTCGGCCGGACGGTGACCGCCCAGGCCGCACTGACCCGGGTGGACGGGCGCACGCTGGCCTTCGACGTGACGGTGCGCGACGGCGCCACCGTGATCGCCGAGGTCCGGATCGACCGCGCGATCGTCGACCGGCAGCGCTTCATCGCCAAGGCGCTCGGCGACTGAGCCGGTCCGGCGGGGTCGGGCTCAAAGCTCGCCCCAGCGGGCGGTCACCTCGGCCGGGGTCGGCATCGCGGTGGCGCCGCCCGGGCGTTCGCAGACCAGCGCGGCCACCGCGAGCGCGAAACGCACCTGCCGCCGCCAGCCGGCCGCATCCGCCGGGCGGCCCTCGGCCAGCAGCCGGCTGACCAGCGCACCCATCACCGAGTCCCCGGCGCCGGTGGCGTCGACCGCGGCCACCACCGGGGCCGGCACCAGCACCGCGTCACCGGCCGCGGCGATGTGCGCGCCGCGGGCCCCGCAGGTGACCACGACCGCGCCGGCACCCAGCGCCCGGATCCGCCGCGCCGCGGCGGCCACATCGGCGTCGCCGTAGAGCAGCTCGACGTCGGCCGAGCTGAGTTTCACCAGGTCGGCCGTGGCGAAGAACTCCTCGACCAGGTCGCGCAGGGCGGTCACGGCGGCCGCGTCGGGCAGCAGCTTCGGGCGTACGTTGGGATCGAAGACCCGCAATCCGGTGAAGTCCGCCCACGCCCGCCGGGCGGCCGTCCGGAACGGCTCGCGGAGCAGGCAGATCGACCCGGTGTAGAGCAGGTCCCCGCCGGCCAGCGTGGCCGGGTCCAGATCGTCCGCGGTGAGCAGGGCGTACGACGGCGGCTCGCCGTAGAAGGTGAACGCCGGCTCGGCGCCCTGGAAGGTGGTCACCGCGAGCGTGGTCGGCACCGCGACCCGGCGCACCCCGGCGGCACCGACGCCGGCCTCGGCCAGGAAGGCGGCGATCCGGTCGCCGAGTACGTCCGTGCCGAGCGTGCCGGCGTACTCCACCCGGCCGCCGAGTCGGGCCACCGCCACCGCCACGTTGAGCGGCGCGCCACCGATCGCCTGCCGATAGATCAACTCGCCGCCGCGCTCAGCCTCCAGCAGATCGATCAGCGCTTCGCCCAGCACCACCGCGTACCCCATGCCGTGTCCTCTCCGCCTTCGATGCCGAAAGCCTCGCGCGAGCGCGCGGGGAAATCCAGCCTGAGGTTCTGTCACCGGATAAATCCGCTTTTGAGACAATTGCGGGATGTTCCGCATCTTGCCCACCGTCCTGGCCGGCCTCAGCATGGGGATGGCCGTCCCGGCTCCCGGGCCGGCCGTCTTCCTGCCCTGGAAAGCCGGCCGCCAGGCGATCACCTACGATGCCGCGCTGGTCCCGCCGGGCGCCACCGCCCTGGTCGAGTTCAGCTCCACCGGGCAGAACCTGTGGATCCGTCTGGAGGTCACCGGCCTGGTGCCGGGCCACACCTACGGCGCGCACATGCACGTCGCCGGCTGTGGGAAGAATCCGTCGGCGGCCGGCCCACACTTCCAGCACCACCACGCTCCGGCCGCGGCCGGCGACGGCGATCCGCGGTACGCCAACCCGTCGAACGAGATCTGGCTGGACTTCACCGCCGACGCGCACGGCGGCGCGGTGGTCCGTCGCGAGCAGCACTGGATGTTCGCCCACGAGCAGCCGCCCCGCTCGCTGATCCTGCACGCCGAGCCGACCCGGACCGGGCCGGGCACGGCCGGCACCGCCGGGGCCCGGGTCGGTTGCCTGAACCTGCCGTTCGGCAACGGCACCGGTGGGCGGTAACGTCGGCCTACCGCTAGTGAACGGAGGCACCCCACGATGGCGCAGCAGGACGGCGGCACACAGCCCGCCCCCAAGACGGAGTCCCACGACCCGGCCTTCCCGGAGGCGTTCCTGGCGTTCATGCGCACCGGTTGGCGCGAGGACCCGATCGCGGTCGCCCCGCTGCCCGAGGTGCCGAACTACGCCAAGCGCCGTGCCGCGCTCTCCGAGGCGTTCCCCGGCGAGACGCTGATCATCCCGAGCGGCAACGAGAAGGTGCGCGCCAACGACACCGACTACCCGTTCCGCCCGGGCAGCGACTTCTTCTACCTGACCGGCGACCGTGATCCGGACAGCGTGCTGATCCTGCACCCGACCGCGTCCGGCCACGAGGCGGTGCTGTTCACCCGGGAGCGCAACTCCAAGGAGAGCGACCGCTTCTTCCGCGACCGCAACGGCGAGCTGTGGATCGGCCGCACCCACACGCTCGCCGAGAAATCGACCGAGCTGGGCCTGGAGACCGCCTCGCTGGGCCACCTGGGCTCGGCGCTGGCCCAGTCCGCCCCGGGCCGCACCCGGGTGCTGCGCGGCCTCGACCCGAACGTCGACCGGACCGTGCTGGCCTACGAGCCCGACCGGGCCAAACCCCGCGACCGCGAGCTGGCCTGGGTGCTCTCCGAGCTGAAGCTGGTCAAGGACGAGTGGGAGATCGCCCAGTTGCAGGCCGCGATCGACGCCACGGTGCTCGGCTTCGAGGACGTGGCCCGGGTCCTGCCGGCCGACCGCGGGGTCAAGGAGCGGCTGCTGGAGGGCGTCTTCGGGCTGCGCGCCCGACACGACGGCAACGACCTGGGCTACGGCTCGATCGTCGGCGCCGGCGCGCACGCGACGATCCTGCACTGGGTCCGCAACACCGGCGTGACCACGCCGGGCGAGCTGCTGCTGATGGACATGGGCGTGGAGGGCCACAACTTCTACACCGCCGACGTGACCCGCACGGTCCCGGTCTCCGGCACGTTCACCCCCCTGCAGCGCCAGGTGTACGACATCGTCCACGCCTCGCAGCAGGCCGGGATGGACGCGATCCGTCCCGGTGTGCTGTTCAAGGACGTGCACCAGGCGTGCATGCGGGTGCTCGCCGAGGGTCTGCACGACCTGGACCTGCTCCCGGTCAGCGTCGACGAGGCGATGGCCGAGGACAGCACCGTCTACCGTCGGTGGACCCTGCACGGCTTCGGCCACATGCTCGGCATCGACGTGCACGACTGCGCGAACGCGCGGAACGAGACGTACCGGGACGGTCCGCTCGCCGAGGGCTACGTGCTGACCGTCGAGCCCGGGCTGTACTTCCAGCCCGAGGACGAGCTGGTCCCGGCCGAGCTGCGCGGCGTCGGCATCCGGATCGAGGACGACGTGGTGGTCACCGCGGACGGCTGCCGCAACCTGTCGGACGGCCTGCCCCGTACCTCTGCCGAGGTCGAGTCGTGGCTGGCGGCACAGCGCGAGGCCGGCCCGCGCCTGCCCGGCTGAGGACTCCGCTCACCGGTGCGACGCGTCGCACCGGTGAGCTACCCGATCCGGTAGTCGCTGACGCTCCAGCACTCGGCCCCGTCCGCGGCGCCGGTCGTGTTCAGGGTGACCCGGACCGGGTGGCCGTCCTTGACGTCGAACTCGGTGGTCACCTGACCACCGTCGTCCGCGGTGGTCCGCGCCATCTCCAGCAGCCCGGCCAGGGTCGGCACGTCGATCTCCTCACCCTGCTCGCCGGTGACCGGGCCCAGATCGACGTCGGCCGACGGGTTCGGCGCATCCGGCGTCCCGATCCGGGTCGCGCCGGCCACCTGCCCGGCGCGCACCTTCGCCCGGTAACGCCCGGCCGGCTTGGCCGCGTCGCAGCCCCGGGTCAGCACATAGGAATACGCGTCCGGCTCAGTCCAGGGCGGCGCCGAGGCGGCCACCGACGGCTGGGTGAACTTCGGCTCGTCGGGGGCGGTGGAGGTGCAGCCGGCCACCAGCCCGGTCAGGGCAACCGCGCACAGGACCCGCTGGAACCGCACCGCAACCTCCACTCTGCCGCCCCACGGACGGCATGCGGCGCAATGTAGCACCAGCCTTCATCGACCTCCGGCTCTCCGGGCGCACCCGACGAAGGACCGCCGCGCCGCACCTGATCCCGATGGGCAGAACCTCGACCCCGTCCCCGCATCCGAGCGAGGCCGGAGCCGCGCGGAGGCGCCCGTGCCGGGACTCGTTGCCGCCGGGTGTCAGCGGGAAGCGATCACCGTGGTGATCAGCGGGCCGTCGGCCCCGATCCGGACCAGGTACCGGTACCGCTCGCCGGGGACCGCCCCACCCTCACTGTCCAGGTACTCCCACTCCACCTCGACCATGGCGAGCGCCGCCGAGATCCGCTGCACCCCGAGGATCTGCGCATGCGCCGCGACGATCCGCTGTTCCCGATAGGTGGGCGCGGCGCCCAGGAAGGAGAGCGCGACGGCGGCCGGCGAGCTGAACGTGAAGCTGTACGAGTCGGCCACCACCATCCCGGGCAGGGCGTGACAGCCTGCGATGCCGACCACGTCGCCGATGGTGAGCGCCGCGCCGTAGCGGCCGAAGAAGTCGGTGAGCTGATCCAGATCCGCCTGGGTCGTCATGGCGTGGCGCGTTCCCGGGAATCGACGGAACCAAACGTGGACGGCTGGAAGGATCAGCACGTGGACCCCGCCTTGCGATGGCTAGCAAGACGGACGTACGGTTTACCGGACACGCACAACCGAGAGTTAGGCAAACCTAACCCGAAGGTCGCCCTTTCGGTGCGAAAGACTTGACTTCCAGTCGCTGGGTGTGAAGGAGATGACGGTGGCCAGCCTCGACACCTTTGGTGCGAAGAGCGAGCTGCGCGTCGGAGACGCGAGCTACGAGATTTTCGAGATCGACAAGGTGGAGGGCCACGACCGGCTGCCCTACTCCTTGAAGATCCTCCTGGAGAACCTGCTCCGCACGGAGGACGGCGCGAACATCACCGCCGACCACATCCGCGCGCTCGGCAACTGGGACCAGAACGCCGACCCCAGCGTCGAGATCCAGTTCACCCCGGCACGGGTGCTGATGCAGGACTTCACCGGCGTCCCCTGCGTGGTCGACCTGGCCACCATGCGGGAGGCCGTCAAGGACCTGGGCGGCGACGCCACCAAGGTCAACCCCCTCGCCCCGGCCGAGCTGGTCATCGACCACTCGGTGATCGCCGACCTGTTCGGCCGTGCGGACGCCTTCCAGCGCAACGTCGAGCTGGAGTACCAGCGCAACCGCGAGCGCTACCAGTTCCTGCGCTGGGGCCAGACCGCGTTCAACGAGTTCAAGGTCGTCCCGCCGGGCACCGGCATCGTGCACCAGGTCAACATCGAGTACCTGGCGCGCACGATCATGGAGCGCAACGGCCAGGCGTACCCGGACACCGTGGTGGGCACCGACTCGCACACCACCATGGTCAACGGCCTGGGGGTGCTGGGCTGGGGCGTCGGCGGCATCGAGGCCGAGGCCGCGATGCTCGGCCAGCCGGTCAGCATGCTGATCCCGCGCGTGGTCGGCTTCAAGCTGTCCGGCGAGGCGCCGGCCGGCACCACGGCCACCGACCTGGTGCTGACCATCACCGAGATGCTGCGCAAGCACGGCGTGGTCAGCAAGTTCGTCGAGTTCTACGGCCCCGGCGTGAGCGCCGTGCCGCTGGCGAACCGGGCCACCATCGGCAACATGTCGCCGGAGTACGGCTCGACCGTCGCGATCTTCCCGATCGACTCGCAGACCATCGACTACCTCAAGCTGACCGGCCGCACCGAGCAGCAGGTCGCCCTGGTCGAGGCGTACGCCAAGCGGCAGGGCCTGTGGCTCGACCCGAACGCCGAGCCGGACTACTCGGAGAAGCTCGAGCTCGACCTCTCCACGATCGTCCCGTCGCTCGCCGGCCCGAAGCGGCCGCAGGACCGGGTGCTGCTCAGCGCGGCCAAGTCGGCGTTCCGCGACGCGCTGCCGAACTACGCCGCGCCGCACGGCCACGCCGACGAGGCCAGCGAGGAGTCCTTCCCGGCCTCCGACGCGCCGGCCAACGGCGTCGACGACGAGGCCGACAAGCCGCACCTGTTCAGTGCCGCGCTCGGCGCCACCGGCCGCACCTCCAAGCCCACCCGGGTCAAGGGCGACGACGGCGTGGAGTACGAGCTGGACCACGGCGCCGTCGTGATCGCCGCCATCACCTCCTGCACCAACACCTCGAACCCGCAGGTGATGATCGGCGCCGCGCTGCTCGCCAAGAAGGCGGTCGAGAAGGGCCTGACCCGCAAGCCGTGGGTCAAGACCACCCTCGCCCCCGGCTCCAAGGTCGTCTCCGACTACTACGACCGGGCCGGCCTCACGCCGTACCTGGACAAGATCGGTTTCAACCTGGTCGGCTACGGCTGCACCACCTGCATCGGCAACTCCGGTCCGCTGCCCGAGGAGATCTCGGCCGCGATCAACGAGGCCGACCTCACCGCGGTCTCGGTGCTCTCCGGCAACCGGAACTTCGAGGGCCGGATCAACCCGGACGTCAAGATGAACTACCTGGCGTCCCCGCCGCTGGTCGTCGCGTACGCGCTGGCCGGTTCGATGGACATCGACATCACCACCGAGCCGCTCGGCACCGGGTCGGACGGCAAGCCGGTCTACCTGAACGACATCTGGCCGTCCGCGCAGGAGATCGACGAGGTGATCGCCCAGGCGATCGGCGCCGAGGGTTTCTCCGCCGCCTACCAGGACGTCTTCGCCGGCGACCAGCAGTGGCAGTCACTGCCCACCCCGACCGGTGACACGTTCGCCTGGGCCGGAGACTCCACGTACGTCCGCAAGCCCCCGTACTTCGAGGGCATGGCCGCCGAGCCGGCGCCCGTCGCCGACATCTCGGGCGCACGGGTCCTGGCCAAGCTGGGCGACTCGGTCACCACCGACCACATCTCCCCGGCGTCCTCGATCAAGGCGGACTCCCCGGCCGGTAGGTACCTCACCGAGCACGGCGTCCCGCGCGCCGAGTTCAACAGCTACGGCTCCCGCCGCGGCAACCACGAGGTCATGATCCGCGGCACGTTCGCCAACATCCGCCTCCGCAACCAGCTGGTTCCCGGCGTCGAGGGCGGCTTCACGGTCAACCACCTGACCGGCGAGCAGACCACCATCTACGACGCCTCGGTCGCCTACAAGGAGGCCGGCGTCCCGCTGGTCATCCTGGCCGGCAAGGAGTACGGTTCCGGCTCCTCCCGCGACTGGGCCGCCAAGGGCACCATGCTCCTCGGCGTCCGCGCCGTCATCGCCGAGAGCTACGAGCGCATCCACCGCTCCAACCTGATCGGCATGGGCGTCCTGCCGCTGCAGTTCCCGCAGGGCCAGAACGCCGAGTCGCTCGGCCTGACCGGCACCGAGACGTTCTCCTTCGAGGGCGTCACCGGCCTCAACGACGGCACCACGCCGCGCACCGTCAAGGTCACCACCGACACGGGCATCACGTTCGACGCGGTCGTCCGGATCGACACGCCCGGCGAGGCGGACTACTACCGCAACGGCGGCATCCTGCAGTACGTGCTGCGCAAGATGCTGCGCGGCTGAAGATCTGCTGAACCGGCGGGTCGCTCCTCGACCCACTGATGCGGCGGCGCCCCGCTCTCCCCAGGGAGGGCGGGGCGCTCTCCCTTTCCGGCGTTCCCCGGGCAACCTCGGCTAGAGCGCTCCGAGCTCGGCGTGGACCGTTCCGGTACGCGGGCATTTCCAGACCGGGACGTCGTCCGCGATCCCGACCGTCAGCGGGTGGGTGGCGGGATGTTCCGGGCATTCCGGCCAGACTGCCGGGAGTCCCAGTTCCGGTAGGCATTCCAGAAGCCAGTCGTGCAGCTGATCGGCCGCCGTGGCCACCCGCTGGTACAGGGGATCCGCCGGATGCGGCACATGACCGACGAGCCCCGAAGCGCCCGCCACCCGCAGCCAGAACTCCGGCTGCCCGGAAGCTGCCGCCCCGCCGCTCCCCCGCCCTGTCGTCTCCGCCACGGTGACCCGCATCGGCGAGGCGACACGCAGATCACGGAGAATCGGCCGGAGCTCCACCGGCTCGTCATCGTTCACCACCCCACCGTAACGACGCGCCGTCGAACATCCGGGCCCACCCGGGAGTCCGCGGTCAACCGCCCGGTTGCAGCGCCCGGTCCACTCCCGAGATCTCGTCCCGCGGCGATCCCGGCCGCCCCGGCGCCCGCAACCCCGGCCCTGCGCCGGCCACGAGACAACCCCGGGCCACCTCCCTTTGCCGGGCACCTCGACACGGGCAGGGAGCGAACGGACGGTGGGCAAGGGCGGCGTCGATCACGGTCTGCGACGGCGAACACGCGTGGCCCGGCGCCACCGTCGGCACTCCGGTGAATAGGCTTCGGGTATGACGGATGACAACAGCGTGCTGAACCGCATTCACGGCCTGGTCGAGGAGGAGCACCAGCTCCGCAGCGAGCTGGGCCAGGGCAAGATTTCCTCGACCGAGGAGCACGCCCGCCTCAAGGAGCTGGAAGAGGCTCTCGACCAGTGCTGGGACCTGCTGCGCCGGCGCCGGGCCGCCCGGGAGACCGGCAACGACCCGGAGGCGGAGAAGGCGCACAGCGTCAGCGAGGTGGAGAGCTACCTGCAGTGACCCGACCGCGGTCGCCGACCTGTTGCGGCGACCGCGAACGGGTTCCGGTCAGCGATGCCGCGGAGGGAGGCCGGTCTGATGCGGCGATCGCGAACCGGGATCAGGTCACCGGCGCCGTGGGTGGGACCCGGGTGGGCGCGATGCCGGGCGGCGGCAGCCGAGCAGCGGCGAGGCGCCGGTGGGGCAGCACCGGCGGCGGCCGGGCCGGGGCAGCCGCCTCACTGCAGGCCCGCCTCGAACAGCAGGCGGGCGGTCAGCGCTTCCGGATCGACCGGGAGTCCCCGCGAACGGAACCAGCCGGCGACGTTGGTGACGTCCCGGGCGATGAACTCGGCACCGCGCGGATTCGCGACCACGTCGACGATCTGGGGCAGGTCGATCAGGACCAGACGGCCGTCGCGGACCAGGGTGTTGTACGGCGACAGGTCGCCGTGGGCCACCTGGGCGCGGGCCAGCACCGACAGTGCGTCGGTCATCTGCTGCCACAGACTTTCCAGGTCGCCGTCCCCGGAGCGGAGCTGGGCCAGCCGCGGGGCGGCCTCGCCGGTCTCCCAGTCGCCGATGAATTCCAGCATCACCTCGGTGCCGGACAGCTGCACCGGGTACGGCACACAGACCAGGCCGCTCTCCTGCCCGATCTGCCACAGCCGGCCGAGCGCGTCGAACTCGGCGGCCGCCCACTGACCGGCGATCATCTCCTTGCCGAACGCGGTCCGGTTCGTCATCGCCCGCATCTCCCGGGAACGACGCACCCGGCGGCCTTCGAGATAGCCGGCATCCCGATGGAACATCCGGTGCTCGCCGTCCCGGTACCGTTTGGCGGCCAGCATGCTGGTCTCCCCGGTCGCCGGCAGCCACCGCCGGACCAGGAAGACATCCGCTTCCTTACCGGTTTTCAGCACACCCAGCTCGGTGTCGACCGCGCCGTGCTCGGTGCGCACCCAGTCAGGCCGGGGCTGCGGACCGTGCAGAGCACCGTCCCAGCTGGACCAGTTGTCACCGACCTCGGGCAGGTCGGGATCCTCTTTGAGGGCCGGCTCCAGCCGGCCGGATTTCACAAAGCTTGCTTCGTCATCATCGAACTTGCGGCGGCCACGGCGCATCGTCGTCGGACCGTAGGTGTCGTGCTCGCGCACTGGAGGGTCTCCTCAGCGAAAGAAGTTTTCCGGGAAGCCGGGACAGCAGGCATCACAAAGACAGCCATTTCTTGGCCACCCCCTTCTCTCTCGCTCCGACCCTCACAGCCGGAATCCGCAACGGCACCCACACCGCCACGCGCCGCCGACTCTCCCCGACCCCACCGCCACCCGCAACCCATTTACCGCCGCCCGTCCACAGCCCAGCCCAGCCCCGCCCCGAGACAACGGCGGGAGCAGGCCCCCGACAGGACAGGACGACAGGCTCGACCGGCACGACCGCCGGCCCGCCGCCTCAGGACACGCCGCCACCGAACCCGCGACACGGGCCAGGCCGCGCGGGGTCGGGGCAGCGCGGCGGCGACGGAAAGCGCGGCGGGCGGGCGCCGGAAGGCGCGGCGGGCGGAGGGCGCCGGCGAACCGAGGGCGGGCGGAGGGGGCGGGGGCATGGGTCGGGCGACGGCGGTCGTCGACAGATGTATAAACCTATTTAACCTATGGGCGATATGGTTTGACGGAGCTGAGGAGACTATCGATGGATTTGCAACTCGCCGGTAAGCGGGCACTGGTGACCGGGGGCAGCCGGGGGATCGGGCTGCGCATCGCGCGGTCGCTGCTCGCCGAGGGAGCCGATGTGGCGATCGTCGCACGTGACGGGGAACGGCTGGCCAAGGCCGCCGCCGAACTGGCGGCGGCGGGCCATCCCGGGCGGATCGTCACGGTGCGGCTCGACACCGGTGACGACGCGTCGGTGCGGGCCGGTGTGCAGCGGGTTCGCGAGCAGCTCGGGGGCATCGACATTCTGGTCAACAACGCGGCGGTGCCCGGCGGCGGGCCGGGTGGCCCGATCACGCCGTCGCAGACCACCGACCGGCAGTTCGTCGACGCGGTCAATGTCAAGGTGCTGGGATATCTGCGCACCGCCCGCGCCGTGGCGCCCGACCTGATCGCCCAGGGCTGGGGCCGGATCATCAACATCTCCGGCCTGGCCGCCCGGCTCAGCGGCGACTTCGTCGCGACCGCCCGCAACATCGGTGTGGCCGCGCTCACCAAGAACCTCGCCGACGAACTCGGCCGGCACGGTGTCAACGTCACGGTCGTGCACCCCGGCGCCACCGTCACCGAGCGCACGCCCGCGCTGATCGCGGCGGCCGCCGAGCAGTGGGGCGTCACCGTCGACGAGGCCGAACGGCGCCGGGCCGAGCGGACCGCGATCGGCCGCGAGGTGACCGCCGAGGAGGTGGCCGACGTGGTGACCTTCCTCGCTTCGCCGCGCAGCGTGGCCATCACCGGCGACGCCGTCACGGTCGGCGGTGGCCTCATCGGCCCGATCCACTACTGAACCGGCACCACCCTGATCAGGAGCGCGTCGCCATGATCGCCGAGATTCCCTGGATGACGTTGCCCACCGTGCGGGTCGGAGCGAAGCGTGTGTCCATCCATTCGCGCCCCCGATGCAGCCACACGCTGGGCAGCCCGAGAGCCGCGGCGCCGCCGATGTCGGCTTCCGGGCTGTCGCCGAGGACCCATGCGCCGGCGAGGCGCATGCGGACGCGCTGGGCGGCGAGGGCGAAGATCCGCGGGTTGGGTTTGCTCACCCCGGCCTGCTCAGAAATCACCCAATCGGCGACATAGCGGTCGAGGCCGGTGCGGCGGATGCGGCCTTCGCACTGGTCGGTGGTCCCGTTGGTGACGACGACCGGGACGAGGCCGGCGTCGGCGGCGATCTCCAGGGCGCAGCCGACCATCGGGTCGAGGCGTTCGTAGGTGAGCGGGCCTTCGTGGAGTTCGTCGACGAGGTCGATGGCGGGGACCCGGAGCTGGTAGCGGTCGAGGATCTGGTCGGCGAGGTCCCACCGGGAGGTGAGGCCGTCCGCGTCCACGGCGACCAGCCAGTCAAGATCGTCTTGCGAGGCGCCGATCTCGTCGAGGAAGCCTTTCGCCCACAGCCGGAACGCACCGCTGCGGTCGAGCAGGGTGTCGTCCAGGGCGAGGAAGACTAGAGGCACCCGCGCACCTTACGTGAGCGACGACCGCAGCGAACAGTCCAGGACTGTAAACAAAGCGCCTAACGCTTGACGTTATTCGCATCATCCGATCGTGGTTTAGGAAGCCGTACGTACGGATTGCAAGAGTGCGGGCCACCATGACACGATCAGCGGCGTGCCCAGGGTAAGCCAGGACCAGCTCGACGCCCGCCGCCACGAGATCCTCACGGCGGCGCGCGGCTGTTTCGCGCGGTTCGGCTACGAGGGGGCCACCGTCCGCCGCCTGGAGGAGGCGACGGGCATGTCCCGCGGCGCGATTTTCCACCATTTTCGTGACAAGGAGTCGCTGTTCCTGGCGGTTGCCGAGGATGACGCGGTCACCATGGCCGAGACCGTCACCCGCAACGGTCTCGTCCAGGTGATGCGCGACCTGCTCGACCGGGCCGGCACCAGCGACGGCGACACGGCCGGCTGGCTCGGCACCCAGCTGGAGGTGTCCCACCGGCTGCGCACCGACCCGGCGTTCGCCACAAGGTGGGCGCAGCGGGCGGCCGCGATCGCCGACGCCACCCACGAGCGGTTGCAGCGCCAGCGGGAGGCCGGGGTGCTGCGCCAGGACGTGCCGGTCGAGGTGCTCACCCAGTTCCTGGAGCTGGCCTATGACGGCCTCGTCCTCCACCTGGCCACCGGCCGCCCGCCGGGCGACCTGGCGCGGGTGCTGGACCTGGTGGAGGACGCCGTCCGCCGGCACTAAGCCGGGACCTTGTCCAGGAATCCGAACACCTGCGCGATCCGCCCGGAGCCGTCCAGCACCGCCACGTCGAAGCCGATGACCAGCGGCTCCTGTCCCGGCTGCCCCAGGTGCCAGGTGAACCGGCCCTGCTCGTGGTGCGCGTCCACCGCCCCGCCGAGGCTGAACACGAGCCCCGGGAACTGCTGGTGCACCGCCCCGATCAGCCCGCTCAGCTCGTCCTGCCCGCGGACCGCCGCGATCGGGTCCACATAGCTGACGTCCTCGGCGAAGACGTCCGTGATCGCGGCCCGGCGGGCGTCGGCGTCGGTCTCGTTCCAGATCGCCAGGTACCGCTCGACCATGGTGTCGAAGTCACTCATCGTCGTTTCCCTCCGTCGTGGTGTCTGACGGGACTCAGCCTGCCGCCGTCCGGTAATCCCGGCGATTACCTCCGGGGTAATGCCCCCTCCGCAGTCCGCCGCATAACCTGACCACCATGAGCGCGGTCGGGCAGTTGTTGCGGACGTGGCGGGACGAGCGCCGCCTGAGTCAACTCGACCTGTCCGGCCGGGCCGGTGTCTCCGCCCGCCACCTGTCCTTCGTGGAGACCGGGCGCTCCCGGCCGACCCGGGAGATGATCCTGCGTCTGGCGGAGGAGCTCGACGTACCGCTGCGCCATCGCAACGAGTTGCTGCTGGCCGGCGGTTTCGCGCCGGCCTTCACCGAGTCGGACCTGGACGGCCCGCCGCTGGCGGTGGTCCTCGACGGGCTGCGGCAGGTGCTGGCCGGGCACGGGCCGTGCCCGGCGGTGCTGGTCGATCGACACTGGACGATGGTCGACGCGAACGCCGCGATCGACCGCTTCACCCGCGACTGCGCCCCCGAGCTGCTGGAGCCGCCGGTGAACGTGCTGCGTCTGGCGCTGCACCCGGACGGTCTGGCGCCGAGGATCGAGAATCTCGCCGAATGGCGGACGCATCTGCTGCACCGCCTGGACCGGCAGGCCGCCGCGACCGGTGATCCGGTGCTGCGCGGGCTGCGTGCCGAACTGGCCGGCTATCCGGGTGGCGAGCTGACCGGCGAGCCGGTCGGCGTGGTGGTCCCGTTGCGGTATGCCGGGCTGAACTTCTTCAGCATCACCGCGGTGCTCGGCACGCCCCGCGACGTGACCCTGTCGGAGCTGGCCATCGAGGCGTTCCTGCCGGCGGACGCCGCGACCGCGACCGCGCTGCGTGAATAGGCGAGAATGGGGCGCATGGATCTCGGGCTGGCTGGTCGCGTCTTCATTCTCACCGGCGCCTCGCGGGGGCTGGGTTTCGCCACCGCGCAGGCGCTGGTCGCCGACGGCGCCCGGGTGGTGATCTCCTCGCGGGACGAGCGGAATGTCGCGGACGCGGTCGCCGGGCTCGGCGGGCCGGAGCACGCCGTCGGGGTGACCGCCGACCTGGCCGATCCGGGCACGCCTCGCGAGCTGGTCGATGTGACCTCGGAGCGATACGGCCGGCTGGACGGCGCGCTGATCTCGGTGGGCGGTCCGATGCGCGGCACCGCCGCCGGGCTGACCGACGAGCAGTGGACGGCCGGGTTCGAGACGGTGTTCCTGGGTTCGGTGCGGGCCGCCCGCACGTTCGCGGCGGCGCTGCCCGAGGGCGGCGCGATCGGCCTGGTGCTGTCCACCTCGGTGAAGTCGCCGCTGACCGGTCTGGGTCTGTCGAACGGGCTGCGGCCGGGCCTGGCGATGGTGGCCAAGGACATGGCCGACGAGTTCGCCCCGCGCGGGGTGCGGGTGCTGAGCCTGCTGCCGGGCCGGATCATGACCGACCGCAACCGGGAGTTGTTCCAGGCCACCGGCGATGCGGCGACCGCGGCGGCGGAGGCGGCCGCGTCGGTGCCGCTGGGCCGGCTGGGCGAGCCCGCCGAGTTCGGCCGGGTGGCCGCGTTCCTGCTCTCCCCGGCGGCGAGCTACCTCACCGGGATCGCGGTGCCGGTCGACGGGGGTGCGCTGCGGACACTGTGAGCGACGTGCTCGGTCCCGGCCTGCGGGTGCTGTTCTCCGGCATCAACCCCAGCCTGTATTCGGCCGAGACCGGTCACCATTTCGCCCGCCCCGGCAACCGTTTCTGGCCGACGTTGCACGGCGCCGGTTTCACCGACCGGCTCCTGCACCCGTCGGAGCAGCATCTGCTGCCCGCGCTGGGCCTGGGCATCACCAACGTCGTCGCGCGGCCTACGGCCCGCGCGGACGAGCTGTCCCGCGACGAACTGACCGCCGGTGGTCAGGTTCTCACCGATCTGGTACGCCGTGAGCACCCGAGTTTCCTCGCCGTGCTGGGGGTGACGGCGTATCGTGCCGCCTTCGCCCGCCCCCGCGCACGGATCGGCCGCCAGCCGGACCTGCTCGGCGGCGTCCCGGTCTGGGTCCTGCCGAACCCGAGCGGCCTGAACGCCCACTTCCAGCTCCCCGACCTGATCCGCGAGTTCACCGCCCTGCGCGAAGCCGCCTTCTAGGGTTCGACCGTGCCGGCCGGGACGGTGACGATCTCGATGTCCTCCTCCGGGTAGGTGGCCGAGGCCCCCGCGAACTGGGTGCGGTACAGGTCGGCGTAGAGGCCGCCCGCGTTCACCAACTGTTCGTGGGTGCCGCGTTCGACGACCCGCCCCTGGTCGAGGACGACGATCAGGTCGGCTTCCCGGATCGTGGAGAGCCGGTGGGCGATGACCAGCGCGGTCCGCCCCCTCAAGGCGGTGGACAGGGCCCGCTGCACGGCCGCCTCGGACTCGCTGTCGAGATGGGCGGTGGCCTCGTCGAGGATCACGATCGACGGCTGTTTGAGCAGCAGCCGGGCGATCGCGATGCGCTGCTTCTCGCCGCCGGAGAAGCGGTAGCCGCGCTCCCCCACCACCGTGTCCAGACCGTCGGGCAGGCCGCGGACCAGGTCACCGACCTGCGCCCCGGCCAGGGCCGCCCACATCTGCTCCTCGGTGGCGTCCGGCCGGGCGTACCGCAGATTCTCGGCGATCGTCTCGTGGAACAGGTGCGAGTCCTGGGTGACCACCCCGACCGTGTCGCGCAGCGAGTCGAGGGTGGCGTCGCGGACGTCGACGTCGCCGACCAGGACGGCACCGCCGGTCACGTCGTACACCCGGGACACCAGCATGGAGGTGGTGGATTTGCCGGCGCCGGACGGACCGACCAGGGCGACCAACTGTCCGGGTTCGACGGTGAAGTCGACGCCGTGCAGCACCGGGGTGTTCTCGGTGCGGTCCAGGGTGGCCACGTCCTCCAGGGTGGCCAGGGACACCTCGGCCGCGCTGGGGTAGCGGAACCGGACGTCGCGGAACTCGATCCGGCCGGCCCCGGCCGGGATGGGGGTGGCGTCGGGCTTCTCGGCGATGCCCGGCGCCAGGTCGAGCACCTCGAACACCCGGTCGAAGGAGACCAGCGCGCTCATCACGTCGACCCGCACGTTGCTGAGCGCGGTCAGCGGCCCGTACAGCCGGGTGAGCAGCAGCGCCAGGGTCACCACGGTGCCGGCCGAGACGTCGCCGCGGACCGCGAGCCAGCCGCCCAGCCCGTACGTCAGGGCCTGCGCCAGCGACGCGACCAGCAGCATGGCGACGAAGAAGGTGCGGGAGAACATGGCCTGCTGTACGCCGATGTCGCGGACCCTGGCGGCGCGTTCGCCGAACTTGGCGGCTTCCGTGTCCGGGCGGCCGAACAGTTTGACCAGCAGCGCCCCGGAGACGTTGAAGCGTTCGGTCATCGTGGCGTTCATCTTGGCGTCGAGGTTGTACGACTCGCGGGTGATCTCGGCGAGCCGCTTGCCCACCCGGCGGGCCGGGATGATGAACGCCGGCAGCAGAGCCAGGGACAGCACGGTGATCGGCCAGGACAGACTGACCATCACCACCGCGGTCAGCACCAGCTGGATGACGTTGCTGAGCACCCCGGAGATGGTCGAGGTGAACGCCCGTTGCGCGCCGACCACGTCGTTGTTGAGCCGGCTGACCAGCGCACCGGTCTGGGTGCGGGTGAAGAACTGCAACGGCATCCGCTGTACGTGGTCGTACACGCGGGTGCGCAGGCTGAGGATGACGCCCTCGCCGATCCGCGCCGAATACCAGCGCTGGGCGAGGGAGAGCAGCGCGTCGGCGATCGCCAGGCCGGCGATGAACAGGGCGATCCGGATCACCGTGACGGACGCCGCGGGACCACCGCGGGTGATCGCGTTGATCACGTTGCCGGCCAGCAGCGGGGTGGCCACCCCGATCACCGCGTCGAAGACCACGGCCACCAGGAAGACCGCGATGTCGCGCCGGTACGGCTCGGCGAAGCGCAGGATCCGCCGGCTGGTGCCCGGCTTGATCTGGTGTTTCGCCACCTTGTCGGCACTCTGGATCGATCGCAGCATGTTCCAGCTGGTCATACTCAAGTTCCGCACCTCCCGGGCGTCGCGGCGACTACGACAACCCGGGAGGTGGGGCCGCTATTCCTTACTCCCCGCGTCCGGAGAGTTCGGCGAGCCGGCGGGTCTGTGCCTCCCGTTCGGCCCGGTCCTGCTCCGGATAGCTCCGCCCGGAGGCACCGGCCAGCAGGCCCTTGATCTCGGCCACCGCGTTCCGGTCGCCGGCCAGGACGGCGGCGGCCAGATCGGCGACCGCCGCGTCCAGGTCGGCACGCGGCACCACCGCGGTGGCGAGGCCGACCCGGTCGGCCTCGTCCGCCGGGATCCGCCGGCCGGTCACACAGATCTCCAGTGCCCGGGACGGGCCGACCAGCTCGGTGAGCCGTTTCGTCCCACCCAGGTCGGGCACCAGGCCGAGGGTGACCTCCGCCATGGAGAACCGTGCGTCGTCGGCGAGCACCCGCATGTCGCAGTTCAGCGCAAGCTGGAACCCGGCGCCGATCGCATGGCCCTGAACGGCGGCGATGGACACGATGGACGGACTTCGCAACCACGTGAACGCGGTCTGGAAGCCGGCTATCCGATCCGCGCAGTCGGTGGCGGACAACTGCGCCAGACGAGCCAGTGAAGAATCGCCGTCGCCGCGGGCGACCGACAGATCCAGGCCGGCGGAAAACGCGCGGCCTTCGGCTCGCACAATGACGACGCGGACGTCGCCAGGCAATTTCCGGGAAATGTCGCTCAGCTCCGACCACATGGCCGGGGTCTGTGCATTGAGAACGTCGGGCCGGCACAACGTTACCGTCGCGACCGGCCCGTCCTGTTCGTAACGGACGCCGACCTCGCCGGCGGCGTTGTCCGCCGTCACGCCTTCTTGCGGCGGCGGGCGCCGCCACGCTGGCGCAACTGCACACCGGATTCGGTGAGCACGCGGTGGACGAATCCATAGGAACGGCCGGTGGAAGCGGCAAGCGCCCGGATGCTCTCGCCCGAGGTGTAACGCTTCACCAGGTCCTTGGCGAGCGACTGCCGCTCGCTACCGACGATTCGACGACCCTTCTCAGTACTGGTAGCTGTGCCAGTGGCTGCCATCTTGAATCCTCACGTCGCAGACAGTGCGGTCAGATACGGTCCCACCTATTACACAACCTCCAACGATCATGCGCCAGGCATCTCGCGTCGAGGAACGTGCCCATTTATTACTGTCAGGAACTTGACGGTTACCACCAGCATCAATGTCAGACCGTTTGCCGGCCGTTGCTCCCCGTGCCATTCCGGCCCGCCCCGGCCGACCCGGAAGGCTCTCCAAGACCATCGATCACCTGCGGAAACAGGTGATCGAGGCAGCACCGTCCGAGACCGCCCGGACACGCTGCGCACCGGCTGTCCGGGGGTGGTAAGGGACGGCGGGCGCGTACGGGCTCAAGTCCGACCTGCCCGCAAACGCCCGAACATCGCACTGTCTGTGTGAGCGCCAGTTGACAACTGACGATGCCGATGATCCTGGATCTCCGGACCGGCTCAGGCGAGCTCGACGAGCTCCAGCAGATCGTCGCTCCAGGCGTCCTCGTCGCCGTCGGGCAGCAGGATCGCCCGGTCCGGCTTCAGCGCCTGCACGCAGCCGGCATCGTGGGTGACCAGCACGATCGCGCCCGGGTAGTTGGCGATCGCGTCGAGCACCTGCTCCCGGCTGACCGGGTCGAGGTTGTTCGTCGGCTCGTCGAGCAGCAGCACGTTCGCCCCGGAACAGACCAGGGTGGCCAGCGCCAGCCGGGTCTTCTCCCCGCCGGAGAGCACGCCGGCCGGCTTGTCGACGTCGTCACCCGAGAAGAGGAACGCGCCCAGGATCTTGCGGAGCTCGGTGTCGGTCTGCTCCGAACCGGCGCTGCGCATGTGGTCCAGGATCGTGCGGTCCACGTCCAGCGTCTCGTGCTCCTGGGCGTAGTAGCCCAGCCGCAGGCCGTGCCCGGCGCGCACCTCACCGGTGTCGGACTGCAGCATGCCGCCCAGGATCCGCAGCAGAGTGGTCTTGCCGGCACCGTTGAGACCCAGGATGGCGACCCGCGAGCCGCGGTCCACGGCCACGTCGACATCGGCGAAGATCTCCAGCGAGCCGTACGACTTCGACAGGCCGTGCCCGGTCAGCGGGGTCTTGCCGCACGGGGCCGGGCTGGGGAACCGCACCTTCGCCACCTTGTCGGAGCTGCGCACCTCCTCCAGGCCACCGAGCAGTTTCTCGGCGCGCTTGGCCATGTTCTGCGCGGCGACCGTCTTGGTGGCCTTGGCACGCATCTTGTCGGCCTGGGCCATCAGGGCGCCGGCCTTCTTCTCCGCGTTGGCGCGCTCACGGCGGCGGCGGCGCTCGTCGGTCTCGCGGGCCTCCAGATACGTCTTCCAGCCCATGTTGTACATGTCGACGACCGCGCGGTTGGCGTCCAGATACCACACCTTGTTGACCGCGGCGTCGAGCAGCTCGACGTCGTGGCTGATCACGATCAGGCCGCCCTTGTGCTGCGCCATGTAGCCGCGCAGCCAGGCGATCGAGTCCTGGTCGAGGTGGTTGGTCGGCTCGTCGAGCAGCAGGATGCCCTTGCCGTTCTGCCCGGAGTTGGCGAACAGGATGCGGGCCAGCTCGATCCGGCGGCGCTGACCGCCGGAGAGGGTGCCGATCGTCTGGGCCAGCGCGCGGTCGGGCAGCCCCAGGTTGGCACAGATCCGGGCGGCCTCGGCCTCGGCGCCGTAGCCACCGAGCGCGGAGAACTGGTCCTCCAGCTGGCCGTAGCGCCGGACCAGCTTCTCCTCCGAGCTCTCCTCCAGCTGGACCTCGAGCTTCTGCATCTCGGCCAGGATGCTGTCCAGCCCGCGGGCGGAGAGCACCCGGTCGCGGCCGGTCACGTTCAGGTCACCGGTGCGCGGGTCCTGCGGCAGGTAGCCGATCTCGCTGGTCCGCTCCACCTGACCGGCGTAGGGGATGCCCTCGCCGGCCAGCACCTTCAGCGTGGTGGTCTTGCCCGCGCCGTTACGGCCGACCAGGCCGATCCGGTCGCCGGGCTGAACCCGTAGGGTGGTCGGGGACAGCAGGATCCGTGCTCCGGCGCGAAGTTCCAGTCCGGTGGCGGTGATCATGAAGTCTTATCTCGCTCTCGGGGATCGGGCTGACTCGGGGCGCAACTTGAATCGGCAGGTCAGCCTTCGCGGAGCAGCACGCGGCAATAGTACCCGCCCCCCGCTGACACCCGGCAGCCGATTAAGTCGCAAGATCATCGGGTACTCGCCCGGCAACCTTGGCGAAGTGGGGACGAGATGGAGCTGAACGAGAACGCCGAGATCGACACCAGTCAGGTCGAGGACGTGCGCGGATCCGGCGGTGGCGGTGGCGGCTTCGGCGGCCTGCCGATCCCGATCGGCGGCGGCGGACTCACCGGCATCATCATCACCGTGATCCTGCTGGTGGTCGGCGGTTACTTCGGGGTCAACAACCTGGGCGGCGGCGGCGGCGGAGGCTCCTCCAAGGCCGACAACACCAAGATCAGAAATGAGTGCAAGCAGTCCGACAAGCTCCAGAAGCTCGACTGCCGCAACGTGCTCTACATCAATTCGATCCAGGCATACTGGGCCACCGAGATGCCGCAGGCCTTCGGCAAGCAGTACGAGAAGGTCAACACCACGATCTTCCGGAGCCGGGTGAACACCGGCTGCGGCGCCGCCGACTCGGGCGTCGGGCCGTTCTACTGCCCGGCCGACAACCACGTCTACATCGACCTGACGTTCTACGACCAGCTGGCCAAGGAGCTCGGCGCGCCGGGCGAGTTCGCGCAGCCGTACGTGCTGGCCCACGAATACGGCCACCACGTGCAGGACCTGCTGGGCACCGAGGCCAAGATGCGGCAGGCGCAGAACGCCGACAAGAGCCAGGCGAACCTGCAGTCGGTGCGGCTCGAACTGCAGGCCGACTGCTACGCCGGGGCGTGGGCCAAGGGCGCGACCGGGACCGCCGACGCCAAGGGGAACAAGGTGTTCACGAGCCTCACCGACTCGGACATCCAGCAGGGCATCCAGACCGCCGGGCAGATCGGCGACGACACCCTGCAGA